>DXDW01000183.1 GCA_019115305.1 Candidatus Anaerofilum excrementigallinarum
CCAGCGTCATCTCCAGCAGCGCCGCCAAAGGCCAGCTGTCTGCCGGCGCCAGCAGCCGGTACAGCAGCTGGAAAAAGATCACATACCCGCACACCGTCAAAGTGGAGTTCACCCCCTGGCTTACCGCCGCCGCAAAACCGCCCCCCGGGGCAGAGGCCGAAGGGGGTGCTTCTCTCGGCTGCTCTTTTGCCAGCATCCGGGCCGCCAGCGCCGTGAGCCAGCAGGCGGGCAGCTGAGCCAGATAGAGGCAGACCCCCAGCCGGCTGCTGCCCAGCAGCAGATACCCCACGGCGCTGATGGCAAAGGAGGGGCCGGCGGCGGCGCAGGCCAGCAGAGCGATCTGCCCCTGGCGGCGGTTCAGCTGCCCGGCCCGCAGCTGCAGGCCCACCCCCTTGGCCGCCACCGCAAAGCCTCCCACCCAGCCCGCCAGCAGCAGGCCGGCACTCTGGCGTTCCAGACCCAGGCTGCGGGCCACCGGCCGCAGGGGAATCCCCGCCAGCCGGGCCACGGGGCTTTCCAGAAAAAGCTGGCTGAGAACAAAAAAGGGAAACAGGGCCGGGATGATGGCGGAATAGCAGCGGGCCAGCCCTTCGCTCACCCCCAGCACCGCCGCCTGGGGCCGGGCCAGCACCAGCGCCGCTCCGGCCAGAGCCGCCAGCCCCGGGGCCCAGCGGACCCCACGGCACAAAACATTCATATCCTCTCACCTCGTCACAATATATATGTAGCGTCTGCCGCCGGCAATACCGGCGCGGGAAAGGGGGAGGGCTGCATGGCTCGCAAAAGACAGCGGAAAAAAAGACGCCCTGCCGCTTTGGTGCGGGGATGGTTCGCCCAGCCTCCCGCCGGCTTCTATGGCCGGGGTGTGCTGCATCTGGACTGCGCCGGAGGCATGGAGGTGGAGAACTGCCGGGGCGTGCTGAAATATACCGACGATACGGTGGAACTGGATATGGGCCGGCAGCGGCTCTGCGTCCGGGGGGAGGGCCTGGCCCTGGCCGAGCTGGCCGGCCGCAATTTGTTTGTAAAGGGCCAGGTGTTTTCCATTGAACTGAAAAACAACGACGGGAAAGGCGGGGGATGGCGAGATGCTGGGATGGCTGCTGGGCAGGGTGCGGTTTCGGGCGGAAGGAGGGGACGCTGAAAAGCTGCTCACGGCCTGCGCCGGTCAGGGAATACCGGTGAGCGGGGTGCGGGCCACCGCTTTGGGGTTCACCGCCTGGACCCCCGCCCGCTGTTACCACCGGCTGCGGCCCCTGGCCCGGCGCAGCCACACCCGGGTGCGTCTGGCGAAAAAGCAGGGGCTTTGCTTTGTGCTGCTGCGCTGGCGGGGACGCTGGGGTCTTGTGCTGGGACCGCTGGTACTGGCGGCGGTGCTGGCTTTTTCGGGAAATGTGGTCTGGGCCATCCGGTTCGACGGTCTGCCCGCCGCCCAGCAGATCCAGCTGCGCAGCCAACTGCTCCAGGCAGGAATCTGGGAAGGCGCCTGGCTCCGGCCCGATTCCCTGGACGCCGCCCGGCAGGAGCTGCTGGCCCAGAATGAGGAATACAGCTGGCTCACCCTCAACTTTTACCGGGGCAGGCTGGTGGTGGAGGCCAGTCAGCTGCGCCCGGCGCCGGAGCTGCCCCAGGGCCGGAGCTGCGATCTGGTCTCCGTGGCTGACGGGGTGGTGCTGGAGGTGAATATCCAGAGCGGCCAGCCCCTTTGCAGCCCCGGCCAGACGGTGGCGAAAGGCCAGCAGCTGGCGGCAGGGCGCTACCAGGACCGGGACGGCCGTCTGTTTGAGGTGCAGAGCGCCGGGGAGGTGATGGCCCAGGTGACCTTCCGGTGCCAGGCCCAGCAGCCCATGGAAACCACCGTTGCCCTGCCCCAGAGCGGAGGACGCCGCGGCCGCCGTCTGCTGGTGCTGGGCCAGACCATTCCGCTGGGCCCCCAGCCCCAGGCCGGGCCGGAGGAGCAGGCGTCGGTGACCAGCCGTCCCCTTACCATTCTGGGCTTCGCCCTGCCCGCCACTCTGGAAGAAACTTGGGTCACCGGCTCGGTGCAGCAAACAGTGACCTTCACCGAGGAGCAGGCATTGGAGCTGGCAAAGCTGGCCTGTCGGGAGCAATTGCTGCAGCAGCTGTCCGGTGCCGAGATCCGAAGTGAAAGGGTGTACAGCCGGCTTGAACAGGGAAAACTGCAGGTGGAGATGGAATTGGTGGCCGTTGCCCAGATCGCTCAGCAGCAGCCTTGTGAAAATTAGCTAATGCGGCATGAAAAATTCTATGAAATATATCTATACTTCGCCGACCAAAATGTGGTATAATAACATCAGTACGCTAGCGGTTTTCGCGCCGGAGCCTTTGCCGGGCAGAACTGCGTTTTTACAGGAGGTTACATGACCGAACGTCAAATCGAATTGGACAGTCTGGATACCGCCCTGCTGGTATTCGGAAGCTGTGACGAAAACATCCGTTTGCTGGAGCAGGAATTTGGGGTAACGGCGGTCTGCCGGGGCTCTGAGATCAAGCTCACCGGCGAGGAGGAAGGCGTGGAGGGCGCCGCGCGCGCAGTGGACGCCATGCTCACCCTCATTGCCAACAAAACCCCGCTTGAGGAGCAGACGGTGCGCTACTGCATCTCTCTGGCCCGTTCGGGGGAGGATGGCAAGATCAGCGAGCTCACCGGCGATTTCATCGCCATCACCACCAAGGGCAGACCGGTGCGCCCCAAGACCCTGGGACAAAAGCGGTATCTGGAGGCCATCGGCAAAAATTCCATCACCTTCGGCGTGGGCCCGGCAGGTACCGGCAAGACCTATCTGGCGGTGGCTATGGCCGTCAAGGCCTTCAAAGCCCACGAGATCAGCCGCATCATCCTCACCCGGCCGGCAGTGGAGGCAGGGGAGAAGCTGGGATTTCTGCCCGGCGATCTGCAGAACAAGGTGGATCCCTATCTGCGCCCCCTCTACGACGCCCTGTTTGATATGCTGGGTGCCGAGACCTTCCAGCGGCTGCAGGAAAAACAGACCATCGAGGTTGCCCCGCTGGCCTATATGCGCGGCCGGACTCTGGACGACGCGTTCATTATTTTGGACGAGGCCCAGAACACCAGCCCCGAGCAGATGAAGATGTTCCTCACCCGCATGGGCTTCGGCAGCAAGGTGGTGGTGACCGGCGACGTCACCCAGATCGACCTGCCGGACAAAAGCCGCAGCGGCCTGGTGGACGCGCTGCGGGTGCTGAAATCCATCGACGGCATCGCCCAGGTGTATTTCACCGAAAAAGACGTGGTGCGCCATCGCTTGGTGCAGGAGATCGTCAAAGCATACGACCGCGCGGCCGCTGCACGGGCCCGGCGGGATCAGAGCCGCGGCCCTCGTCAGGGCTGACGGCCTTTTAGACGCGAAATTTGCCGAAACAGGCAAGAGTATTTTTGTGTTCAGGGAAAGCGGAATCTGCTTTCCCTTTTGATGCTTCCTAAAAAATCAATGCCCCTTGCCCGGCGGACAAGCCGGTGCGTGCCGGGGCAGGAAAGGCTGTGAGATCTTATGTCCAACAAAGTCTACATTTCCAACCAGCAGAATGCCGTCAAGGTGCCCTCGGGGCTGCGCATCCTCATTCGCCGCAGCTGCAACGCGGTGCTGGAATTTGAAAAATTCGGCCGCCCCGCGGAGATCAGCGTCACCTTCGTGGACAACGACACCATCGCTGCCCTCAATGAAAAATACCGCAACAAACCCACCCCCACCGACGTGCTCAGCTTCCCTCTGGGCGAAAACGGCGAGTACGACATCAACGAGGACACCGGTTGTGCCATGCTGGGTGATATCGTTATCTCCATGGAAAAAGCCATGGAGCAGGCCCAGCTCTACGGCCATCCCCTGCAGCGGGAGATCGCCTTCCTCACGGTGCACTCCATGCTGCATCTGCTGGGCTACGACCACGAGGCCGGCGGCCTGGAAGCCGTGAAGATGCGGGAAAAGGAAGAGGCCGTGCTGATCCAGCTGGGTCTGCCCCGCACTGTCTCCTATACCGCCGACCAGGTATAAGGCATGCGGCATCCCCCGTTTTTCAGCAGTTTCCGCTACGCAGCTTCGGGCATTGCGGCGGCTCTGCGTGAGGAGCGCAATATGCGCTTTCATCTCTGCACCGCTCTGTATGTGGCGCTGTTTTCGCTGTTTTACGATTTTACGGCGGCGGAATACGGCCTGCTGGCGGTGGTCTGTGCCGGGGTGATGGCCCTGGAGCTGGTGAACTCGGCTTTGGAGCGCACTGTGGAAAACCCCGAGCCCGCCCGCTGGCGCACCGCCGGCGTTGTGAAGGACATGGCCGCCGGGGCAGTGCTGGTGTTCAGCATCGGGGCGGCGGTGTGCGGCATTGCCCTGTTCTGGCAGCCGGACACCTTGCTGTATATCCTGGGCTGGTTTGCGGCCCGGCCGATCTGCCTGGGGCTGCTGGCCCTTTCACTGGTCCTGGCCTGGGCCTTTGTGTTCCAGCCTGCCTGGCTGCGCCGGGACAAAAAGTAAATTTTGCAGGAAAGGAAAACACCTTTGACAAGTTCTGTATTTGTGGCCCTGGTGGGCCGCCCCAACGTGGGCAAATCCAGCCTGACCAACCGGCTGGTGGGGGAGAAGGTGGCCATCGTCACCTCCAAGCCCCAGACTACCCGCACCCGCATCACCGGCATCGTGACCCGGGACGAGGTGCAGTATGTGCTGCTGGACACCCCCGGCATCCATCGCCCCCGCACCCGGCTGGGAGAGCGGATGGGCAAGGCTGCCACCGATTCCATCGCCGAGGTGGACGCAGCGCTGATGCTGTTTGAGCCCTACGGCGAGCTCAACGAGTCGGAGGAGCAGATGGTGGCTGATCTGAAGGCAAAGCGGGTGCCGGCCATCGCTGTGATCAACAAGACCGATACCCTGAAAAAGCCCGAGGACCTGGAACTTCGCCGCCGCCAGCTGGAGCAGCTGGGGGTGTTTGAGAAGGTGATTGCCGTTTCGGTAAAGGCGGATGAGCACTGCGAGGAGCTGTTCGATCTGCTGGTACCCTATGCGGTGGAAGGTCCCCACTATTTCCCCGACGACGCCTACACTGATATGCCCGAAAAGGCGCTGGTGGCCGAGGTGTTGCGGGAAAAGATGCTGCTGCATCTGCGGGACGAGATTCCTCACGGCATCGCCGTGACGGTGGAGCGGTTCAAAGAGCGAGAAGACAAAAACATCATCGACATCGACGTCAATATCTACTGCGAGCGCAAGAGCCACAAGGGTATGGTGATCGGCAAGGGCGGCCAGATGCTCAAGCGCATCGCCAGCGAGGCCCGGGCCGAGTGCGAGGAGTTTCTGGGCGCCAAGGTCAACCTTCAGTGCTGGGTAAAGGTGAAGGACGACTGGCGGGACAACGAATTTTTGCTCAACAACTTCGGCTTCCAGAAATAGGCGACCGCCCGGCGCCAAAAACCGACGCCTTTCCCCTGTATCCGCGCCGCAAAAGGTTTACAATGGTGGACATACACACCGGACCGCCGCTCCGGAACAGGGAGGGCCGCCATGAAACCGCAGCAGGATCTATGGAAGGACTTTGAACACACAGGCAGCGTGGCCGATTATCTGCGCTTCAAGCAGGCCGTCTGCCGGGAAGAGGAACCCAATGCGAACGACAACGCCGGGGCTGGTGCTCCGGGAAGTAAAATTTCGTGAATCCGACCGGATGCTCACCATCCTCACCCCGCAGGGGGTGGTGAGCGCCTCGGCAAAAGGGAGCCTGCGGCTGAAAAGCAAGCTTTTCAGTGCCTGCGGGCTATTTTGCTATTCGGATTTCACCTTTTTTGAAGGGCGGAGCGGATCATACAGCGTGGACGAAGCCCAGGTAAAGGAAGTGTTCTTCGGGCTGCGCAGCAGTGTGGAGGGGCTGGCCCTGGCCATGTACCTGGCCGAGCTGGCCGCCACCTTGCAGCCCACCGGCGCCGAGGCCGCGGGTATCCTGCGGCTGCTGCTCAACACCCTCTATCTTTTGTCCGAAACCAAAAAAGATCCCCGCCAGATCCGGGCGGTGGCCGAGCTGCGGCTGCTGTCCTTGGCGGGATACATGCCCAATATCGTCATGTGCGCCGACTGCGGCCGGTACGAGGGGGGCGGCTTTCATCTGGATGTGCAGGGCGGCCAGCTGCTCTGTGCCGACTGCGCCGCTGCCAAAGGGCTGCAGCCCAACCTCAACGCCGCGGCCCTGGCGGCCCTGCGCCATGTTCTGCTTTCGGAGGACAAAAAGATCTTTTCCTTTTCCATCGCCCCCGATGCCCTGGCACAGCTGAGCCGCATCAGCCAGGCCCAGGTGCTGTCGGTGCTGGAAAAGCCCCCCAAAACACTGGATTTTCTGAACAGTGTGCTGCCCTGAAAGGGGCGGCATTGCCCTGTCATCATTGCCATAACAAGGAGAAATCATGGAAACGAATAAATACTACAAGGCTCTGGAACTGGACAAGATCCTGGACCGGGCCGCCGGCTATGCTCTGTGCAGCGAGGCCAGGACTCGGCTGCTGGAGCAGCCTGCCGCCCAGGACGCCGACGAGGCCCGCTGGGCCCTGCGCCAGACCGACAGCATGACCACTTTGCTGCTGAAAAACGGCTCGCCCCGGTTTTCCCCGGTGGAGGGGCTGGAGGCCATTGTGCAGCGTGCCAGTAAAGGCGGCGTGCTGTCCATGGCCGAGCTGCTGCGCTGTGCCGCGGTGCTGCGCAACTTCCGTACCCTCAATGAGTGGTACCATATCACCGAGCACGATATGCTGCCGGTGGACGATCTGTTCTACGGCATGACCCCCCAGCCTACCCTGGAAAAGCAGATCACCGAAGCCATCCTCTCGGAGGAGGAGATGGCCGACACCGCCAGCGACCAGCTCTACCAGCTGCGCCGCAAGATCCGCCAGACCGAGAGCAGCATCCGGGACCGACTGGATCAGATGATCAAAAATCCCAACTCCAACAAATATTTGCAGGACGCCGTGGTCTCCATCCGAAACGGCCGGTTCGTGGTGCCGGTAAAGGCTGAGTTCCGGGGCGAGGTGGGAGGCGTCATCCACGACGTGTCCTCCTCGGGTGCCACTTTGTTTGTGGAGCCCACCGCCGTGGTGGAGGCCAACGCCAAGATCATGCAGCTGCGCAGCCAGGAGGCCGCCGAGATGGAGCGCATTCTGGAGGCCTTCACCTCCCAGATCGCCCAGCAGGAGCAGGCCATGCTGTTTGGCTACGGCTGTATGCTGGATATCGATGTGCTGCTGGCCAAGGCCCGGCTGGCCCTGGCTCAGAACGCCACCATGCCTGAGGTCACCGACCAGGGCTGGTTCTGCCTGAAAAAAGCCCGCCATCCCCTCATCGATCCCGCCAAGGTGGTGCCCATCGATGTGGAGCTGGGCCAGAGCTATGACACCATGGTCATCACCGGCCCCAACACCGGCGGTAAGACCGTCACCCTGAAAACCGCCGGTCTGCTCTGCGCCATGGCCCAGCAGGGCCTGCTGATCCCCGCTTTGGCGGGCAGCACCGTCTGCGTCTTTTCCGATTATCTGGTGGATATCGGCGACGAGCAGAGCATCGAGCAGAGCCTGTCCACCTTCTCGGGCCACATCCGCAACATCGTGGGCATTCTGGAAGCCGCCGGTCCCAACACGTTGGTGCTGCTGGACGAGTTGGGCGCCGGTACCGACCCTGCCGAGGGCGCGGCCCTGGCCGTGAGCATCATCGAGCGGCTGCGCCAGCTGCGGGCCCGGATTATGGCCACCACCCACTACGCCGAGATGAAGGTGTTTGCCCTGGAAACCCCGGGTGTGCAGAACGCCAGCTGCGAATTTGACGTGGAGAGCCTGCGCCCCACCTACAAGCTCAGCGTGGGCGTGCCCGGCAAATCCAACGCTTTCCTCATCAGCGAAAAGCTGGGCCTGCCGGCCCAGATCATCGCCGCGGCCAATGTGCATCTGTCCAGCGACGACAAGCGGCTGGACAGCGTGTTGGCCCAGCTGGAGGACCTCAAGCTGGAACTGCGGGCCCGGCAGGACGAGATCGAAAAGCTGAAATACGACGCCGAACACCAGCTGGAATCCGCCCGCAAGCAGCGGGATGCCCTCATCAAGCAGGGTGAGACCGAGCTGGAAGCCGCCCGGCTCAAGGCCCGCACCATGACCCAGGAGGTGCAGTCCAGCGCCTACGCCCTCATGGATGAGATGCGCAAGCTGCAGAAGGACGAAAAGGCTTCCGCCGCCCAGAAGGCCCAGCGGGCCCGGGAGATCGCCCGCAAAGACACCGAAAAGCTGTTCGGCAAAACCGATGTGGTCCACAATGTGGTCAAGGAGTTTACCCCCCTCAAGTCGGTAAAGGTGGGCCAGGAGGTCTGCATCGCCGAGCTGGACCAGCTGGCCACCGTCACATCTTTGCCCGACCGCCACGGCATGGTGGGCGTCCGGGCCGGCATCATGCGTACCAAGGTGCCCCTGTCCGGCCTGTGCGCCCCCAATAAAATGCAGAAGGCGCCTCAGCCCAAAAAGCAGCCGGGGCGCAGCACCACAGTGCAGCGGTCGGAGTCCAGCCGGGACGCCCGGATGGAGATCAACCTGCTGGGCATGACGGTGGAGGAGGCCCTGATGGAGACCGACCAGTTCATCGACCACGCGGTGCTCAACAATATCACCACCATCTACCTCATCCACGGCAAGGGCACCGGCGCGCTGCGGTCGGCCATCCAGGCCCATCTGCGGGGACACAAGAACGTCAAGAGCTTCCGCCTGGGCCGCTACGGCGAGGGCGAAGCCGGCGTTACCGTAGTAGAGTTGAAATGATTCACAGAGGTGCACTATCTTGGAAGAAAAGAGTATTGTACTGCAAACGCCCCGTCTGACTTTGCGCCGCATGACGCCGGAGGATTTTGACGCTCTCTGCACCATTTTGCAGGACGAGCGGGTGATGTACGCCTACGAAGGTGCCTTTGACGACGCCCAGGTGGAGCAGTGGCTGGCCAACCAGCTGCGCCGCTACCGGGAGGAACAAGTGGGCCTGTGGCTGGTGGAGCTGCGGGAAAGCGGCGAGGTGATCGGCCAGTGCGGGCTCACCTGGCAGCAGATCCCCGATCGCCGGGTGCTGGAAGTAGGGTATCTGTTCCGGTACGACTTCTGGCACCAGGGCTATGCCGCCGAGGCGGCCGCCGCCTGCCGGGACTATGCCTTCGACACCATGGGGGCGGAGGAAGTGTTCTCCATCATCCGGGACACCAACCTGCCTTCCCAGAAAGTGGCCCAGCGAAACGGTATGACCCGCCAGGGCAGCTTTGTCAAGCATTACCGGGGTATGGATATGCCCCACTACATATATTCGGTGCGAAGGACGCACCACAAGGAGATGGACAAAATGGAAAAGGAAACAAAACAGGTGACAGTGGCCATTGCGGGCCTGGGAAGCCGGGGCCGCTGGACCTACGGCGAGCTGCTGCTCAAGCACCCCGACATGAACGCCAAGGTGGTGGCCATTGCCGAGCCTTTGGAGGATCGCCGCCAGGAGGCCGCCCAGGCCTTTGGTCTGGCTCCCGAGCAGTGCTACGAAACCGCCGAGGAGATGCTCACCCAGCCCCGGCTGGCCGATGTGCTGTTCGTCTGCACCCAGGACCAGCAGCATGCCGGCCACGCTCTGCCCGCTCTGGAAAAGGGGTACCATCTGCTGCTGGAAAAGCCCGTTTCCCCCCATGCCGACGAATGCCGCCGCATCGAGGAGACCGCTCAGCGGCTCAACCGGCAGGTGGCCGTCTGCCATGTGCTGCGCTACACCCCCTTCTTCGGCAAGATCCATCAGCTTATTCAGGAGGGCGCCATCGGCGATGTGGTGTCCATCCAGGCCATTGAAAATGTGGCCTACTGGCACCAGGCCCACAGCTTTGTCCGGGGTAACTGGCGCAGCAGCGACACCACCAGCCCCATGATTTTGCAGAAATCCTGCCACGACATGGACATCCTGCTCTGGCTGGCCGGCAGCCACTGCGCCCGGGTCTCCTCCTACGGCAGCCTGTCTTTGTTCCGGCCGGAAAATGCCCCCGCAGGCAGCGCCGACCGGTGTGTGGACTGCCAGGCCAGGGAAAATTGTCCCTACGATGCCGAAAAAATCTACCTCACCAATCCCGCCACCGGCCTGCTCCACGGCCATACCCAGTGGCCCTGCAACGTGCTGGCCCTGCATCCCACCGAGGAAAACATCCGCAAGGCCATTGCCGAGGGTCCCTACGGCCGCTGCGTCTACCGCTGCGACAACAATGTGGTGGACCACCAGGTGGTAAACCTGGAACTGGAAAACGGCGCCACCGTCAACTTCACCATGTGCGCCTTTACCAGCGGCGGCGGCCGTACCGTCAAGGTCATGGGGACCATGGGGGATATCTGGGCCGACATGGACCAGAATGTCATCCGCTGCACCCCCTTCGGCGGCGAGACCACCGAAATTGACGTGCGCACCCTCTCCGACGACCTCAGCGGTCACGGCGGCGGCGACCGCCGCCTGCTCACCGATTTCCTGCAGCTGGTGCGCACCGGCGGCACCGAAGGAACCCGGCTCACCAACGTGGCCGACTCGGTGGAGAGCCACTATGTGGCCCTGGCGGCGGAGTATTCCCGTCTCCACGGCGGCCAGAGCGTGGAACCCGCCCAGGCGCTGCGCACTTGACGCAGACCCGGCCCAGAAGGTATAATGAAGGCAGAATCGCAGGCTTTTTGGCCTGCAAGCGGCTTTTTGTGCTGTTTCGTGCAGCAAACGGGAAAAGAGGTGCCCCAGCGGGCTGGCCTGCGGAATTTCCGGCGGGCCGGCCTGTCTGCGCCGTTTCCGGTTTGCGCCGCAAAATCCGGCCCGCCCTTTGGGGCGCGCTTATAAAGGAGTGACCCCCTGATGCAGATTTTCGATACCCTGACCCGCAAAAAGGTGCCCTTTGTTCCCCAGAAGGAAGGGGAGTACCGCATTTACGTCTGCGGCCCCACAGTGTATAACTATATCCACATCGGCAACGCCCGCCCGGTGATCGTCTTCGATACCCTGCGCCGGTATCTGGAATACCGCGGCAACAAGGTGCTGTATGTGAGCAACGTCACCGACATCGACGACAAGCTGATCAAGCGTGCCATCGAGGAAAACAGCACCGTTTCCGAGATCGCCAAGAAATACGAGGCCGAGTACCTCACCGACTGCAAGGGCCTGAATGTGCTGCCCCTCACCGTGATGCCCCGTGCCACCGAACACATCGCTCAGATCCTGGAGCTGGTGGCTGACCTCATCGAAAAGGGCTACGCCTATGTGGCCCGCAACGGCGACGTCTATTTCCGCACCAAAAAGTTCCATGAGTACGGCAAGCTGAGCCACCTGGTGCTGGAGGACCTGGAAGCCGGCAACCGGGAGCTGCGCAGCCAGATGGACGACGACCTGAAGGAAGACCCCACCGATTTTGCCGTCTGGAAGGCCGCCAAGCCCGGCGAGCCCGCCTGGCCCAGCCCCTATGGCCCCGGCCGTCCCGGCTGGCACATCGAGTGCAGCGCCATGGCCCGCACTCACCTGGGCCCCACCATTGACCTGCACTGCGGCGGCCAGGACCTGGTGTTCCCCCACCACGAAAATGAGATCGCCCAGTCCGAGTGCGCCAACGGCTGCACCTTCGCCCGGTACTGGATGCACAACGCCTTCCTGAACATTGACAACCGCAAGATGAGCAAGAGCGCCGGCAACTTCTTCACCGTGCGCCAGATCGCCGAAAAATACGGCTACGAGCCCATCCGCTACTTCATGCTCAGCGCTCACTACCGCAGCCCGCTGAACTACACCGTGGAGCTCATCGAGGCCTGCCGTTCCAGCCTGGACCGGCTGTACACCTGCCGCGACAACCTGGACTTTGCCATCAGCAAGGCAGGGGAGGGCAGCAACCTGCTGTCCGGCAAGGCTGCGGCCGCCAAGGCCAAGTTCAACACCGCCATGGACGACGACCTCAACACCGCCGATGCCTTGGCCGCCGTGTTTGAACTGGTGAAGGACATCAACACTTTGTCCGCCGAAGCCAGCAAAGAGACGCTGGTGGAGGTTGCCGGCGTGTTTGATGAGCTGGTAGGCGTGCTGGGCCTGGTCTACAACCGCCATACCGACGAGACTCCCGCCGAGGTGCTGGAACTGGTGCAGCGCCGTGCCCAGGCCAAGAAGGACAAAAACTGGGCCGAGGCCGACGCCATCCGGGATCAGTTGGCTTCCATGGGCTGGGCTGTGGAGGACACTCCCCAGGGTCCCAAGGTGGTAAAGAAATAACAGATCCCCTTTTGCAACAAGCAAAAAGGCCGGCGAAGCAGTGGCTGCTTTTCCGGCCTTTTTTGGCGCAAAAAAGGGGCGTCAGACCGTAGGAATGTCGAAAAATGGGACAGGAACGGGCCCGCACGGTGAGCAAAACGAAAAAATTGCAAAATATGCTGCAAAACACTTGCAATGAAGCTGTGTATCGGGTAAAATTAGATTTCACTGGGGTTTGGAAAGATCGGGT
>DXDW01000184.1 GCA_019115305.1 Candidatus Anaerofilum excrementigallinarum
CGCGGCAGCGGCGCAGATTGTTTCAATTTTCTTCCTTTTTTCGGCAGATTTTTCCCGCAGCCAAAAAATACCGCCGAAAGCCCGCAGGCTCCCGGCGGCAAAACCGCGTTTTATGCATCCAGCCGATGCAGATTCAGCATCTTCTGCACCCGCTCCGGGCCGATGAGCTCCACCTGCAGCCGGTAGTACTCCTCCCAGCTCACCGCTCCGCCCAGGCTGAGCAGCTCCATGGCCACCCCAGCCAAAGAGATGTGGATCTCCATGGGGCAGAATCCCGCCCGCAGATAAAACTGCTTGCGGCGCAGCCGCTGGGGGTTGTTTTCGGCCTGGGGGTCGGGCAGCTCGATCTCAATGAGCAGCCGGCTGCCGGCAAAGCGCCGGGCCAGCTGGCGGATGGTCTCGCTGCCTACTCCCCTGCCCCGGCCCTCGGGGGCCACAGCCAGGTAGTCCAGCAGGGCCAGGTCTCCCCGGCGCATAACAATGGCCAGCCCCAGAAAAGTCCCCTGGTCGTCCACCATGGACAGGATCTCCGCCAGGCCCTGGCGCTGCATCTCCTCCAGCATGGCGAAGGGTTTGCGTTCGGAGGCGGGAAACGCCTCGAGGTACAGATTTTCCACCTGCTTCAGCAGCTCATTTTTTGCGATGGTCAGTTGCATAATTTCACCTTTCAACGTTAATTTTCATCTTTTGGTTTGCGGTATTCCCGCCACAGCAGCCCCAGGCAGAGCCACAGCCCCAACCCCAGGCCGATAAAGGCCAGCGAGCCGCCGGGCAGTCCGGCCATGGCGCAGACCGCCAGCCAGACCAGATGGGACGCCAGCCCCGCCCAGGCCAGCCATTTGGTTCCCCGCTGCCATCCGGACAGCCGGCAGAACCAGCCGATCAGCCCCAGCAGGACCGCAGGACTGCCCGCGAGGAAATAAAACACCATATCCGGCCCCAGCAGCTTGCTGCTGACAAAGATGGCGGTGGGGCCGTCGGCGCCGCCGATGATGCCGATGGCCGCCGCCTGGCTGCTGCTGATCCAGTGGTTGGCCCAAAACAGCAGTCCCAGATTGAACAGCACCCCCGCCGTGACGGGCAGCAGCACCACCGCCAGCGCCAGCAGTACCCACCGGACACGGGAAGGCCCTGCCCCCATCTCCCGGTTGAACTGGGCCGCCACCTGCCGGGGCTTGCCCATATCGGCCATGATCTGCTCGTAGCTCTCACCCGCCTCGTGGCGGGCGGTGATAGCGCTGGAGATATCCGCCATCACCCGGGCCTTTTCCCGCAGGGGCAGCCGCAGATGCCACTCGATGGCGTTGACATACCGCTTGATGGGCGGCAAAAACTCTGCCTTCATGGTTCTTCCTCCTTAAAAAATCCGTCTACACAGCTGCAAAATTCCCTCCACACGGTTTGACGGCGATGCCATTCCGCCTGTCCGGCTTCGGTGGCTGTGTACACTTTTTTGGGGGCCGCCCGGCCCTGGGCGCTCCACTGGGAACAGATGAGCCCCTCGTCCTCCAGCCGGTAGAGGATGGGGTACAGCGTCCCCTCCTTCAGCTGCAGGTATCCCCCCGACTGCTGGCGGATGCTGCCCAGCAGCTGGTAGCCGTAGGTCTGCCGGCGGCACAAAAGTCCCAGCACCAGCATCTCCAGCACGCCCTTTTTCAGCTGGCTGTCAAATCGGCTTTCCATAACGCCCTCCCCTTTTATTGGTTTAAGCAATGCATTTAGTATTGCTAAATACATATAAACACATAAAGCCTGTTTTTGTCAAGGCCGGGACGGAAGAATCGGCACAGTACACAGTTCCGCCCGGCGGCGGCTGTGCAAAAAAACGGCGCCCCGCCCCGGGATCCCCGGAAACGGAGCGCCGCAGAGGCACAAAATGACAGAAAGGCAATCAGGCCAGCAGCTGGTCCAGCTCGTCGATGAGGGAACCGAACAGGGCCAGAGCCTCGTGAATGGGCTGGGGGGTGCTCATGTCCACGCCGGCGCCGCGCAGCAGATCGATGGGGGATTTGCTGCAGCCGCCGCTGAGGAAGCCCAGGTAATCCTTCACGGCGCTTTCGCCTTCCTTGAGGATGCGCTGGCTCAGGGCCATGGCGGCGGAGAAGCCGGTGGCGTACTGGAACACATAGAAGTTGTAGTAGAAGTGGGGGATGCGCTCCCATTCAAAGTCGATTTCCTCGTCTACCACCACATCGGGGCCGTAGTAGAGAACGTTGAGGTCGTGGTAGAGCTGGTTGAGCATCTTGCTGGTGAGGGCCTCGCCCCGCTCGCTGGCCTGGTTGATGAGCATTTCAAACTCGGCAAACATGGTCTGGCGGTAGAGGGTGGTGCGGAACTGCTCCAGGAAATAGTTGATCAGGTAGGCGCGCACCTTTTTGTCCTGGGTCTTGTTCAGCAGGCTCTGCATCAGCAGGGCCTCGTTGCAGGTGGAGGCCACCTCGGCCACAAAGATCACATAGTCGGAATCCACCGGGGTCTGGGTGTGGTTGGACAGATAGGAGTGCAGGGCGTGGCCCATCTCGTGAGCCAGAGTGAACTCGCTGTCCAGAGTGTTCTTGTAGTTGAGCAGCACAAAGGGGTGGACCTGGTGGCCGGCGGAGTAGGCGCCGCTGCGCTTGCCCTGGTTCTCGTAGACGTCCAGCCAGCGGTTCTCAAAGCCTTCCTTCAAGATGGCCTGGTAGTCCTCGCCCAGCACCGAAACGGCCTCCATGACCTCCTGCTTGGCCTGCTCGAAGGGGACACGGATGTCGGCCTCGGGCACGATGGAGGTGTACAGGTCGTACATGTGCAGCTCATCCACACCCAGCAGCTTTTTGCGCAGGGCCATATATTTGTACATATAGTGCATATCCTCATGCACCGCCTGGATCAGGTTGTGGTAGACCTGCTCGGGCACGTTGGTGGCATCCAGAGAGGCGGCCAAGGTAGAAGGATATTTGCGGGCCTTGGCAAAGAATTTCAGCTGGTTCACCTGGCCGGCCAGCGCGGCGGCGCTGGTGTTGCGGACCCCGGCGTAGGTGTGGTAGAGGCTTTCAAAGGCGGATTTGCGCAGAGTGCGGTCGGCGCTTTCCACCAGGGGAATATAGCCTCCGTTGGTCACGGGGTGCTCCTGACCCTGGCTGTCCACAGCGTTGGGGAACACCATATCGGCGTTGTCCAGCATGGAATGGATGGTTTCGGGAGCCTCGGCCATCTCGGCGGCGCCGGCCAGCAGAGCCTCCTCGGCGGCGCTGAGCACATGGCTCTTCATGCGGCGGGCGTCGGTGAGGCTGCGGCGATACCGCTCCAGGCCGGGCTGCTGCTGGTAGAACTGCTCCAGGGTCTCCTCGGGGATAGCCAGAATCTCGGGGGTGGCAAAGGCGATCTTGCCGCTGCACTCCACATACACACCGGTAGCCCGGGCCACCAGGGCCTGGCTGTCGGCATTGGAGGTGTCCTCGTCCCGCTTGCAGCTGGCGTAGCCATGCATCTTGCGCAGCAGCTGGCCCAGCTCTTCCTCCAGCTGGCAGTACTGCAGCAGCACAGCGGCATCGGCCAGACGGCCCTGGAGGGCGGCGGCTTCATCGGCCACAGCGCGGCATTTTTCCAGGTCGGCCTGCCAGGCGTTCACATCGGAATACATATCTTCCAGCGCCCAGGTGTAGGCCGGATCGACCTCGCTGCGGGCGGGAATCTTGTTTGCTTGTGCCATTCGATATCGCTCCTTTTGGGTTTTTATTGCACTATGGGGTATTGTACCATTCTTTTTGGCAAAAATCAAAATTCTTTATGCAAAAAAAAATGGCGGAAGACCTCTCTCCCGCCGCAGCCGCGCCGCCCTGTGTCAGGAATCGGCAGCGACAAGCTGTTTTTCGATTTTCTGCACCTGGATCTGGTCCACCATACGGCCCATGGCCCGCAGCCAGGTGGCGATCTGCCGGCCGTACACCTCCACGCTGACCTCCCAGCCCGAGCCGTCGGGCAGACGGCACAGCTGAGCCCCCGGCAGCCAGATGTGAATGGGCTGCAGATTTTCGCTCAGATACCGGAACCGCACCTGGTACAGTTCGCCGCCGGTGGAAAAGGGGACCCGGTCCAGCTTCAGCGGCTCCACCGGGCACTCCTCCGCCGGCAGCAGCTCGGCAGAGGCCAGCTTGTCCAGCCGGCTGAGCAGCAGCTTGGTGGGCTCGGTCTCCGGAAAAGCCGCCAGATACAGCAGCCCGGTGCGTATCAGCACAGCCTGGGGCCAAACCACCATCTGACGCTGGTCGCTCTCGTAGTGCAGCCGGACCCTGTTCTTGTGCTGGATGGCCTGTTCCAGGCGCCACAGCAGCTGGGTCTGCTCCAGCCGGCGGCTGCGGGTGCGGTACTGGGCCATGCCTCGGCGGATGCGGCTGTGCAGCAGCGGCCTTTTCTCCCGGTCCCAGCACAGGGGCAGCAGCTTGTCCAGCAGCTCTCCCGCTTCCTCCCGAGGCAAAAGACCGCTTTGCAGCACAAGTTCAGCCACCAGTAGCAGCTGCTCCGGGTCCAGCCGACCGCTGCTCCTGGAGCTGCTCAAAGAGTACTGCCGCTTTTTCCCGCTGTACCGCAGAGTGACTCCCGGCATGGTATCTTCCAAAAATTCCCGCAGGTCCTCGATGTCCC
>DXDW01000021.1 GCA_019115305.1 Candidatus Anaerofilum excrementigallinarum
CATGAATCTTCATCTTGGAGGATTCTTTGAAACCCACCACCGCGTCCAGAGCCCCTTCTTCCAGCATGCGGTAGATATGCTGGAAGGGAATGGTCTGCAGACGGGGATGCAGCTCCGGCCGCAGGGTGCGCAGCTGTTCCAGAGCGTCCGAGACGAAAAACATACAGGGAAAGTTGTAGAACCCGATGGCCAAAGTCTCGATATTGCCCTCTATGGCGCTTTCAAACCGCTTTTTGGCCCGGTCGGAAAGGGCCACGATCTGCTGGGCGTCCCGCCAGAAGGCCTTTCCCTCTTCGGTCATCCGCACCGAGCGGGTGGTGCGCTGGAACAGCTTCACATTCAATTCCTTTTCCAGCGACTGTATCTGCTGGCTGACGGCCGGGTGGGTCACATGGAGCGCCTGGGCCGCCTGGGCAAAGCTCAGATATTCCGCCACCGCCAGAAAGCAGGAGAGCTGAAATGTGTTCACGGCAGCTGCCTCCTTTTTGGATTAGTAAGGTTTCCTTTCCAATGGTAACAGATTCTAAATTCACTTTCAAGGGCGAATCGCTATAATTGTATTTGTACGGAAGATCAGGCGGCAAACCGTTCGCCGCAAAAAAGTCCGGGAAAGGAGGACTGACATTGCAGACCAATCTTGTGTGGACACTGAAACAGCTTTATCTCGCGCTGGATCAGTACGGAAAGATGCAGATGCAGAAGATGGATCTATCCCCAACCCAAGGCGCCCTTCTGTACTATCTGCTGGCCCATAAAGGCAAGGAGATCTGTGAGGCAGACATTCATGCCGCACTGGGAATTTCGAAATCCTCTATATCCTCCACATTAAAGACATTGAAGCAAAAGGGATATATAAGCACGCAGGAAAACCCCCAAGACTATCGGAAAAAGCAGATCGTTCTGCTGGAAAAGGCGTACAGCGCCGAAAAACGCATACACGCCAACCTGCTTGCGCAGCAAGAGAAACTGTGCCGCCAGATCCCCAAGGAAAGGCTCCAATGTCTGCAGGAGGATCTGGAGCAGATGCTTTGTAATTTGAAAGAAGAAATGGAGGAAGAGATATCAGCCGGCTGTACGATGTGGACAGCGGCAGCGTCTGGGTGGGCGGCAAGGATGTGCGGTGCTACGACATGGAGGCGCTGCGCAACCAGGTGGCCGTGGTGCTGCAAAAGAACGTGCTGTTCTCGGGCACCATTCTGGATAACCTGCGCTGGGGCAAGGAGGACGCCACCGAGGAAGAATGCGCCGAGGCCTGCCGCCAGGCCTGCGCCGATGAATTCATCGAGCGGTTCCCGGATGGGTACAATACCTGGATCGAACAGGGCGGCAGCAATGTCTCCGGCGGGCAGAAGCAGCGGCTTTGCATCGCCCGGGCTCTGCTGAAAAAGCCCAAGGTGCTGATTTTGGATGATTCCACCAGCGCCGTGGATACGGCCACCGACGCCAAGATCCGGGAAGCCTTCGCCAAGAAGATCCCCGGCACCACCAAGCTGATCGTGGCCCAGCGGATCTCCAGCGTCCAGGGTACCGACCGCATTCTGGTGCTGGACAACGGCAAGGTCAATGGTTTTGACACCCACGAAAACCTGCTGAAAACAAACCGCATCTACCGCGAAATCTACGAAGCCCAGACCCAGGGCGGCGGCGACTTTGACCAGCCCGCCCCGGAGGGAAAGGATGGTGTTTTGGCATGATGGAACAGAAAAACAAAATGAGCCTGCAGCAGCAGCTCCGCGCCATGGGCCGGGTGCTGGGCTATATGCTGAAAGATTATAAATTTTCCTTCTTTATGGTGGTGGTCTGCATTCTGGGTTCCACCCTGGCCACCCTCCGAGGCACCTTGTTTATGCAAAGCCTCATCGACGACTACATCGTGCCCCTGACCCGGGCCCAGACCCCCGATTATTCCGCTCTGGCGGGGGCGCTGCTCTCGGTGGCGGTCACCTATGGCATCGGCATCCTCTGCGCCTACGCCTACAACCGTATCATGGTCAATGTCAGCCAGGGCACCATGCGCAATCTCCGGGAAGAACTGTTCCAGCACATGGAATCTCTGCCCATCCGCTATTTTGACACCCACGCCCACGGCGATATCATGTCGGTCTACACCAACGACATGGACACTTTGCGCCAGCTCATGAGCCAGAGCATTCCCCAGGTCATCAATTCCAGCGTCACCATTGTAACCTCCTTTGTCAGCATGCTGATTCTGGATATCCCCCTGACCATCATCACCCTGGCCATCATCGGCGTCATGGTCTTTACCACCTCCAAAATCGCCGCCAAGTCCTCGGTCTATTTTGCCCGCCAGCAAAAAGACCTGGGCCGGGTCAACGGCTATATCGAGGAAATGATGGACGGCCAGAAGGTGGTCAAGGTGTTCTGCCACGAAAACAAGAGCCTGGAGCAGTTCAAAAAACTCAACGACGAGCTGCGGGAGAGCACCGACAAGGCCAATACCTTCTCCAACATCAGTATGCCGGTGAATGTGAACCTGGGCAATGTCAGCTATGTGCTCTGCGCCGTGGTGGGAGCCATTTTTGCCCTGCGCGGCTACCTGGGCCTGACTCTGGGCACCTTGGTCTCCTTCTTGACCTTGAACAAAAACTCCACCCAGCCGGTGAGCCAGATCAGCCAGCAGCTGAACAGCATCGTTATGGCCATGGCCGGCGCCCAGCGAATCTTTGACCTCATGGACCAGGAGCCGGAAAAGGACAACGGCTATGTGGAGCTGGTGAATGTGAAGGAAAATCCCGACGGCAGTCTGACGGAAGTCAAAGAGCGCACTGGCGTCTGGGCCTGGCGGCATCCCCATCAGGCGGATGGCACCGTCACCTACAAAAAGCTGGAGGGTGACATCACCTTCCACGGGGTGGACTTCGGCTACGAGGAAAACAAGATCGTTCTCCACGACATCAAGCTGTATGCCACACCGGGGCAGAAGATCGCCTTTGTTGGCTCCACCGGCGCCGGCAAGACCACCATTACCAATCTGATCAACCGCTTTTATGACATCGCGGACGGCAAGATCCGCTACGACGGCATCAACATCAACAAGATCCGCAAAGGGGATCTGCGCCGCAGTCTGGGCATGGTACTGCAGGATACCCACCTGTTTACCGGAACGGTGATGGACAACATCCGCTACGGGCGGCTGGACGCCACCGACGAAGAATGCATCGCCGCCGCCAAACTGGCCAACGCCGACGGCTTTATCCGCCGCCTGCCCGACGGCTACCAGACCATGCTCACTGGAGACGGCGCCAACCTCTCCCAGGGTCAGCGGCAGCTGCTGGCCATTGCACGCACCGCAGTGGCCGACCCGCCTGTGCTGATTCTGGACGAGGCTACCTCCTCCATCGACACCCGGACCGAGACTCTGGTGCAGCAGGGCATGGACGGCCTGATGTA
>DXDW01000185.1 GCA_019115305.1 Candidatus Anaerofilum excrementigallinarum
CCAGGGGCAGCTTTCCACGCAGGGAGGGTCCATACACTGCGCAGACGGCCTTTGCAAAAGACTGCTTATTTCGCGGCAGTCATGGTGTCAACCAGTTCCTGACTGGTCATTTCCAGCTTGACCAGCTTGCCCAGGCAATCCAGCAGGGTATCCTTGTAGGTGGCGTTGTTCTCCAGACCCACAGCCCACTGGTAGGTTTTGGTCATGTTCTTGAAGTAGGGTTCGGCGCCCATAACGGCGGCGGGCCACTGGGTGTTGGCAGTGTCAGCGGGGATGGAGGAAACGGCTTCGGCCATCTTCAGGTCGTATTCGCCGGTGGCCAGAGTCATGATGAAATCAAAAGCTTCCTGCTTGTACTCGCTCTTGTCCACGATGCCAAAGCCCTGGGCGCCCACCATGGCGGCCTCGGCGCCGTCCACGCCGCCTTCTACGCTGGGCCAGGGGAAGAAGCCCCAGTCAACTTCGGTGCCGGTGTTCTGGACGATCTCGTTGGGAATCCAGGAGGCGTTGAGGATCATGCAGCTCTCACCGAAGCCGATCTCGTTCTGGCCGTCGGGATACTGGGCGGGAGCATACTCGGACATGTAGCCCTTTTCAAACAGGCTGCGGATGTCGTCGGCAGCCTGCTTGGCCTCGGGAACTTCGCTCCAGGTGGCGTTGTCCAGGGTCTCCAGCACCTTGTCCTGGCCGATGTAGCGGGCCAGCTGGTAGCCGTAGAGCAGAGAAACACCGTCGGAGTTACAGGTGATGGCGTTGACGCCGCTGGCCTTCAGCTGCTCGCAGACATTCAGGAATTCCTCCCAGGTGGTGGGAGTTTCGGTGATGCCGGCATTTTCAAACATGGCCTTGTCGTACCATACGCCGGTGGTGTAGGGCTGGTAGGGGATAACGGTGAGCTTGCCGTCGGCCCAGCTCTTTACGTTTTCCACCAGAATGGGCAGAGCGTGCTCCTCGTACCCGGCGGCAGCGGCCATATCGGTGAGGTCGGCCAGGTATTTGCCGTTCTGCTGGGCGTTGATCATGTAGTCGGTGTCAAAGAAATCCACCTTTTCGCCGGCATCCAGAGCGGGTCCGATGAGAGTCTTGATGTCGCGGCCCTTCCACTCGATGTTGATGTGCACGCCGGTGGCGGCCTCGTAGGCGTCGGCGGCCTCCTGGATCACCTTGGCCTGGCCTTCGGTGGAGTTCCACATGGACCAGTAGGTCAGCTCCTTGCCGGTGCTCTCGGCTCCGCTGGCAGGGGTGCCGGCAGAAGCGGTGCTGGAATCGCTGGCTGCGCCGCCGCAGCCGGTGAGCAGCATGGTCAGCGCAGCAGCGGCGGCCGCGCTACGAACAAACAGCTTTTTCATAGTCAACTTCCTCGCTTTCTTCGTTTGCCCGCCCGATCTCCTCTGGGCGGGAATGAATGTATAATCGATTCAGCAAAGCGCTGATATCAATTCTTCTTCAGACAGGCGCCGATGGTGCCTGGTTCCAGGGGCTGGCCCAGAAAATCTTGGTCGGGCAGCGGCTGGATGACGGGGCCGTTCTGAACCAGAGCGGAGCAGGCGGCGAAGCCCTCGAACCATTCCCGGCTGTGGGGCACGCCGTCGGTGGAGGTGGGACCCTCAAAGGGGACAGGCAGGATGCCCTCGGGGCCGTCGGCTTTCACTGCCTGGGTGTCCTCGGTGGGGGAATCGGTGAAATTGATGTACAGGTTGCCGTGGTATCTGGCAAATTCCGTCTGGTGGTACCAGTCCCCTTCCGCCGGCTGGCCGGTGCGGCAGATGATGTTGTTTTCCACCAGCATGTGTCCGCCGGACATATTGTGCCGGATGAAGGCCACATCCTGCCGCAGGATGAAGGTGTTGTTGTAGATACGGGCGTCGTCGGGATTGTGGGCGGGATTGATCACCCCGTCGCCGTCAAACAGGCTGATGTTGCAGCGGAAAATATTGTTTACGCTTTCCCCTTCGCAGAACATCACACAGCCGCCGGCGTTGTTGTAGCTGTAATTGTATTGGTAGATGGTGCCGTCGCCGGAATCCGCGTCCCAGGCCTGTCCGTCCTGGTTGTAGCAGGTGTTATAGGCCTCGTTGTACTGGAACAGGGCGTCCTTGCATTTCCAGGGCCAGATGGCGGCGGCGGTTTTGCCGGCCCGCTCTCCGGCCAGGGTATATACCTGGTCGTTGATCTCGTTGGCCACCCGGTCGGAGACATTGAACTGCACCAGCGGCCGCAGGCAGTACATGGGGGTGATGCCGTCGCCGCCGATGTCCCGGACGAAGTTGTATTCCAGCACCACATTGGTGTGGCCGTAGGTCTCCACGACTTTGTCATCCAGCTCCTTGCCGGTGAAAAAACTGTGGGTGTAGGTGTATCCGGCCGCGATGCCCCAGCGGCTGCAGTTTTCCACCCGGCAATGGTGGATGTACAGCCCGTCGTACCGGGCGATGCCGGCGGCGGGATCGGTGGGGCGCAGGGCGGTGCAGTAGATGCCGCCGTTGTTCAGGTGCTTGTCGTAGACATTGCCCCGCACGTCGTGGATGTAGAGCCGCTGCAGCTCGATGTTGTGCAAAGTGCCCCGCTGCTGGGCCACCACCGCCACGCCGGTGCGGTTGAGCTTGTCGGCCTGGCTGTACCGCTCGCCCCGCACCGGGCCGTCGTTGCAGATTTCCAGATCTTCCAGGCGGATATATTCGCAGTCGTACAAAAGCACAGCCGAGGATACATATCCTCTCCACACATGGGTGGGTGTGTCCAGCTCGCAGCCGTAGTCCTGATACCACAGTCCGCTGCCCCGGGCCTGGATCACCGGCAGGGGCCCTTCGCCGTAGCTGCCCACCACAATGGGGCTGCCCGCGGTTCCCTGGGCACACAGATGGAGTGCCTGTCCCCGGAACACCGAGCCCCGCTCCAGGCGGATCTCATCACCGGGGGCCAGCACCCGCTCCCCGATGGCGGCCAGGCTGCGCAGAGCTTTCTGCGGGCTGGTGCCGGGGTTGTCGTCGTTGCCGGTTTTGTCGCTGATGTAGTAAATCGTCTTTTTTGCCATTTGCCTGTACCTGTGTCCTTGTTTGCTTTGGGGGCTTTTGCGCCCCCAGGCCGGCCGCCGTTTTGCAAGCTGTGCGGGGCGGCTTTTCTTTCGATGAATCAAGCATACCATATGGAAATCTGCATGAAAATATGTTATATTGATATAGATGTTAGGTATCTTGCAGGCACGGTTCGGCAAGGCGTTTTCGTAAATATTCTGTCATTTTTATTATGAATAAAGCACAATAGAAAGCGAAAATATTGCGAAGTAATGCACAATATTTTGGCGCGGAAGTGAAATAAATCTAACTGTATAGTCAACAAACATAATCTTTGAAGGGCGCTTTCCGGCGCCGGACAAGGAGGGAGGGAAGGGATTTGTACCAGGTATTTGATCTCAACGAAGGGGAGATCCTGGCGGGAGATGTGCGGCTGCTGTATGTGTCCTCGGCGCGGTTTGAACGGGACTGGAACGGGGACAGGCACTCCCACGAGTGCACCGAGATCTCCTTTTGTATACAGGGACGGGGAGAGTTCTGCATCCGGGACGCGGTGATCCCGGCGGCGGGGGACGATCTGATCATCGTGCCCCCCTTTGTGGAGCATTCCGAGCGCAGCACCCCTTCGGCGCCGCTGGAATATGTGGTGTTTGGGGTTTCGGGGGTGAACATCGCGGGAGAAAATCTTTCGGTGGGATACCGCAAAAGCAGCTTTCGGGACCAGCGCATGCAGTTTGTGAATCTGCTGACCTATCTGCTGGAGGAGCTGGAAAACCGGTCGGAGGGTTATCTGGAGGTGTGCAGCAGCCTGCTGAACATTCTGCTGGTCAAGATCAGCCGGCTGCCGGCCATCGACATGGAGCAGACCCGGGATGCCGCGCCCGCCGCCGCGGGGGACAACAGCGTTTTCTGGGTCAAGCAGTATATCGACGACAACTTCACCAAGGAGGTGAATCTGGATCTGCTGGCCGGCAAGGTGGGGCTGAACAAGTTCAGCCTGGTGCGCCGGTTCAAATCGGTGTACGGCTGCAGCCCCATCAACTATCTTTTGGACCGCAAATTCCAGGAGGCAAAGTTTTTGCTGCTGACCACCGAAAATTCGGTGAAGCAGATCGCCACGGCCCTGGGTTTTTCCTCGGCCAACTACTTCACCCAGGCCTTTCAGCAGCATGTGGGGGTGTCTCCCACCGAGTACCGCCGGCAGGGCGGCGAGCTGCGGCAAAAAGAAGGAAATAAAAGTATAAAGGCATAGAAGAAAAAAGGTCGATCCGGGGACTTTTTTGTCCGGCGGGTTGGCAATATTTGTTGTAGTTCTGCATTTTTTTCACAAATCTGTCCAAACCTCCCTTGCAAAGTGGCCGGGTTGTCGTTATAATATTTATATGTGAGCATACCGCGGTCTGCCTTGCCGCGGTATTTCGCTTTTCTTGTGTGTCAAGAAGAAAATTTAAAGGAAAGAAAGGATCTACCGATGAAACGCATGAAGAAACTGATCGCGGTCCTGCTTACCGCAACCATGGCCCTGGGCCTGGCCGCCTGCGGCGGTTCCAGCTCCAGCTCTGCTGCCGCCGGCGCCAGCAGCGCCGCCGCCGCTTCCGGCAGCACTGCCAACAGCAGCGCCTCTGCCGAGGGTCTGAAGATCGCCATTGTCTCCACCGCTGCCGGCGTGGACGACGGCTCCTTCATCCAGAACTGCTATGAGGGCATCCTCAGCTTTATCGATTCCCGCGGCGGCATCGATACTGTCACCGACATCATGGAGCCCACCGGCGACCCCGCTGCCGCTGTGCAGGCTGTGGCCGACATCGTGGCCGACTATGACGTCATCGTCACCCCCGGCTTCCAGTTTGCCGGCATCAGCACTCTGGCCGAGGAAAACCCCGATACCAAGTTCATCCTGGTGGACTCCTTTGCTACCGACGCTGAGGGCAACACCATCGAACTGGACAACCTCTACGCCATGATGTTCTCCGAGCAGGAGGGTGGTTTCCTGGCCGGCATGGCCGCTGCTCTGAGCACCCAGACCGGCAAGGTTGCTTCCGTGCACGGCATCGCCTACGAGTCCAACGTCAACTACCAGTGGGGCTTTGAGTCCGGCGTCAACTACGCCAACGCCCACTACGGCACCAGCGCCGAGGTAGTTTCTCTGCCCGCTTACGCCGGCACCGATATCACCGGCGCCAATGTGGGCGGCAACTATGTGGGCAGCTTCGGCGACCCCGCCACCGCCAAGATCATTGCCGAAACCCTCATCAGCGAGGGCGTGGACGTGCTGTTCCCCGCTGCCGGCGCTTCCGGTAACGGCGTCTTCACCGCTGCCAAGGAGGCTACCGGTGTGTATGTGATCGGCTGCGACGCCGACCAGTACAAGGACGGCGAAAACGGCGACACCAACATCGTTCTCACCAGCGCTCTCAAGTGCATGGACCTGAACGTGGAGCGTCAGCTCAACGCCATCGCCGACGGCACCTTCAAGGGCGCCAACGAACTGCTGCAGGCCAACACCAACTCGGTGAACTATGTCACCGGCGACCATTGCCAGCTCAGCGAGGAAGCGCTGTCTGCCCTGGCCGAGACCTACGAGCTGGTGAAGAGCGGCGAGATCGTTCCTGCCTCCAACTTCAACGGCTACACCCCCGAGGAGTTCCCCGGACTGTAAAAGCCGAGCAGTTTTTCAGTATGTCGGAAAGGGATACTCCGCTGTTTTGCGGGGTATCCCTCTTCTTTTTCCGCACACCTCCGTGTGCGCCGGCGCCCCGCAGGGCGGCAGACTTTAAAAAAGGAGAACGAGATGGACGACTATATTGTGGAAATGCGGCACGTCACCAAACGCTTTCCCGGCATTGTAGCCAACGACGACATCAGTCTTGGCATCAAAAAGGGCGAGATCTTCGCACTGCTGGGGGAAAACGGCGCGGGTAAATCCACGCTGATGAGCATTCTGTTCGGTATGTACGAGCCGGACGAGGGCGAGGTGTATATCCGCGGCAAAAAGGTGGAGACCTTTTCCCCCAACCATGCCACTGCCCTGAGCATCGGCATGGTGCACCAGCACTTCAAGCTGGTGTCCGACTATACCATCACCGAAAACATCATCCTGGGCATGGAGCCCCGCCGCCGTCTGGGCGGCATCCTGCCGGTGGTGGATGTGAAGAGCGCCGACAAAAAGGTGGCGGAACTGTCCCGCAAATTCGGCCTGGAGGTGGACCCCACCCAGAAGATCGAGGACCTGAACGTGTCCATGCAGCAGCGGGTGGAGATCCTCAAGATGCTCTACCGGGAAGCCGAGATCCTCATTTTTGACGAGCCCACCGCCGTTCTCACCCCCCAGGAGATCGAGTTTCTGCTGGAGATCATCCGGGAGATGCGCCGCAAGGGCAAAACCATCATCCTCATCACCCATAAGCTGGAGGAGATCAAAAAGGTGGCCGACCGGTGCGCCATCCTCTGCCGGGGCAAGTTGGTGGACGTGTGCAGCGTAGCCGACACCTCCACCAAGGAGATGGCTGCCCGCATGGTGGGCCGCGAGGTGAGCTTTGAGCTGGAAAAGGAGCCGGCCAAGTTCGGCAAGCCTGTGCTGCAGGTGGAGAATCTCACGGTGAAAAACGACGACGGTTTCACGGTGGTCAACGACGTTTCCTTCTCGGTGCGCCAGGGGGAGATTTTTGCCATCGCCGGCGTGGCCGGCAACGGCCAGGTGGAGATCGCCGACGCGGTGGCGGGTCTGCTGCCGGCGGCGGGCGGCACCATCAAGCTGGCAGGCCAGGACATCACCCGCGCCTCGGTGCGGGCCCGGTCGGAGCAGGGACTGGCCTACATCCCCGAGGACCGGCAGGCCCGGGGCCTGATCCTGGACTTCACCCTCTCGGAAAACCTGCTGCTCAAGCGGTATTACCAGCAGCCCTACTGCGTGAAAAACGTGCTGCATCGGGACAAGTTCGACGAAAAGAGCCGGGATCTGATCCAGCGGTTCGATATCCGGTCGGGCCAGGAGGAAGCCACCATCGTGCGCAGCATGTCGGGCGGCAACCAGCAGAAGGCCATTGTGGCCCGGGAGATCGAGCTGGACGCCCCCTGCATCGTCTTTGTGCAGCCCACCCGCGGCCTGGACATCGGCGCCATCGAGCACATCCACGAGCAGATCCTGGCCGAGCGGAGCAAGGGCAAGGCCATTCTGCTGATCTCGCTGGAACTGGATGAGATCATGAATCTGGCCGACACCATCGGCGTGATCTACAACGGCCAGCTGCTGAAAACAGCGCCGGCCGACTCGCTCACCACCAACGAGGTGGGCCAGTTTATGATGGGGGTGAAGGAATGAAGCGCAACAAAACAAGCCCGCTGTCCCGGGCTTTTCTCAAGGTGATGGGCGATGAAAAGCGGCAGGCCATCACCATCCCGCTGTTTGCGGTGTTTCTCAGCCTGCTGGCCGGCGCGGTGCTGATGCTGCTGCTGGGCAAAAACCCGGTGGAGGGCTACCGCAGCCTGCTGCAGGGCTGCGGCATGCTGCCCAAGGCTAAATACGCCGGCGGCAAGGGCATGTTCACCGATTTCATGAGCTACCTGGACATCTGGACCCCCATGCTGTTCGCCTCTCTGGCGGTGGCTGTGGCCTATAAGGCCGGTCTGTTCAACATCGGCGTGTCGGGCCAGATGCTGCTGGGCGGCTTCATCGCCTCCATCACCGTGGGTTACAGCGGCCTGCCTGCCGTGGTGGCCAAGCCCCTCACCATTGTGGTGTGTGTGGTGGCGGGAGCCCTGGCGGGTATGCTCATCGGCGTGCTGAAATATCGGTTCAACATCAACGAGGTGGTTTCGGCCATCATGCTGAACTACATTTTCCAGTACGTCATCAGCTTTTTCATCCTCACATTTTTCGTCAATCCCATCACCCGGCAGTCGGAGACGGTGAGCGCCGCCGCCCGGCTGACCATGCAGGATGTGGAGATCTTCGGCATGAAAACCGTGGTGCCCCTGGGCTTTATCCTGGCCATCATCGCGGTGTTTGTGATGCAGTTCTTCATCAACCGCACCCGGCAGGGCTTTGAGCTGAAAGCCGTGGGTACCAGCCGCGGAGCCGCCGAATATGCCGGCATCAGCTCCAAGCGCACCATCCTGCTGGCCATGTCCCTCTCGGGCGCTCTGGCCGGCCTGGCGGGCGCCACCTATTACCTGGGCTATCTGGGCTCCATCCAGCCCAAGGTGCTCACCACCACCGGCTTCGACGCCATCGCCGTCTGCCTGCTGGGCAACGCCAACCCCGTGGGCATTCTGGCCTCCTCCTTCCTCATCACCATCATCACCAAGGGCGGTACCTACATGAACTCCTCCATCGGCGTGCCTCAGGAGGTGTCCTCGCTGATCACCGGCCTGATGCTGCTGTTTGCGGCCTGCGGCGTTTATATCCGGGCGCGGCTGAAGCGGGCCAAGGACCGCCAGGAGCAGGAGGAAAAAGAAGCCCAGCAAGCCAAGAAAGAAGGTGGCAAGGCATGAACGACATCATTGTAAACGGTATGGCCTTTTCGCTGCCCCTGTTCATCATTGCCGTGGGCGGCATTTACAGCGAGCGCAGCGGCGTGACCAACCTTGCCCTGGAGGGCTTCCAGGGGGCAGGCGCCTTTTTCGGCGCGTTGTTCGTGACCCTCACCTCGGGCATGTTCGCCGCAACCTCCCAGCTGCCCATGTATCTGGCGCTGGTAGTGGCCATGGCGGGCGGCGCCCTCTACGCGGTGATCCACGCGGTGCTCTGCATCAAGTTCAAGGCAAACCAGGTGATCAGCGGCGTGGTGGTGAACATTCTGGCCATGGCCCTCACCGATTTCCTCACCAGCCAGATCAACACCGGCGTGCTGGGCCAGTCCTCGGACAAGTTTGTGCTCACCGTGTCGGGCCGCTGGACCATCCAGCCCCTGGCCTCCATCCCGGTGATCGGCGGCTTTTTCACCAACGTCTATCCCTTTGAGCTCATCATCATTGTGGTGGCTCTGGTGGCCTGGTACGCCATGTACCGCACCCGGTTCGGCATGCGGCTGCGTGCCTGCGGCGACAACCCCTACGCTGTGGACGCCGCCGGCTGCAATGTGGCCCGGCTGCAGTTTTCTGCGGTGCTGATCTCGGGCGCCCTGTCGGGCCTGGGCGGCATGTGCTTTGCCTACTCGGTGTTCGGCAACTACTCCACCAGCATCTACACCGGCTACGGCTATCTGGCCATTGCGGCCATGATCTTCGGCAACTGGAAGATCCCCCAGACCCTGGGTGCCTGTTTCCTGTTCGGCTTTGCCCGGGCGGCGGGCTATGCCCTGGTGCAGAAACTGGGCATGCCCAGCACCTACTCCGACCTGATCATGATTCTGCCCTACGCTCTGACCTTGCTGCTGCTGGTGTTCTTCTCCAAGAACAACCGCGCACCCCGTGCCCTGGGTGAAATCTACGACAAGGGCAAGCGGTAAAAAGTGTACCTCATGCAAAAAGCCTTTCGACCGTTTTGGCCGGAAGGCTTTTTTGTGTGCGGCAAAAGAAAAAGCCCCCAGCCCGAACAGGCAGGAGGCATACCGAACAGAAAAATTAAAGGGTATGGCCGGTTTCCGCGTCGAAGAGGGGCAGACGCTCCAGATAGAGGATGTCGTCCCGGTCGGCGGCCTTGTCCTCGGCCAGAACGGCGGCCTTGGCAATGACGTTGGCGCCGCAGGCGTTGAGCAGCTCCTCCAGGGCCCGCAGGCTCTCGCCGGTGGAGATCACATCGTCCACAATGGCTACCCGCCGTCCCCGCAGCAGCCGGGCGTCGGCGCTGTCCAGGCAGAGGGTCTGGGGCTTCTGGGTGGTGATGGACACCACGGTGCTGGACAGGGGATCGGTCATATAGGGCTTGACGCTCTTGCGGGCCACCACATAATAGGGCATGCCCATCACCCGGCACATCTCCTGCACCAGGGGAATGCCCTTGGCCTCGGCGGTGACCAGGTAATCCACCTCGGGCAGCTTGGCCGCCAGCAGGGGGGCCACCGCCGTCACCAGCTCGCAGTCTCCCAGGATCACAAAGCTGGCAATGGCCAGCTTGTCGTTTACCGGGACGATGGGAAGATGGCGGACCAGCCCGCCCACATGAAGATCGTAATGCATGAAAAAGTCTCCTTTGTTATTCATAGGCCGCTTCACCGGTGAGCCGGGCGATGATCTCGGCTGCCTGGGGATACTGCCGGGCCAGTTCGGCGGGGTCGCCGTGACGGTAGCATTCCGGGGTATAGCCGGGCCACATGGTGGTTCCCAGCAGGGCAAAGGAGCCTCCCGGCGCCAGCCGGGACCCCTGCCACACCCCCGCCGGCACCAGCAGCTGGGGCCGCTGGCCCGCGGCGATATCCGTACCCAGCACCGTGGTTTTCACGCTGCCGTCGGGCAGCAGCTGGGTCAGTTCCACCGGATCGCCCAGGTAGAAATGGTACATCTCGTCCCCGGTGAGCTGGTGCAGATGGGAAAAGGCGCTGCCCCGCAGCAGATAGTAGATGGCCGTGCCTGCGGGCTGGCCGTCGATGGAAAAGCGGCTCAGATAGGTCTGGGTGGTCAGGCCCCCTTCCACCGGAAGGGGTTCCAGTCCCAGAGCCTGGATGATCTCCTCGGCTGTCACAGCTTTTCCGCCCCCTTTATCTCCACCCACCGGGAATCGGCGTCGGCGCTGGCGGCCATGGCCTGGCAGGCCGCGGTGATGTAGGCACCCTGGTCAAAGGTGGCCCAGGGTCCGGCCGGGGCCTTGCCCTCCACGGCGTCGTAAAAGCTGCGGAACAGCATGGCGAAGGTGTCGTCAAAGCCGTTGCCGAAGGCAAACACCTCGCAGCGCACCCCCTCGCCCTTGTGGGCGGTGTAGAGCCGGTTGTTGTCCTCGGCGTTCCACCAGATGGAGCCGTTTTCGCAGGTGATTTCAAGAGCCAGATGGTTGCCACGGCCCGGGGATGCCTCGGAGAGCAGCATGCTGCCCAGGGCGCCTCCCTCAAACCGCAAAGTCACGGCGGCGGCGTCCTCCGACACCACCTCCAGGGGCTGGCCGGGCTGGCCTTCGGGGTACATGATGCCGTCCTGCAGGCTGCGCCGGGGCCAGAACCGGCCGAAGGTGGCCGATACCGCCTGGGCCCGCAGCCCCGAAATGTACTGGGCCAGATCCAGCCAGTGGCTGCCGATCTCGGTCACCGCCCGCATGCGGCCGGCCACCGCTTCGTTGTAGCGCCAGTCCTTGGGGGAGGGAAGGGCGTGGAATTCCTGGAGATAGTTGCCGTGGATCAGCAGCGGGCGGCCGAAGCTGCCCGCTTCGATCAACTGCCGGGCCTTCTGACAGGCCAGATGGAACCGGGAATTGAAGCAGACGGCGCAGAGCCGCCCGCTCTCGGCGGCCAGCTTGGCCAGCTGGGCGGCTTCTTCCACATCCAGGCTCAGGGGCTTTTCGCACACCACATGCTTGCCCGCCGCCAGCAGCTGGCGGATCAGGGGCCCATGGGTGGTGGGCGGGGTGCAGATATGCACCACATCCACATCGGCAGCCAGAGCCAGGGCGATGTCGGTGCCGTGGGCCGGGATGTTCCACTGGGCCGCAAAGGCCCGGGCGGTCTCATCCCGGGAGGTGATCACAGCGGCGATCTCCACCCCGGCGGCCCGGAGGGCGGCGGCGTGGGAGCGGCCGGCAAAGCCAGCCCCCAGAATGACAGCTTTCATTCCTCCACCTCCACCCGGATGATGCTCTCCAGGGCGATGGTGATCTCGTCCTCCACGGCCTTGGCCATGGCGCCGGGATGGTGGTCGAACTCCTCCGAGCCCACAAACTCGAAGCAGGGGCCGTCGGCGGCCACGATGCAGCCGGCTTTGATGCCCTTGAGGGAGCAGGTGACAAACAGCATGGCGGCCTCGTTTTCAAAGGCCAGGCAGCCGGCGTCGGCCATCACCCGGTTGTTGGTGGGGATGATGCCCTTGTAGAAGATACCGCCGGTGCTGATGATGCCGCTGCGGAACCAGGCGTCGGTCTTTTTGGCTTCCTCGATCATGACCTGCACCACGTCGTAGGAGGCCACGGCGGGGTAGGAGGAGGGGATCAGCTGCTGGGTGACGCCGTCCTCCCGGCAGGCAGCGGTGGCGATGATCAGCGCGCCCTGGGGCATACCGGGCTGGAGGGTGCCGCAGGTACCCACCCGGATCATCACCTTGGCGCCGCCCAGGATCAGCCCCTCAAAGGAAACATGGGCGCCTGCCGCTCCCACGCCGTGGGAGGAAACGGTCACCGGCACACCCTTGTAGCTGCCGTTGAAGGTCCAGTATTCCCGGGTCTTGGCCACCACGGTCATGTTGTCCAGCCGGGAGGCGATCTTCTCGGCCCGGGCGGGGTCGCCGCAGACAATTACACGGGGAGCAATGACGCCGTAGGGGATCTCGATAATGGGAATAACTTTTTCTGTGCTCATACAAACATCCTCTCTGCCGAGCCCAAGGGCCCGGCGCTGTGATAAAATCCATATACACTTATCATACCACATCCGCACCCCTTCTTCCACCCGCGCATGGCAAAGAAATTGCCACCGCCGCCCCGGTATGGTATACTGAGAAAAACAAAACACCGGCAGCCCCAGACGCTGCGGAAAGGACGGCAGCATGGAACTCAAAGATGTGACCCATGTAGAAAACATTCGATTCGGCGACGAAAATTCCGTCGTTATCATCGATCAGACAAAGCTTCCCAACGAGACGGTGTACCTCACCCTCACCAAGCCCGAGGAGATGTACAACGCCATCTATCTGCTCCTGGTGCGGGGTGCGCCGGCTATCGGCATCTTCGCGGCCTACTCCCTTTCGGTGCTGGCAAACGGCATCCAGGCCGACAATTTCGACGACTTTTACGCCCAGCTGCGCAAGCTGGGTGAATACCTGGATTCCTCCCGTCCCACGGCGGTGAACCTCCACCGCATGGTCACCCGTATGCTGGACAAGGCCCTGGCCTGCAAGGACCAGCCCCTGGACCGGCTGCGCCAGACTTTGCGCCAGGAGGCCGTGGCCATCCGGGAGGAGGACATCGAGATGTGCCGCCGGATCTCGGAGTTTGGCCTGAGCCTGCTCAAGGACGGCGACGGGGTGATCACCCACTGCAACGCCGGCCCTCTGGCCACCAGCCGCTACGGCACCGGCCAGGGGCCCTTCTATCTGGCCAAGGAGAAGGGCGTGAACCTCCATGTCTACTGCGACGAGACCCGGCCCCTGCTCCAGGGCGCCCGGCTGACCAGCTACGAGCTGCAGAAGGCCGGTGTGCCCTGCACGCTGATCTGCGACAACATGGCCAGCCTGGTGATGAAGCAGGGCAAGGTGCAGGCCTGCATGGTGGGCTGTGACCGGGTGGCCCTCAACGGCGACGCCGCCAACAAGATCGGTACCTCCGGGGTGGCGATCCTGGCCAAATACTACGGCATCCCCTTCTATGTGCTGGGCCCCTCCACCACCATCGACTTCTCCTGCGAGACCGGAGAGGACATCGAGATCGAGCTGCGCAAGCCCGAGGAGATCAAGGAGATGTTCTACGAAAAGCCCATGGCTCTGGACGAGGTGGAGTGCTTCAACCCCGCCTTCGACGTCACCGACCACGAGCTCATCGCGGGTATCGTCACCGAGCGCGGCATCTGCCGGGCTCCTTACCGGGAGAGCTTTGAGAAAATGTTCCCCGAA
>DXDW01000186.1 GCA_019115305.1 Candidatus Anaerofilum excrementigallinarum
AGCAGAAGGTAGGCCAGTTCGCTGCCGAAGTTCGCGAGAAACGCCCGCCCGAGCCTTACAAGGGCAAGGGTATCCGCTATGTGGGTGAAGTTATCATCCGCAAAGAGGGCAAAGCCGGTAAAGGCTCCAAATAAGCACAGGAGGGAAAGACAATGGTTAATAAGCCTGATAAGAACGAAGCCCGTCTTCGTCGTCATCGCCGGGTGCGCGGCAAGATCAGCGGCACCGCTGAGCGTCCCCGTCTCGCCGTATTCCGCTCCTCCAAGCACATCTATGCCCAGATCATCGATGACGTGGCCGGCGTGACCCTGGCCAGCGCATCCACCATGGACAAGGATTTTGAGGGCTTCGGCGGCAATATCGAAGCAGCCACCAAGGTTGGCAACGCCGTTGCCAAGAAGGCTCTGGAAAAAGGCATCACCACCGTCGTGTTTGATCGTGGCGGTTTCGTATACCACGGCCGCGTGAAAGCTTTGGCCGAAGGCGCCCGCGAGGGCGGCCTGGTGCTGTAAGGCAAGGAGGATACAATGGAAAGAATTGACGCATCCACTCTGGATCTGAAAGAAAAGGTCGTCGCCATCAACCGCGTATCCAAAACCGTGAAGGGCGGCCGTATCTTCAAGTTCAGCGCTCTCGTTGTTGTGGGCGACGGCAACGGTACCATCGGCTTTGGCCTGGGTAAGGCCGGCGAGGTTCCCGAGGCTATCCGCAAGGGCATCGAGGACGCCAAGAAGAACATGCACAAGATTGCCCTGAAGGGCACCACCATTCCCCACGAGATCGTGGGTGAGTTCGGCGCTGGCCGCGTGCTGATGCGCCCCGCCGCCCCCGGTACCGGCGTTATCGCCGGCGGCCCTGTGCGTGCGGTGCTGGAAGTTGCCGGCATCAGGGACATCCGTACCAAGAGCCTGCGTTCCAACAACCCCTGCAACGTCGTCACCGCCACCTTCGACGGCCTGTGCCGTCTGCGCAGCGCCGAGCAGGTGGCTGCCAAGCGCGGTAAGACCGTGAAAGAGATTCTGGGTTAAGGAGGCAGCGAAGAATGGAAAACAAAACCATTACCATCAAGCTGGTGCGCAGCCTGCTGGGCCGCAGCGCCAAGCAGATCGCTACCGCCAAAAGCCTGGGCCTGACCAAGATCGGCCACATCACTGTTCAGCCTGACAATGCTCAGACCCGGGGCAAGATCGCCAAGATCAGCCACATGGTCGAGGTAGTCGAGGGCTAACGCGCAAGGAGGTGCAAGCAATGAAGCTTCATGAACTGAAACCCGCCGCCGGCTCCAACACCGCGGCTAAGCGCAAGGGCCGCGGCCACGGCAGCGGCAACGGCAAGACCGCCGGCTACGGCCACAAGGGCCAGAAGGCCCGCAGCGGCGTCAAGAAGGCCGGATTCGAAGGCGGCCAGATGCCTCTGCAGCGGCGTCTGCCCAAGCGCGGCTTCAACAACATTTTTGCTACCAAGTACGCCACCATCAAGGTCAGCGATCTGGAGAAATTTGAGGCCGGCAGCGTGGTTACCACCGAGGCCCTGCTGGAAAAGGGCATCATTAAGAAAGCTATGGATGGAGTCAAGGTCTTGGGCAACGGCGAGCTGAGCAAAGAGCTCACCGTGCAGCTCGCCGCCTACACCGCTTCGGCGAAGGAAAAGATCGAAAAGGCAGGCGGAAAGGCCGAGGTGATCTGAGGTGTTTGACACATTTAAAAACGCCTGGAAGGTGGAGGAGCTGCGCAAGCGGCTTCTGTACACCCTGATGATCCTGGTTCTGTTCCGTCTGGGCTGTACCGTCACGGTTCCCTTCGTGGACACCGACGCCATGAGCCAGATGTTTTCCCAGAGCCAGAACATGTTGGGCTACCTGAACATGATGAGCGGCGGCGCCCTGTCTCAGGCCGCGCTGTTCGCCCTCTCTGTGCAGCCCTACATCAACGCCTCCATCATCATCCAGCTGCTCACAGTGGCCATCCCGGCCCTGGAGCAGCTGCAGAAGGAAGGCCGTGAAGGCCAGCGCCGCCTGCAGAAGATCACCCGGTACACGGGTGCCGGCATCGCGGTGGTCATGGGCATCGGCTACTACTTCGTAATGCGCAACAGCTACGGCGCCGTCACCTACACCGAGGGCTTCTCGGGGGTTCTGGCCGGCATCGTGATCGTCTCCTGCTTTGTGGCCGGCAGCATGCTGGTCACCTGGATGGGCGAGCGCATCGATGACAAGGGCATCGGCAACGGCGTTTCGATGTTGATCTTCGTGGGCATCATCTCCCGCTGGAGCGATCTCATCGGCGCGGTGCAGGGACTGCTGCTGAAGGCTGCTGATCAGCCTCTGTACTATCTGTTCCTGCCTCTGCTGCTGGTCATGGCTTTGGCCGTGGTGGTGTTCGTGGTCATCCTCAACGGCGCCGAGCGCCGCATCCCCGTCAAATATGCCCAGCGCGTGGTGGGTCGCAAGATGTACGGCGGTCAGTCCACCTACATCCCCATCAAGGTGAACACCAGCGGCGTTATGCCGGTGATCTTCGCCTCCAGCCTGTGCATGATCCCCGCCACCATCGGCGGTTTCCTGAATCTGGACCCTGTGGCCCATCCCTATTGGACCGCTTTCTTCCAGACCTTCAGCTCCACCGGCCTGGTGTACGCGGTGATCTACGCCATGCTCATCGTGGCTTTCAACTACTTCTACGTAGCCATCCAGTATAATCCCGTGGACATCGCCAAGAATCTGCGGGAAAACAACGGCGCCATCCCGGGCATCCGCGGCGACCGGCCCACTGCCGAGTTCATCACCCGGATCCTGAGCAAGATCACCTTCATCGGCGCCGTGTTCCTGGTGGTTGTGGCTATCCTGCCCATCGTGCTGGGCAACATCACTGGTGTTTCCATCCATCTGGGCGGCACCAGCATGCTGATCCTGGTTGGCGTGGCTCTGGATACCACCCGCTCGCTGGAGAGCTATATGGCTCCCCGCCATTACAAATCAATTCTGAAATAAGCGGAAGGGGGACACCGCAATGAGACTGATCCTTTTGGGCGCCCCTGGCGCCGGCAAAGGCACCCAGGCAGAAGTTGTATGCGACAAGCTGGGTATTCCGGCCATCAGCACCGGCAATATCCTGCGTGCCGCCATCAAAAACGAAACCGAGATGGGCCTGAAAGCCAAGAGCTTTATCGACTCCGGAGCGCTCGTTCCCGATTCCGTTATCATCAGCATCATCAAGGAGCGGCTGGCCGCTTCTGATTGCCAAAAGGGCTTCATCCTGGACGGCGTGCCTCGCACGGTGGCCCAGGCTGAGGCGCTGGAGGAGATGGGTGTGAATATCGACCATGTGATCGATATTGAAGTAAGCGACGACACCATTATGAAGCGGCTTTCGGGCCGCCGGGTCTGCGCCTCCTGCGGGGCCAGCTACCACACCCTGTACAAACCCAGCCAGCAGCCGGATGTCTGCGACCGGTGCGGCGGCACCCTCATCGTCCGCAAGGACGACGAGCCCGCCACCATCCTGGAGCGGCTCCGCACCTACCACGAACTCACCGAGCCCCTGGTGGAGTTTTACCGCCAGCGCGGCAAGTTGATCGTGGTGGAAGGACAGGAAGAAGTGTCCGATACCTCGGCTCTGCTTCTGTCCAAACTGGAGGAGGCTTCCAAGTGATCTCGGTGAAAACAGCCCATGAGCTGGAGAAAATGCGCCGGGCCTGCCGCATCAGCGCTTTGGCGCTGCAGGCGGCCGGCAAGGCCATCGAAGCCGGTATCACCACAGCCGACCTCGACAAAATCATCTACGACACCATCCTCCGGCACGGCGCACGGCCCAACTTCAAGGGCCTGTACGGGTTCCCTGGCAGCGCATGCATCAGCATCAACGACCAGGTGATCCATGGCATCCCCTCTCATGGGGTTGTCATCCGGCCGGGTGATATTGTCAGCATCGACACCGGGGCCGCTATCGACGGCTTCAACGGCGACAATGCCGCAACATTTGCCTGCGGCAAGGTCGACAGCGAGGCCCAGCGGCTGATGGACGTCACCAAAGAATCCCTCTACCGGGGCATCGCGGCTGCTGTCCCTGGCAACCGGGTAGGCGACATCAGCGCGGCGGTGCAGGCCTGGGTGGAGCAGCATGGCTTTTCTGTGGTCCGCAGCTATGTGGGTCACGGAGTGGGCAAGGAGCTGCACGAAGACCCCGAGGTGCCCAATTTCGGCAAGGCCGGAAGGGGCCCCCGGCTTGTAAGCGGGATGACCCTTGCCATCGAACCCATGGTGAACCAAGGTACCCATGTGGTAAAATCCCTTTCGGACGGATGGACGGTGGTAACGGCGGACGGCGGACTGAGCGCTCACTTTGAGCACACAGTGGCTGTGACCGCCGGCGGGCCGGAAATTCTGACCGTGGCCGAGGAGGAAGCATGAAGGACCTGGTAAAGGGACAGCTGGTTTGCTCCAAGGCAGGAAGGGACAAAACGCAGTACTTCGCGGTGGTGGATTTTGCGCCGGGCCGGGTTTTGGTGGCGGACGGCCAGCGGTACACGCTGGACGATCCCAAACCCAAGAACCCCGCCCATCTGGCGCCCGCCCGCACGGTGCTGCCGGCCGCGGCCCTTTCAAACGACCAACAGCTTGCAGCGGCAGTCGAGGCGTTCCGCCAGACAGCCGGCGCGGGCACAGAGGAGGATAGGAAGCTTGTCTAAAGAAGACGTTATCGAGCTGGAAGGCACCGTTGTGGAAGCTATGCCCAACGCCACCTTCCTGGTGGAAATCCAGGGCGGGCACAAGGTGCTGGCCCACATCTCCGGCAAGCTGCGCATGAATTTCATCCGTATTCTTCCCGGAGACAAAGTTACGATGGAAATGTCGCCCTATGATCTGACAAAGGGCCGTATCACGTGGCGCTCCAAATAAGGCGCCCGCGCACAAAGGAGGTTACTAACTATGAAGGTAAAACCTTCCGTGAAACCCATTTGCGAAAAGTGCAAGGTCATCAAGCGCAAAGGCCGCGTCATGGTGATCTGTGCCAATCCCAAGCATAAGCAGCGCCAGGGCTAAGCTGGCATCCGGCGGAAGCCTTGTCCCCTCTTTCCGCCGCGACTCAACGGGGATAAATAATCAGGAGGTGCTGAAAGAATGGCACGTATCGCCGGAGTTGACCTGCCCAGAGAGAAGCGGGTCGAAATTGGCCTGACCTATATCTACGGTATCGGTCACAGCTCTGCCAAAGAGATCCTGGCCGCTACCGGGATCAATCCCGACACCCGCGTGAAGGACCTGACCGCTGACGAAGAGGCCCTGATCCGCGACTATATCGACAAACACTTTACGGTGGAAGGCGACCTTCGCCGCAACACCGCGCTTGACATCAAGCGCCTGATCGAGATCCAGTGCTACCGTGGCATCCGCCACCGCAAGGGTCTGCCCGTTCGCGGCCAGCGTTCCAAGACCAATGCTCGTACCCGCAAAGGTCCCAAGCGCACTGTCGCCAACAAGAAGAAATAATTGACAGGAGGACAGTAAGATGGCGAAAGCTGCTGCTAAGAAAACCGCTGTTCGCACCAAACGGCGCGAGCGTAAAAACATCGAGCGCGGCGCTGCCCACATTCAGAGCACGTTCAACAACACCATCGTCACCATCACCGACGTGCAGGGCAACACCGTATCCTGGGCTTCTTCCGGCGGGCTGAACTTCCGTGGCTCCCGTAAGAGCACCCCCTTTGCCGCCCAGACCGCTGCCGAGACTGCTGCCAAGGCTGCTATGGAGCATGGCATGAAAACCGTCGAGGTTTATGTGAAGGGACCTGGCGCCGGCCGTGAAGCCGCTATCCGCGCGCTGCAGGCTACCGGCCTGGAGGTAAATATGATCAAGGACGTTACCCCCATCCCTCACAACGGCTGCCGCCCCCCCAAGCGTCGCCGCATCTAATTTAAGGAGGAAAGTTCGAATGGCAAGATATACAGGCGCTGTTTGCCGCCAGTGCCGCCGCGAGGGCCAGAAGCTCTTTTTGAAAGGCGAGCGCTGCTATTCCGAGAAATGCTCTATGAACACCCGCGCCTTCGCGCCCGGTCAGCATGGCCAGCTGAACGCCCGTAAAAAGGTGTCCGAGTACGGCCTGCAGCTGCGCGCCAAGCAGAAGGCAAAGCGCTACTACGGCGTTCTGGAGAGCCAGTTTGCCCATTACTTTGAACTGGCCGAGCGCAAAGCCGGCATGACCGGCGAGAACCTGCTTAGGATCCTTGAAAGCAGGCTGGACAACGTTGTCTACCGCGCTGGCTTCGCCATGAGCCGCAAGGAAGCCCGTCAGCTGGTGCTGCATCGTCACTTCACCGTGAACGGCCAGACCGTGAACATCCCCTCTTACCTGCTGAAGGCCGGCGATAAGGTGGAAGTCAAGACCACCGATTGCGGCAAGATCAAAGAGTGCATCGAGAAGAACGCCGCTCGTCCCGTGCCCGTTTGGATGACCAAGGACGCCGAGAAGATGAGCGTTGTGGTGGATCGTCTGCCCGAGCGCTCCGAGATCGACTTCGAAGTGGAAGAGCATCTCATCGTCGAGCTGTACTCCAAGTAATCCGCTGCCTAAACAGGGAATGCGAATCAACGATGCCGGCGCCTTGTGCGCCGGCTGACCAAGGAGGGTTTTGAATGATGGAGATTGAACGGCCCAGGATCGACACCGAAACACTGTCCCCGGACGGCCGCTACGGCAAATTCGTCGTGGAGCCCCTGGAGCGTGGCTTTGGCATCACTCTGGGAAATAGCTTGCGGCGCGTACTGCTCTCTTCGCTTCCCGGCGTTGCGATTACGAGTGTGAAGATCGATGGCGTTCTTCATGAGTTTTCCACCATCCCCGGTGTAAAGGAAGACGTCACCGAGATCGTGCTGAACCTGAAGGGTGTAACTGCAAAGTTGTACTCTGACGGCCCCAAAACCGTGCGCATCGAAGCCAGCGGCGAAGGGGAGGTAACAGCCGGCAGCATTCGGCAGGACAGCGAAATCGAGATCCTGAATCCCGACTGGCACATCGCCACCCTGGCAGAGGGCGCTCAGCTGATTATGGAGCTCACCTTCGACAAGGGCCGCGGCTATGTGCCCGCCGAGCGCAATAAGCAGAACATGGAGCAGGTGCCTGTGGGCACCCTTCCCATCGACAGCATCTACACCCCGGTTCTCAAGGTGAACCCTGTGGTGGAGAACACCCGTGTCGGTCAGATCACCGACTACGATAAACTGAGCCTGGAGGTTTTGACCGACGGCACCATCAGCGCCAAAGAGGCTGTAAGCCTGGCCGCCCGTGTGCTGACCGAGCATTTGAACCTGTTTGTCAACCTGTCCCAGGAGGCCATCGACGCCGAGATCATGGTGGAGAAGGACGACAAGGGCAAGGAGAAGGCTCTGGAGATGACCATCGAGGAACTGGATCTGTCTGTGCGCAGCTTCAACTGTCTGAAGCGCGCCGGCATCAACACCGTGGAGGATTTGGTGAACAAGTCCGAAGACGAGATGATGAAGGTCCGCAACCTCGGCCGCAAGAGCCTGGAAGAAGTGATTGCAAAGCTGCAGTCCCTGGGCTTCAACCTCACCAAAGACGAAGAGTAATTACTGCAAAGGAGTGAAACGGGATGCCCGGTACTAGAAAACTTGGCAGAACCAGTGACCACCGCAAGTCCATGCTGCGCGGTATGGTAACCTACCTGTTCGAGAACGGCAAGATCGAAACCACCGTTACCCGTGCCAAAGAGGTACGGTCCATGGCTGAAAAGATGGTGACCCTCGGCAAGCGCGAGGATCTGCACGCCAAGCGTCAGGTGTTCTCCTACATCACCAAGGAGACCGTTGCCAAAAAGGTGATCGACGAGATCGCCCCCAAGTATGCCGACCGCACCGGCGGCTACACCCGCATCGTCAAGACCGGCGTTCGCCGCGGCGACGCTGCCGAGATGGCTATCATCGAGCTGGTTTGATCCAATCGTGAACCAGGCCCTTCCCCTTCGGGGGAGGGGCTTTTTTGTTTTGCGTGGCTTGCCGGGTTTGATGGGGCTTTTGGGCTGCCTTTGTGCAGGGCGGGGGTGCATAGGAGCTTCTTCTGGCTTGTGGAGAGGTTTCGACAAAAGCAAATGACAGAATTCTGAAAAAAGCCCGCCGGACGGCGCATCTCCCCCGGAATATATGAATTTTGAGACGAAAAAACGCCCGATTTTGCCTTTTCTCTCTGCAAAATCGGGCGTTTTTGTTGGGATGAAGTTTTTGCGGAAAGCTCCGTTGTTTGCTCGGCTAGCCGCGTGTTGGTGGGTCTGCGGCGGTGGCCTTTTTTGCCTAAAATGGGGCTTTGGCTGTCCCGTACAGGCTCAGCCCGCCAGGCTTTCGGCCAGGGCGGCCAGCTGGCGGCGTCCGTCCAGATGGTCCTGGAGCAGCAGCCCCAAGACTTCACCGTTGCGGGCGGCTATCTGCCGGCGCTGCTCCTCGCTGGGCAGCTTGCCGGCCAGCAGGTCCTCCAAGGGCAGATATTCCATGCCCCGGGCGGCGAAATCCCCGATGTTCGGGGTGAGCAGAATGGGCAGAATGCCGTATTGCAGATATTCCACCAGCTTGGTGGGACAGGCCACGTTGTTCACCGTGATGTCGTCCCGCAGCACAAAGCCGTAGTGGGCGGTCTGGTATTCCGCCACCAGCTCGGTGGGGGTCTTGCAGTCCAGCACCAGATGGGGCGGGAAGGGCTTGTCCCCCCAGAGGGCCGCGAAGGCGTCGGGGTCGGGCAGGAACATCTTGTAGACAAAGGCGTCGGGGTGGGCGGCCATGGCCTGCTGCATCAGGGGGATGTTCTGCCAGGCCTGTACACCGCCGGCGTAAAGGGCCACCGGGAGACCATTTGCCAGGGGCTTGTCCAGGGGCGGCTGGGCGTTTTTCACGTCCTCGTTGAAGATGGGCATGCAGACCATCTGGGCTTTCAGTTCGCCGTACCGCTTGCGGAGGTGCTCCTGGGTGGCCCGGTTCACCGTGACGATGACGCTGGCTCCCCAAACGCAGCTTTCCTCCAGCTGCCGGGCGAAGGCGGCTTCCTCCTCCTTGCCGTCCAGGGCAAATTCCTCGGGCACCGCCCCGTGCATGTCAAAGATGTGGACGGTGTTCTGCAAGGAAAAGAGGGCGGGCACAGCGGCGGGATCGGTGCGCCAGCAGTGGGGCATCAGCCGCAGCAGGCTGTGGGTGTAGGTCATGCCGCAGGCGGCGGCCAGCCGCAATATCTGCTGCCGCTGCTGGGGGATGGCGGGGTCGTACTGGACATAGGCCCGCTCTTCGTCCACCGACACGATCCGCAGGCTGGCGGGCAGGTGGATCAGGGGCTCGTAGAGATAGACTTTGAAAAAGTCGGGGAACACATCCTCGTCCACCGCCTTTACCCGGCGGATATAGCCGTCCTCGGGGGAGAAGGTGGGGTCGGAAAAGAGGGGAGCCAGAATGGCCACCGTCTTTTTGCCGGCGGCCTTGGCGGCGGCGATGCGCTCCAGCAGCTGGTCCAGACCGTCGGGGTGTTCCAGCTGCCGCCGGGCAATGTGGGAGGCCACCGGGCCCAGGCTGCGCCATTTGCGCACCGCCTTGTGTTTCAGCTGCCGGGCCAGAATCCCCGCGGGCACCTCGGGGTAGATGCCGTCAGCCATCTGGCAGCCGGGGTCCGCCGCTTGGGCGGCCAACTGCCGCTGCCCGGCCTGGAGAGCAGACAAACCCTGGGCCAGCCGGGGCTGCCACACCGGCAGAAGCTCCGGGTGTGCGGCGATCCATTCCAGATCCTGGGCGATGCTGGCGGCCAGTTCCCCGGCGGGAGGCTCCCAGCCCCCCATGGCCTGCAGCCGGCGGCGGGCGGTGTGGAACCGCTGGGCCAGCTGGTCGGGGGAAAGCCCCCGGCGGCTCTCGCCGCCCCAGTGATGGAGATACCGGCCCCGGCAGCAGACCATGGAAAAGCCCTTCTGCCGCAGAAGCAAAGAAATGCCCTGCTCCGCCAGAGCCGGGTCGGGGAGATCGGCGGGCAAACCAGCCACCGCCTGGGCGGCGGACCGGGTGAGCAGCAGGCAGAAGGCGGAGAGCTGCTCCGCCTTCACCGGGGGCTGTGCGCCGAAATCTGCCCGCCGTTTTTTTGCCCAGTCGGCGGCCTTGCCCACCGAGAAGCGGTTCTGCCGCAGGGCGGGAGCCCCTGCCAGCTGCTGGCTGGTGCGGGCAAAGTTGGTCACCGGGCCCACGGCGTCGGCGTCGGCGGCCAGCAGGTCATCCAGCCAGCCAGGGGAAAGCACCGTGTCGGCGTGGAGCAGGCAGAAATGGGTGTGTTCGGCCTTAGCCAGGGCCGCCGTCAGCCCTGCGGCCAGACAGGCGGAATAGCCGCCGGCGGCGGGGACAAGCACGCTGTCGGCGGGGGCTGCCGGGGGCAGAGCGTCAAAGCCGACGAGATAGAGGGTACAGGGCTGGGCCGGAGGCCAGGCCGTCAGGGAATGGAAAAACAGCTCCAGCGCCCCCGAGGGGGCGACGCCGGGCAGGATTAGGGCATTGGACAAAATACAGTCACTCCTTTTTGGATGCGATGGCGAGAATCAGCCCATGAGGGCCAGATACCGCCGGGTCATCTCGGCGCAGCCGCAGAGGGGCAGGGCCTTTTGGGCGGCAGCCTGGGCGGCGGCTTTGGCCTGGGGCAGTTCCCGGGCCATCTGCATCATGGCGTCGGCCAGAGCCTGTCCGTTGGGGGCGTGGGCTTGCCGGGCCAGGGCCTGGATTTTTTCCTCGGTGAGCTGATCGGGGCTCTGCCAGGCGGGGGGCACCACCAGACAGCTGGCGGGGGCCAGTTCCTTCACTTCCCGGGCGTTGCCCACATCGGTGAGCACCAGAGGCAGCCCGCAGCAGAGGGCCTCCAGCACCGCGTTGCTGCACCCTTCCTGGAGGGTGGGCAGCAAAAAGACGTCGGGTACGCTGCGCAGGAAAGCCCCCACCTGGCTGTGGGACAGGTAAGGCAGGCAGCGGATGGCATCCTTGGCGGGGCTTTGGGCCAGCGCCTGCTGGAAAGCGGCGTGGCAGGCGGGGTCCCCCTGGTTGCCCAGCAGCAGAAGGCGAATCCGGGGCGCGGCGGCAGCCAGCTGCTCCATCACCCCGATCATGCCCAGATGGTGCTTCACCGGATGATAGGAGGCGATGAAGGCGAACACCACCTCGTTGGGGGAATAGCCTAGGCTTTCCCGGGAAAAGGGCAGGGGGGAATCGGTGAGAAGTTCTTCGGTCTCCACCCCGTTGGGGATCACCTCCACCCGGGCCGTGGGCAGGCCGGTGCGGCGGCAGAAATAGTCCCGCACAAAGCCCGACACCGCCACAATGGAATCGGCGCAGCGGTCCAGCAGCCGACCGTAGGCCAGCATTTCGGCGTCGGATTTCCAGGTGTAGATGTTGTGGATGGTGTAGAGCACCCGGAAGCCCATGAGCCGGACCCCGTGCATCATATAGGTGTTGTAGTGGTAGTGGAGGACGCGGATATCGTGCTGCCTGCAAAGGTGCAGAAAGGTGTCCTCGTCCCGGTTGAACACCAGCAGCCGCTCCGGGTCCACCTGCTGGGCCATGGGGCCCAGGATGTTCTCCTCCACCAGCAGATACACCTGCCGGCCGGCGGCGAGATAACCCCGGTAGAGGTTGAGAACCACCTGTTCCAGGCCGCCTTTGTCAAAGCTGGACACCACCAGCCCGATGGCAGGCCGGGCGGGTTTATGCAGCCGGAACCAGGCGATCCAGCCCAGCTTTTTGATGCGCTGTTTCAGGGCGTGTAGCATGAATCTTCTCCTTCTGTATCGGGGTGGGGACGGCGGGTGGCCAGCAGAGCGGGCAGCGCGCCGGCAGCCTCCATGGCCACCACATCCCCCAGCAGATCGTCGTAAAACCGGCGCAGCTGGGCGGCGGTGAAGGTGTAGCGCAGGCTGTCGTCCTCAAAAATGCGGTCGTAGTCGGGCTGGTACCCCTCCACCCGGCGGCGGGCGGCTTCGGGGTCGGCGGGGACCAGAAATACCGAGGTGGCCCGGCGCACATCGGCCAGCCGCTGGTTGGCCCGGCGGGCCCGGGTGAGCAGCTTGAGCCAGAAATACCAGTCCTCGCCCCCTTCCAGCTCCTCGTGGAGCCCGCCCAGCTCCTCAAAGAGGGAGCGGCGGAACAGCACCGTCTGGATGGGGCTGGGGCAGCTGTGGCAGAACAAGAAGGGGTCGATGCGCTGGTTGTCCAGATGGAAGATGCGCTCCACCCGCAGCTGGTAGGGGTCCCGGGAGAGGATATCGGCGTCCATCTCCATGGCCGAACCGAAGACGATGTCGGCCTCGGGGTGGGAGGCCAGCCGGGAAACCAGCATTTCCAGATGGTCGGCGTAGAAATAGTCGTCCTGGTCCAGAAAATTGCAGTATTTGCCCTTGGCCAGAGAAAGACCCAGATTGCCGGCCTTGCCCCGGCCCAGCCGGGTGCCGGTGGCCTGGTAGCGGATGGTCAGATCGGGGAATTCCTCCGCGAGAAAGCCGCTGGCGGCTTCGCCGTCCTCCACCAGCACCACCTCGAAGTTGCGGTAGGTCTGCCAGCGCAGGCTTTCCAAAGTGCGGCGCAGCATGGCGGGCTGCTGGCAGGTGCGGATGATCACCGACACCAGAGGCTGGGGGCCCAGAGGTTCCAGGGGCTGGCTGCCCCGGCTAATGGCCAGACGGTCGCAGAGCATCCCCTTGCAGGCGGCGAAGGTCTTGCGCCGGGAAAACCGGAACAGGAAAGCGGCCCACATGGCGCCATACCGTCCGGCGGCGCCTTTCAGAAGGGCCGGCCGCACATGGGCAAAGGGCCGGGGATGGCGCAGGGCTTTTATAAAGGCGAATTTAGCCCGGGCGGCGTCGGCTATGGTGCCGTATTGGAAGGCAAGCAGCAGCCGGCCGATGAGCTGGTCTCGGTAATTTTCCAAATCGTCGGGGGGCGCGGGGCAGTCAACAGCCGCGTCGGGGCAGTAGTAGAGGGAATAGCCCGCGGCCCGCAGCCGGAAGGAGAGGTCCAGCCGGGAGGCGGCGTCGGGCCAGCCCGCCTGCCAGCCCCCGGCCGCCTCCAGCGCCTGGCGGCGGATACAGACGGCGGGGCCGGAGAAGAAGTCGGTCTGCAATGTGGAGGGGTCGTATAGCTTGGACTGCTCCAGGGGCAGGCGGCGGCATTCCAGCGCCCCGGCGTCGGGCCAGCGGGCGGCGGCTTTTTCTAAGGCGTCAAAAAGGCCGAGGCGGGGCAGGGCGTCGGCCTGCCAGAACAGCACCCATGCCGCGCTGCCGGCATCGGCGGCGGACAAAAAGTGCAGCTGGTGGCCTTGGCCGGCTTTTTCCAGCGCGGCCCGGCAGACGGCCGGGTCGGCGGCGCTGCGGGGCGAAAGGGGGACAAGGATATCCAGATCCATGGAGTTTCCTCCTTGCGGTATACAAAAATGGTTTAACAAAAGTATAGCAAACCGGGGGCGGTTTTTAAAGGGAAAGACGGTTTTTCGTTCCTTCTTTGAAAAGAAGGAACCGAAGAAACTTTCAACTGCCGCTTCG
>DXDW01000187.1 GCA_019115305.1 Candidatus Anaerofilum excrementigallinarum
CAATTGCTCCAATCGACGCCTATATGGGCCGAAAGTCTTGTAAATGCCGCGCATTTGTTTTATAGTTATAAAGTACTCATGCTTTGCCGCGACTTTTTTGGCAAAGTTGGTTAGAACCGCAAAACACCGAGGGGAGTGGTGAGAAATGAGCGATTCAGCCAAAGTGATGCGTGTGAATATGTTGGGCGAATTTTCCATCTACTGCAATGGCGAGCCCATCCGGCTGGAAAACAATTACAGCACCAAGGCCATGAAGGCTTTGCAGCTGCTGCTGTACCGGGGCGAGCAGGGCATTCTGCGGGACAGCCTGCTGGACACCCTGTTTTCCGGCGATTCCACCTCCGACCCTGTAAACAATCTGAAGGTCACCTTGTCCAATCTGCGGCGGCTGCTGGCCAAGGTGGGTCTGCCGCCCGAGGTGACGGTGCAGTCCCACAACAAGCGGTACAGCTTTGTATGTCCCGGCGGCATCGATCTGGACGTGTGGGAGTTTGAGCGGCTGCTGGGCAAGGCGGCCGCCAGCGAGCACGAGGAAGAACGGCGGGAATACCTGCTGCAGGCCGCCGATCTGTACAAGGGCGATTTTCTGCCCCATCTGTCCGGCGAGGACTGGGTGCTGGTGACCGCCGCCAAGTACCGGCAGCAATATTTCGGCTGTGTCCAGGATCTGGCTGCCCTGTTGGGCCGTCGGGAGGAATGGGAGCGGCTGTATGCCATCGCCACCCATGCGGCGGCGCTGCATCATCTGGAAGAATGGCAGTGCCTGCGCATCGACTGCCTGATGAAACTGGAACAGTACCGGAAGGCCAAAGAGGTATACGACCAGGCTGTGCGGGAACTGGAGGAGGATTTTGTAGCCAAACCCAGCGCCGAGCTGGTAAAGCGGTTCCAGATGCTGAGCCTGGCGGGGGACGAAAAGCGGGAAACCGTCACCCAGCTCACCAACCAGCTGCAGGAGGAGACCCGGGGCCGGGGCGCCTACTATTGCAGCTATCCCAGCTTTATCGACGTTTACCGCATGTGCTGCCGGATGATCGAGCGCAGCGGCCAAAGCGCCTATCTGCTGCTCTACTGGCTCACCGACAGCCGGAACAACACCCTGGAGGACAACCAGAAGATCGCCGCTGCCGCCCCCAAGCTGCGCAGCGCCATCCAGCAGAGTCTGCGCCGGGGCGACGCCTTCACCCAGCACGGCCGGGACCGGTTTTTGGTGCTGCTCATCGGCACCAACCGGGAAAACTGCGAGCTGGTGCACCGGCGCATCGCCCAGCGGTACAAAGAGGACGCCGCCTGGGGCGTATCCATCGCCCACGCGCTGCACATCGCCGGGGACTCCACTTTGGATTTCCAGGACGGCCGGTTCTGGCGGGCCTCCGACAGCACCCCCTGATACATGGCTTTTTCACTGCTTTGGAGCTTTTCCAAGGCGGTGTTTTTTATCCGCGTTTTTTGGCTTTTCAGTCCAAGTCTCGTCAAAGTCTATGAAATTTTTTCACTGCAAAGCTATTATCTTGAATTAACGCCCATTTTGTGGTATGCTAATGAGTGAAATGATATTTTTTAGTTGCGGTACGAAGCAGGCTGCCGCAATACGGAATGGAACAAGCGAATTTTGAACGAGAGGAAAATCGACAGATGGAAGCAACAAAATTGTTTGACGCTGAGTGGAACCTGATGTGCTTTGTGTGGGCCAATCAGCCCTCTACCGCCAGCCAGGCGGCAGCCTATGCGCTGAAAGCCTTCAACTGGAAAAAGAACACCACCTACACTGTGATCAAGCGGCTGGTGGAAAAGAAGATCCTGCGTCGCGATGAGCCCGGCTTTGTCATCACCCCGCTGGTGCAGAAAGACGAAGTCCAGCGTGCCGAGGCGACCTGGGTGCTGAACAACCGCTTTGACGGCGATGTGAACGCCCTGCGGGAGACTCTGCGCGCCGCCGGTTACCAGCTGTAAGCACGGTTCTGTTCCTTTTTCAAAACGGTCGGTTCCCCTTTGGGGGGCACCGGCCTTTTTTGCTGTCTGTCTTTTCCACGAAAAAAGAGAGTTTTCAACTTTTCACCAACGAAATGTTGAAAACTCTCTTTCTTTTATCCGTTATATGGTCTCAGCGGAACATGCCCGGCTGGGTGCGGGCCAGAAAATCCGCCGCCTGGCGCAGCCGGGGCGCCGCGTAGGCGAAAAATTCCCGGTAGCTTTCGCAGTAATAGTTGAGGCTGGCAGGGCCGTCCACGCAGTCCCGGCGGCAGCCGCCCCGGCAGAGCGCCAGCCAGGGGCAGGCCTGGCATTCGGCGGGCTTTTGAAGGGAATCCTCGATAAATCGAATTTCTTTCCGCTTCTGGTCCAGCTCTTCCAGGGTGTTTTCGGGGATGCGGCCCAGCCGGAAGGCGTCCAGGGCGTAAAAGTCGCAGGGGAACACGCTGCCGTCGGCCTCCACCAGATACTGCACGTTGCAGTGTCCCGCCATAGCGCAGCTTTCCGGCGGGCGGCCGTTGAGCATCATCATCAGATTGTCGAAATACCGCACCGACACCACAAAGCCCCGGCGCAGGTCGTTGAACCACAGATCAAACAGCTTTTTGAGGAACTCGCCGTACTCCTTGGGGCTCAGGGAATACTCTTCCCCGCCCCGCTGGCTTTCCAGGGCATCCATGCAGGGTATATACTGATGGTATAGGTACCCTCTCTTGATATACGAATTGTATACGCTGGTGATATTTTTGGCCAGCTGCCGGGTGACCACCGTGAGGATATTGAATTCCACCCCGTGCTGGGTCATGAGCTGGGCCGCCCGCTGCACCTGGGCAAAGCTGCCGGCGCCCCCGGGGCCCTGGCGGTAGAGGTCGTGGGTCTGCTTGACGCCGTCCATGGAAAGGCCCACAAGAAAGTGGTTTTTGGCCAGAAAACGGCACCAGTCGGCGTCGATGACCATGCCGTTGGTTTGCAGCGCGTTGGTCACCCGCAGGCCGGGGCGGCTGTATTTCTGTTCCAGCCGGACCACGTCCTCGAAAAAGTCCAGGCCGGCCAAAGTGGGCTCGCCCCCCTGAAAGGCAAAGGTACAGCTGCCCCGAGCGTTTTGCATAAACAGCCGCACCACCTCTTCCAGGGTTTCCCGGCTCATTTTGCCGTAGTTGGGCACCTGGCGGATGGCGGCCTCGTCGGCATAGAAGCAATATTTGCACCGCAGGTTGCAGCTGGCGCTGGCGGGCTTGATCATCACATTGATCGGATGCATGGAAAACCTCCCCTTTGTGCCCCCGCTGGCGGGGAGCTCTTGACAAAAGTATACTCCGGGGAGGATGATATGTAAAATGAAATTTTTTCTGAAGGGAGGGCTGCGGCGTGACGCTGCGCCATCTGCGCATTTATCTGGAGGTTTACCGCTGCGGCAGCATCACCCAGGCGGCCAAAAAGCTGTATATCTCCCAGCCATCGGTGAGCCAGGTGATCCAGGAGCTGGAAAGCCACTACGGACTGCATCTCTTCGACCGCATCTCCCGCCGGATGCAGCCCACCGAGGAGGGGCGTCGGTTTTACGACTATGCCTACCACATTATTGCTCTGTTTGACGAGCTGGAGGAGGGCGCCCAGCACTGGGAGGCCAGCGGACGGCTGCGCATCGGCTGCAGCGTGACCATCGGCACCCATTTTCTGCCGGGTCTGCTGCTGCGGTTCCGGCGGATGTACCCCGAACTGACCATCACCGCCCAGATCCGCAACTCCACCCAGCTGGAGGAACTGGTCTACCAGGGCAAACTGGACCTGGCCCTGGTGGAGGGCCTGCAGTCCAACCCCCACCTCACCCACATTCCCCTTTCCACCGACAAACTGGTGGTGATCGCGCCCCCGGGGCATCCTCTGGCCGACCGGGACCGGGTGGAGGTCAGCGAGCTGGCCGGCCAGCCCTTTGTGCTGCGGGAGACCGGCAGCGCCGGCCGGGATATTTTCGATGGACTCATGGCCTCCCACGGGTTTGTGGTGGAGCCGCTGATTGAAAGCATCAGCACCGAGGCGGTGCTGGTGGCGGTGGCGTCGGGACTGGGGCTTTCGGTGCTGCCCGAGATGATGGTGCGCCAGGCGCTGCAGCGGGGCCGGGTCTGCCGGCTGCAGGTGGGCGAACTGGAACTGGAACGGCAGTTTTCCCTGACCCACCACAAAAACAAATACCTCACCGCTCCGGCCCAGGCTTTTGCAGCCCTCTGCCAGGCCATGTTCGCCCGGCGGGCCTTGCCGGCTCACGCCGACGAAACGGAGGAAAAAAGAGAAAAATAAAAGGGCGGGCCCCCGCATCCTTTCGGATGCGGGGGCCCGCCTGCGCAGAGGTGTTATTCAATGGCGATGTAGTTGGTCTGAGGGATCTCCCGGTGGACCTTCTTGGGCACCGTCAGCCGCAGGATACCGTCCTCAAACTTGGCGGTAACATCCTCCCGGGCGACGCTGTCGCCCACATAGAAGCTCCGGCTGCTCTGGCCGGTATACCGCTCCCGGCGGATATAGCGGCCCTCCTTGTCCTTCTGGTCCTTGTCCAAGCCCTTGCTGGCGCTGATGGTCAGATAGCCGTTTTCCAGCTGCACCTGGATCTCGTCCTTCTTGAAGCCGGGCAGGTCGACATCCAGCTCATAGGCGGTATCGGTCTCCCGCACATCGGTTTTCATCAGGCCCCGGGCGTGTTTGCCGTACAGCTCCCGGCTTACCGGCAGCATGGTGTCAAAGGGATCGGCGAACAGTTCATCAAACAGATTGCTATTAAAAATGGTGGGCAACATACTTCATTCCTCCGTTTCAGTTGCTGCGCCGGAACTTTTGCTCCGGCGGTGATGCCGCCCTTCCGGGCTTTGGGGGCCCGGAGGTTTGGTTCGTTTTTTGTATCCGCCTTCCGGGGGCTTTGTTTTCCTTTGCCCTCCTTCCGGCTACAATTTTATTATACTCAACTTTTTAGCACTCGCAAGCATAGAGTGCTAAAATTAACACAATCGACATACTTTTTACCGGATTTTTGCACAAACGTTTCGATTTATCGTGCAATGTTTGGAATTTTTTATTTTGGGCAGCCTTCTTTATATAGGTATATACCTATGCTATTGTTAGATATTTAGATATTTTACTTATGTTTTGCGCCGGGGTATAATAGAAAGTAAAGCGCGTATTCTCCGCACACTGCCCCGCGGCTGCGGCCGCCTCAGGAAAGGAAACGGGATTTATTATGATGTTGTTCTTTTTGATCATCAGCCTTGCGGCCAGCATTGTAGGCGCCATCTGCGGCATCGGCGGCGGGGTAATCATCAAGCCGCTGCTGGACGTCACCGGCCTGGCCACCGTGGCCACCAGCAGCTTTTTGTCGGGCTGCACTGTGCTGGCCATGAGCTGCTACTCGGTGGGCAAGCTGATGATTTCGGGAGAAAGCCGCATCAATCTGCGCCGCAGCACCCCTCTGGTCATCGGCAGCATTGCCGGCGGCTTTCTGGGCAGCCAGCTGTTCGGGCTGGTGCAGGGTCTTTTCGCCAGCCCCGACACCGCCGGCGCGGTGCAGGCAGGCTGCCTGCTGGTGGTGACCTTGGGCACCTTGCTCTACACCATGTTCAAGGACCGGTTCCACACCCTGGACGTGAAAAACGACCTGCTCATTGTTCTCATCGGCGTATTCCTGGGCGCCATGAGCAGTTTTCTGGGCATCGGCGGCGGGCCCATCAACCTGGTGATCCTGTTCTATTTCTTCAGCATGGAGACCAAGACCGCCTCCCAGAACAGCCTGTATGTGATCTTGTTCAGCCAGATCTCCAACCTGGTCACCACCTTCGCCACCGGCTCGGTGCCGGAGTTTGAGCCGGTAGCCCTGGTGCTGATGATCGCCGGCGGCATCGGCGGCGGCATCATCGGCCGGGCCCTGAGCAAGCGGATGGACAACTCCCACACCGACAAGCTGCTCATGGGTCTGATGGTGGTTATCATGGGCGTCTGCGTCTACAACATGACCCGCTTTCTGGCCTGAGCCAGTTTCCCGCAGCACAATATAAGCAAAACCGCCCTCTGCCGGCAATCGGCAAAGGGCGGTTTTTTCTGTTCTTTTGGGGCGGATCAGCCCAGCTCGGCGGCGGCGGTGTCCAGGGCAGCCCGGATCACCTTGTCCATGTCGTAGTACTTGTACCCGCCCAGCCGGCCGCCGAAAATCACGTCGGGGCGGCTGGCGGCCAGGGCCGCGTATTTCTGGTAGAGAGCCTGGTTCTTCTCGTCGTTCACCGGGTAGTAGGGCTCGGCCCCGGGCTGCCAGGCGGCGGGGTATTCCCGGCTGATCACCGTTTTGGGCTGGGTGCCGAACTCGAAATGCTTGTGCTCGATGATGCGGGTGTAGGGCACATCCCGGCTGGTGTAGTTGACCACCGCGTTGCCCTGGTAGTTGTCGCAGTCCAGCACCTCGGTCTCGAAGGTGACGGTGCGGTATTCCAAAGCGCCGTAGCAGAAGTCGAAGAACTCGTCGATCATGCCGGTGAACACCGTCTTTTGGGCGATGTCGGGATTTTCCCGGATAAACTCGGCGTAATCGGTGTCCAAGCGCACTTCGGCGCCATCCAGAAGGGCGTCGGTGAGGGCGTTGTACCCCTCCACCGGGATGCCCTGGTGGGGGTCGGAGAAATAGTTGTTGTCGTAGACAAAGCGCAGGGGCAGACGCCGGATGATGAAGGCGGGCAGCTGGTCGCAGGGGCGGCCCCACTGCTTTTCGGTGTAGCCCTTCACCAGCTTTTCGTAGACGTCCCGGCCCACCAGCTTGAGGGCCTGTTCCTCCAGGTTTTTGGGCTCGCCGATGTTCAGCTCCTCGATCTGCTTGCGGATGATCTCCTTGGCCTCGGCGGGGGTGCGGATGTTCCACATCCGGGAAAAGGTGTTCATGTTAAAGGGCATGTTGTACAGCTCGTCGCCGTACACCGCCACCGGGGAATTGATGTAGTGGTTGAAGTGGACAAACCGGTTGACATACTGCCAGACCTCCTCGTCGGAGGTGTGGAAGATATGGGCGCCGTAGCGGTGGACCCGGATATCCTCCACCGTCTCGCAATGGATATTGCCGCCGGTGTGGCTGCGCCGGTCGATGACCAGACAGCTCTTGCCCTGGTCCATGGCCTGGCGGGCAAACACGGCCCCGAACAGGCCCGCGCCCACGATGAGATAATCGTATTTCACAGCCCTTCCCCCTGTCAGTTAAAGCCGACCAGCTTCTGGCTGATCTTGTAGGCGGTCACCGCCAGCCAGCGGCCGGGACGGGAATCCATATTCATCACCCGGCCCATAATACCACGGCGCAGACGGCGGTATTCCCAGGGATGCTTGTCGTGGATCATCTGCCACAGATCGGCCTTTTTCTTCAGGTTCTCCTCGCTGCCCGACCGGATGCAGAGCACCGAGGAAACCGTGGTGATGATCTCCAGATAGTTGTACATATAGCTCTGCTGGCGCTTGTTGGCAATGCGGGCCAGCTGCACCTGCTCCAGCATCATGCGGTTCACCCGCAGCTGCTGGTCGATGCGGCGGATCATCACCTGCTCCTGCACCGACTGGTCGTCCCGGCCGATAAAGTAGCGGTAGAGGTCCACGTTGAGGTAGTAGAGGGTCTTGACGCTGGCCATGGGCACATAGACAAACAGATTGTCCACATAGAAGGTGTGCCGGGGCAGATCCAGGCCGCAGTCCCGCAGCAGCTGGGTGCGGTAGATCACCGCGTGCATCAGCATGTACTGGCCCTTGCGGAAATGGCCCACCTCGTCCCAGGTAAGCATCTTGTTTTCCGGCAGAGCGCCGGTATACCGCACCGGGCGCTGGAGATTGGCACTGACCTTTTCATAGACATAGTTGCTCACCAGCAGGTCGGGGCCATTGCCCTCGGCCGCAAACCGGCGCAAAGTGTCCAGCACCTTGGCGTAGGCATCGTCGTCCAGCCAGTCGTCGCTGTCCACCACCTTGAAATACAGACCCTGGGCGTTTTTCACACCGGTCATCACTGCGGCGCCGTGGCCGCCGTTGGGCTGATGGATGGCCCGCACAATGCCGGGATAGTTTTGCTGGTATTCGTCCGCAATGGCGGCGGTATTGTCGGAGGAACCGTCATCCACGATCAGGATCTCCACCTCGTCGCCGCCCTGTAAAAGCACATCCACGCAGTGCCGCATATAGTCCTGCGAATTGTAGCAGGGCACCGTTACAGAAAGCAGTTTCATTCTTTTCCTCTTTTCCGACACGCCCGCAGGGGGTGCCGATTTGATGTTGTCCTCACGCCTTTCATTATACGGCAATCCCCCGGCACAGGCAAGCATCCGGCAAAATTTTGACGTAACCGGCGGGATTTTTATCCTTTTTTCACGAAAAAGGCCCGGCCTTCCGCAGAAAGCCGGGCTTTGCAGCCGGTGGATTATTTTTTCAGCCAGCTCATCATGTTGCGCAGATCGGCGCCCACGGCCTCCACGGGATGCTCGGCCTCCCGGCGGCGGGTAGCCAGGAACTTGGCCTTGCGGCCGGCGCTCATCTCCTGCATGAACTCGCTGGCGAAGGTGCCGTCCTGGATCTCGGTGAGGACCTTCTTCATCTCCTTGCGGGTCTCCTCGGTGATGAGGCGCTTGCCGGTGCGGTAGTCGCCGTACTCGGCGGTGTTGGAGATGGAGTAACGCATCTTGCCGAAACCGCCCTGGTTGATCAGGTCGACGATGAGCTTCATCTCGTGGATGCACTCAAAGTAGGCCATCTCGGGCTCGTAGCCGGCAGCTACCAAAGTGTCGAAGCCGGCGTGCATCAGCTCGCAGACGCCGCCGCACAGAACGGCCTGCTCGCCGAACAGGTCGGTCTCGGTCTCCTCCCGGAAGCTGGTCTCCAGGATGCCGGCGCGGCCGGCGCCGATGCCGCTGGCGTAGGCCAGAGCGATCTCCTTGGCCTTGCCGGAGTAGTCCTGATGTACAGCGATGAGGCTGGGCACGCCCTTGCCCTCCAGGTACTGGCTGCGGACGGTGTGGCCGGGGCCCTTGGGGGCAACCATGATCACATCGATGTTCTTGGCGGGCTGGATGAAGTTGAAGTGGATGTTGAAGCCATGGGCAAACATCAGCACGTCGCCTTCCTTCATATAGGGGGCAACCTGGGCGTTGTAGATGTCGGCGGCCAGCTCATCGGGAACCAGCATCATGACGATATCGCCGGCCTTGGCGGCCTCCTCGATCTCCATCACCTTAAAGTTGGGACAGGTGGCGGCGAAAGCCTCGGCCTTAGCCCAGTGACCGCTGCCCTTGCGCAGGCCAACCACTACGTTGACGCCGCTTTCGGCCAGGTTCATGGAATGGGCATGGCCCTGGCTGCCAAAGCCGATAACGGCCACGGTCTTGCCGTCCAGCAGGCCCAGATTGCAGTCCACGTCGTAGTACTTCTTGATCATTTCCAAACACTCCTCTTTATCCTAAAAATCTGTATCATAGCAGGGCCGCCAGGGCCCCGTGGTACCAAAAACAGTGCTCACCGCTGGGCGGGCCGGGCCTGCAGCTCCTTGCGGTCGCCGCGGCTCATGGCGGTGATGCCGGTGCGGCAGAGCTCCAGCACCTTGTACTGGCTGAGCATATTCAAAAAGGCGTCGATCTTTTCCGGCTCGCCGGTGAGCTCCATGCTCATGCTGTGGGGGGACAGGTCGATGATCTTGGCCTTGTAGATGCTGGCGATCTCGTGGAGCTCGGCCCGGTTGGCGGCGGTGGCCGTCACCTTGATGAGCAGCAGCTCCCGCTGCAGGCTGCTGTCGGCGTCCAGCCGGAAGATCTGGCAGGTCTCCTCCAGACGGGCGGTCTGCTTGATGATCTGATCCAGCACCTTTTCATCGTCGTGGACCACCACGGTGATGCGGGAGATGGCGGGGTCGTTGGTGGCCGACACGGTAAGGCTGTCGATGTTGAAGCCCCGGCGGGCAAACAGGCTGGATACCCGGGCCAGAACGCCCGCGTGGTTCTGCACCAGCACGCTGATTACTTCTCGTTTCATGGGTCTTGGCCCTCCTTTCAGCTCATCATGATGTCATCCAGAGTGCCGCCGGCGGGGATCATGGGCAGCACCTTTTCGTCCTTGTCGATGACGCATTCGATCCACACAGGGCCCTTCTGCTCCAGCGCCCAGGCAAAGGCCTGGCGGAATTCCTCCAGATTGGTGCAGCGGCGGCCCTGGGCTCCAAAGGCCTCGGCCAGCTTGGGATAATCGGTTTTGCGGTGGGGGTCGGTGGCGGAGTAGCGGCGGCCGTAGAAGGCGGTCTGCCACTGGCGCACCATGCCCAGCACCTGGTTGTTGAAGATGACGGTGATGACGGGCAGCTCGTAGCTGACAGCGGTGCAGCACTCGTTGAGGTTCATGTGGAAGCTGCCGTCGCCGGTGAGCATGATCACCCGGCGGCTGCCGGCCAGGGCGGTGCAGGCGCCGATGGCGGCGCCGTAGCCGAAGCCCATGGTTCCCAGGCCGCCGCTGGTGATAAAGCTGCGGGGGCGGACATGGCGCACATACTGGGCGGCCCACATCTGGTGCTGGCCCACGTCGGTGACGTACACTGCGTCGGGGCCGGCCTGCTCGCAGATGCTGCCGATGATCTGGTGGGGCTTGAGGGAGTAAGCGTCGTCCCGGGGACGGTAGTCCTGGGCCTGCCAGCTGCGGATGAGCTCCATCCACTCGGGATGCTCGGCGGGCTGCACCAGAGGCAGCAGCGCCCGCAGCACGGTTTTGACATCGCCGATGACCCATTTGTCCACCGCGACGTTTTTGTTCACCTCGCTGGGGTCGATGTCGATCTGGAGAATGGAAGCCCGGCGGGCAAAGGTCTGGGGATTCAGGGCCACGCGGTCGGAGAAGCGGGTGCCGATGGCGATAACCAGGTCGGCCTCGTCCACCGCCTTGTTGGTGGTGCGGCAGCCGTGCATGCCCAGCAGACCCAAATTCAGCTCCTCGCCGTAGCCCAGAACGCCGGCAGCCATGAGGGTGTAGGTGGCGGGGATCTGGGCCTTCTGGGTCAGCTGGCGCAGCTCCTCGCCGGCCTCGCTGGCGGCCACGCCGCCGCCGAAGTAGATCACCGGACGCTTGGCGGCGTTGATCATCTCGGCCGCCTGGGCCAGGGCGGTGGCGTCGGGCACCGCGGGTGCCGGGGGCGTCCACCGGGGCCGGGGGTTGAACTCGCAGACGGCGCTGGTGACGTCCTTGGGGATATCCACCAGCACCGGGCCCTTGCGGCCGCTCTGGGCAATGCGGAAGGCGCTGCGCATGACGTCGGCCAGCTCCTCCACCTTGCGCACCACAAAGTTGTGCTTGGTGATGGGCATGGTGATGCCGGCGATGTATACTTCCTGGAAGCTGTCCCGGCCGATGAGGCTGGTGCCCACATTGCCGGTGAAGGCCACCATGGGCACGCTGTCCATGTAGGCGGTGGCAATGCCGGTGACCAGGTTGGTGGCGCCGGGGCCGCTGGTGGCCAGCACCACGCCGGTGCGGCCGGTGGCCCGGGCATAGCCGTCGGCGGCGTGGGCCGCCCCCTGCTCGTGGGCCGTGAGGATATGGGTGATGCGGTCCTGGTATTTATACAGGGCATCGTACAGGTTGAGTACGCTGCCGCCGGGATACCCGAACATCACATCCACACCCTGCTCGATGAGCACCTCGGCAAAGATTTCTGATCCTGTCAGCTTCATTACTTTCCACTCCCTCTTTGTCGCTTTTCCGCCGCAAAAAACAAAAAACGGCCTTTGTCTCCCCTCTTAAGAGACAAAGGCCGTCGCAAACAGCTCTCTGCGGTACCACTCTTCTTGCCGCCCCAAAGGGCGACCCCTCGCTCCGGCATGGCTGCCGGTTCCCCTGCTAACGGGAGAGAAACCCCGTCCGGACCTACCCAGGCGCAGACGCCCTTCGGCCGGCAGCTCCGGGAGGACTTGACACCGGGCGCCCGCACCGCCTTGCACCTGCCGGCGGCTCTCTGCAGCGGAAAATTCCCCGTGCTACTTGTTCCCATCATCGCCTTTTGCATATAATGCTTTCGTATATTGTTCTACATTATATCCAGTTTTTCAGGGTATGTCAAGAGATTTTTGTCCTTTCGGTCACCGGCGCCCGGCGGGGTCTCCGCCGCCGTCGATCCAGATCCACAGGTTGCCCTCCTCGTCCCGGGCGGCGGTCATCAGCCGGTTGGGCACCCCGGTGGGGGTGGGCAGATCGTCCTCGTAGGGCACAAAAAAGCTCTGGGGCGGTTCGTCCTCGTAAAACAGGTCGATCCAGGTGATGTCCCGGAACCGGGCCAGCCGCTCCAGCTGGTCCATGCTGGAAATGCCGCAGGCGGTGGTATAGGGCACCGCCGCCGCCCGGTCCAGGCAGATCTGGGCCTGTTCAAAGGTGGTGACGATGTTGTCCTCCCCGTTGGGCAGCGGATCGTTCCAGTCCCACACCTGGTCGATCTCCAATATCCGCACCAGATGGCCGGGGATCACCAGTACCTCGTCGTTTTCCATCACCAGCTCCATGCGCTGCAGCATCCCCATATTCCTCGCCTCCTCTGCGTGTTCTTTGCTATTGTACCACATCCCGGGGAAATGAAAAGTAAAATCTTTGGGAATATTTGGAGGCTGTCGAAAAATTCGACAGCCTCCTGAGGGACACCAAACGCACCACCTGCGCAAAGCGCAGGGGATGCTTATTGGTTTCCCCCAGTACCCTTTTCCGGCGAAAAATCACCCGGTTTTGCGCACAAAGCACACAAAACCGGATGCTTTTTCTGTCAAGGTGTCAGGATTCCCGGTACATGCCCGTGAATCCTGACGTCATTTTTATACTACACTATTTTCAGAAAAAGGGTCACTGATAAGTTTGTATTGTTTTATCCCGGGGCCTTACGCCGGGGCGCCGGGTGTGGTATGATAAAAAAAGAGCTTTTTACACCGAGGAGGGGTTTTGTATGTCCATCCACACTGTATCTCTGGTGGGACTGGGGGCTTTGGGTATTCTGTTCGGCCACAAACTGGCCGGCTGTCCCGACTGCCGTCTGCGGGTGATCGCCGACGAGGACCGGGCCGCCCGCTACCGGGCCGAAGGGGTGATGTGCAACGGGGAAAAATGCGAATTTGACTATGTTTCCCCCGCCGAAAAGCAGCCGGCGGATCTGGTGATCTTCGCGGTCAAGTCCACCCAGCTGGAAAGCGCCATCCGGGACGCCGCCGGTCAGGTGGGCCCCGACACGGTGCTGATCTCTCTGCTCAACGGCATTTCCAGCGAGCAGCGGCTGGAGGAGATCTGGCCGGGTCAGGTGGTCTACGCCGTGGCCCAGGGCATGGACGCCACCCGCAGCGGCCGCAGCCTGGTCTATTCCCAGCCCGGGGAAATCTGTTTCGGGGAAAAGGACGGCTCCCTCACCCCCCGCTGCGCGGCGCTGAACCGGCTGTTTGCCGCCGCCGGCATCCCCCATCTGCTCTGCGGCGACATCCTGCGCCGCCAGTGGAGCAAGCTGATGCTGAACGTGGGCCTCAACCAGGCCACGGCGGTGTACGGGGTGGACTACGGCGGGGTGCAGAAGCCCGGCCCCGCCCGCACCGCCATGCTGGCCGCCATGCGGGAGGTGCAGCGCATCGCCGCCGCCGAGGGCATCCGGCTCACCGACGAGGAGTTTGACGAGTGGGTCAAGCGCACCGACAGCCTTTCCCCCACCGGCAAGCCCAGCATGCGCCAGGACGCCGAGGCCGGCCGCCCCACCGAGCTGGATTTGTTTGCCGGCACCATCCGGGCTTTGGGCAAAAAGCACGGCATCCCCACCCCGGTGAACGATTCCTTTTACGAGGCCATCCTCCAGCTGCCCGCCGAGCGGGCCGCCCGGGGGCTGTGACTTGCCAGCGGGGGGAAAATTCACTATAATAATGGATGTGCCGGGGCGGCCTGGGTCCTTTTTTCCGCCCCCCGGCGCCGGCAATTCTACGAAAGCAAGGTGAGTCCCATGATTCCATCGGATTTCTTTACTGCTCTTTCCATCGACCAGACTTCGGTGATGGCCCGCTTCGGGGGCAGCGCCGCTCTGCTGGAACGCTTTTTGAAAAAATTCCCCGCCGACCCCTCCTGGCCTTCCCTCTGCACCGCTCTGGAGCAGCAGGATCTGCCCGAGGTGGAGCGGGCAGCCCACACCCTGAAAGGGGTGGCGGCCAACTTCGGCTTTGCCCGGCTGTCCCAGGCCTGCGCCGACATGGTGGCCGCCGTGCGGGCCGGCCGCCCCGAGGATCTTCCCGAAGCCTTTGGCCGGGCCAAGGAGCAGTACGAGGCCATTCTGGCCAAAATCGCCCAGATGTAAAAATCCCCCTTTCCGCCCCGGCGGGAGGGGGATTTTTTCGGCATACCCGCCATACTTTTTCTCTCAAAGCTGTGCAGGGTGCCGATTTTTGGTTTTTTGCCGATTTTCCCTTGCCTTTTTGCCCCAAAACAGGCATAATACCTCGTTGGGTCCGTCCCATATAAATTCATAATATGGATGAATGTTTCTACCAGCTGCCCTGAACAGCTGCCTATGTGTTCGGCCCCCCGCTGCGGGGGACCCTACCCTTTTGCAGCCGGTCAGGGCGCTTTTTTGCGCCCATCGCCTTTGCGGTCACAACAGGACAGGAGGAATTTTTGTATGCAGTACGATCTCATCATTGTAGGCGCCGGTCCCGCCGGCATCTTCACCGCCCTGGAACTCATCCGCCGCCGCCCCGACCAGAAGATCCTGCTGGTGGAAAAAGGCCAGCCGGTGCAGCGCCGCCGCTGTCCCAAGGAGCAGACCGGCCGCTGCGTGAACTGCCGCCCCTGCTGCCACATCACCACGGGATTTTCCGGCGCGGGGGCCTTTTCCGACGGCAAGCTCAGCCTGAGCTGCGAGGTGGGGGGCGAGCTGCCCGACCTCATCGGGGCCGATCTGGCCCAGGAGACCATCGACTACACCGACAAGATCTATCTGGAATTCGGCGCCGACCCCCATGTGGAGGGTGTGGGCCATCCCGAAGCGGTGAAAAAGATCCGCCGCCGGGCCATCCAGGCAGGTCTGAAGCTGGTGGACTGCCCCATCCGCCATCTGGGCACCGAAAAGGCCCAGGAGATCTACTACGCCATCCAGCAGGAACTGGAGCGGCTGGGGGTGGAACTGCTGTTCGGCACCGACTGCGCCGACCTGACGGTGGAAAACGGCCGCTGCATCGGCGTGGTGCTGCACAAGGCCGGTGACCCCGAGGCCGACCGCCGGACCCTGCTGGCCAAAAACACCGTCATCGCCGCCGGACGCCGGGGCGCGGCCTGGCTGGAGGAGCTCTGCCGCCGCCACGGGGTGGAGCGCACCCCCGGCAATGTGGACATCGGCGTGCGGGTGGAGGTGCGCAACGAGATCATGGAGGAGGTAAACGAGGTCCTCTATGAGTCCAAGCTCATCGGCTATCCCGCCCCCTTCAAAAACAAGGTGCGCACCTTCTGCCAGAACCCCGGCGGTTTTGTGAGCCAGGAAAACTACGACAACGACCTGGCGGTGGTCAACGGCCACTCCTACAAGGAGAAAAAGTCGGACAACACCAACCTCTCCATCCTCTGCACCCACCATTTCCGGGTGCCCTTCGACCGGCCCATCGACTACGCCCGCAAGGTGGGCGAACTGACCAACATGCTGGGCGCCGGCCACATCCTGGTGCAGCGCTACGGGGACATTCTGGAGGGCAAGCGCACCTGGCAGGAGGAGCTGCACCGCAGCAACCTGCGCCCCACTCTGCCCGACGCCGTGGCCGGTGACATCACCTCGGCCATGCCCTACCGCACCATGACCAACATCATCAGCTTTATCCAGGCTCTGGACCAGGTGGTGCCGGGCTTTGCCTCCTCCGAGACTCTGCTCTACTCCCCCGAGCTGAAATTTTATTCCAACCGCATCGAGATGGACCCCCAGTTCCACACCAGCCTGCCGGGGCTGGCCTGTCTGGGCGACGCTTCGGGCTGGACCCGGGGTCTGATGATGGCCAGCGTCATGGGTGTGCTCATGGGCCGCCGTCTGGCCGAAGAAGCCTGATTTTCCGGCAAAAAGCAAAAAGAAGAGGCGAGTTCCCGGGCCTGTGCCCAAAATCCCGCCCCCTCGGCAGAAAAAACGCCCGCTTTTGGAAAACTCTCCAAAAGCGGGCGCTGTTTTTTGTATCTTTGTACAGATTTATTTCAGGGTGAGGTCGTCCTCCACCAACCCCTCCTGGGCCAGCATGTCCTTGAGCACCGTGATCTCGGTGGACACATCCAGCGCCATGTCGGCGTACAGGCTGTCCAGCAAATTCTCGTAGGCCCCGGTGAGGGTGTCCAGAATGCCGGGGATATCGCTGCGGATGGTGTCGATATTGACCCCCTCCACCGGCTGGTCGTCCACCTCGGTGTAGACCCGCAGCAGCTTGACGGTGGTGGGCAGGTAATAGCTGTTGAACTTGCGGATGCTGTTCTGCTGGCGGGGGTTCTGCTCCACCTGCTCGAAGATCTTCTCGCTGAGCAGCCGGATGTGGTCCACCTTGCCCCGGATCGACTCGTCGTCGATGAGCCGGCACAGCTGCTCCATCTGGACCAGATACCGCCGGCCGCCCTCCTGCTGGGCGGCAGCCTGCTGCTGCCGGGCCGCTTCCTGGGCCTGGCGGCTTTCCTCCTGCCGCCGGCGGCTCTCCTCCTGGGCGGCCTCGTAGGCTTCCATGCTGGTAAACACCTGGCCGCTCTCCTCGTCCAGCACCAGCTGGGGCAGCAGCTGCTTGTCCCGCAGCCGGCGCAGGTCACGCAAAGTCTTTTTCTCGTTCTGGCCGCTGGCCTGGCTCAGGCGCTGGAGAGAACAGGATTTCTGCCCTTCCAGCAGCGGCAGATACTGCTGGCCACGGCTGCAAAGGCCCCGGAGCAAAAATCCCCGCACCGACAAAACCGCCGCCCCCAGGGCCAGCAGCCCCAGACCGGCCGCCGCAAAGGGAGCCAGCACCACAACGGCCGCCAAAGCCACCGCCAGCCCCAGCACCACGGTGCCCCAGCCATAGCCTCCCAGAGTGCCCAGAAACTGCCGGCTTTTCAGCCGGAAAGACCCCTGGGGCCGCCGGGAACGCCGGGTATAGGCCGGAGGGGCCGATTCGTAGGAGGTAACGGGGGTCTTTTTGCCCCGGGTCCAGGAGACACGGTATTCGGCGGGCTGACGGGGCGGATTTTCCTTTTTCTCGGCAGCGGTCTGCTGCAGAGAATCCCCTACCTCCCGGGCCACCGATTCCACCGCCTTGCCCACCTGGGACAGGCCCTTGTCCAGCTCCTTTTCCAGCCGCCGGCCCAGGCCCTTGAGCTGGCGGCCCAGCTCCTCGGGGTCAAAATCGTCGCTATAATCCTGTCTTTTCTTGTCGCTCATAGTTTCTTTTCCTTTTTATGGTCCGCATTTGTATCCGCCGGCAGAGCGCAGGCCACCTCCTGGGCGGCCGCCACCCGGCAGGCAAAAGCCCGGGCGGCCATGCGCAGCAGCCGGTTTCCCGGCCCGGCCGGCGGCGCCGGGGGCTGGGGCTGGCCCAGCATTTCGGCTGTGGCCGTGGCCAGAGCATGCTCGATCTCGGTACAGAACAGATCGTAGGCGGCCTGGCCACTTCCCTCCCGGCTGGTCTGCATCTGGATGGCCGTCTGGATCTGGGCGATGGGGAACAGCTCCTTGAGCAAAGTGATCACCACCAGATAGGCCAGATGCCGCTGGTTGTACTTTTTCTTGTTGGGCTTGGGCATCAGTTCCAGCTTGACATAGTTGTTGACCATGGCCGGGGTGATGAGGTGCCGCTTTTCCAGAAACAGGCCCGACAGCCTGCCCTCCAAAAAGACGATCACCTGATCCATATAAAGCTCCAGTTCGGGCAGCTCCTGCCAGCGGGGCAGATGAAACTGCCCGGCCTCCCGGGCCCACTGTTCCAGCCGCTGTTCCATAGGTTCCTGCACCATGCATCCCTCCTCCCACGCCCCCTTTTCAGGCAAGGGACGTATAAAATAATGATACTACCACCGCCTTTCCCTGTCAAAGGGTATTGCCCCCTCAAATCCCGCCGGACTGCCCTTTTTCGCCCCGGTGTGGTATACTGGGCAGTAAACAGGCCCCAGGAGGCCCTATGCAAAGGAAGTGACGCCCTGTGAAAGGCTTTTTTCGCCGGATGCTGCCGGCATTGATTCTGGGCGCAGTGGGTGCGGCGGTACTGGCCGCCTACACCCTGCTGCGCCGCAGCCCCGCCGCCATGGCCGCCTGGCTGCAGACCATCGCCATGGGCTGGGGCCGCCGTGCCTCGGGGGTATGCGCGGTGTTCGGTTTTTCGGTGGCCGAACTCTGCTGGACTTTGGGGGTGCTGGGTCTCATCCTCTTTGTGGTTTTGGCGGTGCGGGCCGTCTGGCGCAGCCGGGGCCGCCGGTGGCGGGTGCTGGGCTGCCGGCTGCTGGCGCTGGGCTGCGCCGGGGTATTCATCTGGGCCGGCTACACCGCCTTTTGGGGCGTGGGCTACCTGGCTCCTTCCTTTTACTCCGCCCAGACCGGCCTGGAGGCCAAACCCGTTTCGGTGGAGCAATTGCAGCGCACCACCGCCCTGTTTGCCCAAGGGGCCAACTACTACGCCGACCAGGTGGCCCGGGATGAGACGGGGCTGTTCAGCGAGGATCTTCTCGCTTTGTTTTCCCGCACCGACTCCCTCTACACCCAGCTGGAACAGCAGTTCCCCGCCCTGGCCGGGCCGGTGCGCCGGGCCAAGCCCATGTTTTACTCCCCGCTGATGAGCGCCTTGGGCTTCACCGGCTTTTATTTCCCCTTTACCGGGGAGGCCAATGTCAACATCCATTCCCCCGGCTGCATGGTACCGGCCACCATCGCCCACGAGCTGGCCCACCAGCGGGGGGTGGTGTTTGAGGACGAGGCCAACTTCACCGGCATTGCGGCCTGTCTGTCCCAGCCCGACCCGGTGTTCCGCTACTCCGCCTGTCTTATGGGCTACATCCACCTGGCAAACGCCCTGTTGGCGGCTGATGCGGAGGCCTGGGAGGAGATATCGGGGAGTCTGAACCAGCTTGTGCTGCGGGATCTGGAGGACAACAACGCCTTCTGGGCCCGGTACGACACCCCGGTGTCCGACGCCGCCGAGGGGGTCTACGAGGGCTTTCTCCAGAGCCACGGCGAAGAGCGGGGCATGCAGAGCTACGGCGCCTGTGTGGATCTGCTGGTGGCCTTTTACCAGGACGCCGACGCCCTGTAAACCGGCATTTTCCGCCGAAAAGAGGGGCCTGTCCCTGCCTGGGGGCGGGTTGACGGGCCCCGAGAGGGCCGGGGACAAAATTTATTTTTTTGCCCCCGGCCAAACCATCTTGACAATCCGGTTTTGTGTTGTATCATTTTTGAGGTGGACGGCGTGCCGCCTCTTTTTTTGGGCTTTTTCGGCGCTGCCGCTCCCCTGTTCCGCAACGATGTATTTATAATAAGTAGTATCTAGAGAAGGCAGGCATATTTTATGGTTACCTCCATGACAAGCGGTTCTCCCGCCAAACTGATTTTTCTTTTCACGGTTCCGCTGTTTATCGGCAACCTGTTCCAACAGCTGTACAACATGGCCGATACCTTCATCGTGGGCCGTACCTTGGGCGTGAACGCCCTGGCCGCCGTGGGCTGTACCGGCAGCCTGATGTTTTTGATCATCGGCTTCGCCCAGGGTCTTTCCTCCGGCTTTTCCATCCTCACGGCCCAGCGGTTCGGCGCCAAGGATGAGGCCGGCGTCCAGCGCAGCTTTGTGGCCAGCCTGGTGCTGGGCGGCATCATCGGCCTGGTGCTCACGGTGGTCAGCGTGGCCTTTGCCCGGCAGATGCTGGTGATGCTCCAGACCCCCGCCGAGATTCTGGACGACGCCTTTTCCTATATGATCGTGGTGTTTGCCGGCATTCTGGCCACCATGCTGTTCAACGTGCTGTCCAACGTGCTGCGGGCTCTGGGCGATTCCCGCACCCCTCTGCTGTTTTTGTCGGTGGGCTGTGTTTTTAACATCGTTCTGGACCTGATCCTGATCCTCTTCACCCCCCTGGGGGTCATGGGCGCCGGCGTGGCCACCGTGGCCGCCCAGCTGTTCAGCGGGCTGGCCTGCCTGTGGTACATTGCCAAGCGGTTCCCCATTCTGCGACTTTCCCGCCAGGACTGGAAGCTCACCCGCCACGACGTGGTGCAGCATCTGCGCATCGGTCTGCCCATCGCCTTCCAGACCTCCATCATCGCCATCGGCTCGCTGATTCTGCAGTTTGTCCTCAACGGTCTGGGCAGCGTTTCGGTGGCGGCCTTCACCGCCGCCAGCAAGCTGGAAGGTCTGGGCAGCCTGCCTCTGACGAGCGTGGGCGTGGCCACCGGCACCTTTGTGGCCCAGAACTACGGCGCGGGCCAGATCCACCGCATCCGCACCGGCGTGCTTCAGGCCGGCGGCATGGCCCTGGCCTTTTCGGCGGTGATGGGCGCGGTGTTCATCGCCTTCGGCGCCCCTCTGAGCAGCCTGTTCATCGAGGGCCAGCCCCAGGCCATGGAGCTCGCGGCCATCTATCTGCGGGTGACCGGCATCTGTCTGTGGGTGCTGGGTCTGCTGTTTCTCTTCCGCTACACCCTCCAGGGTCTGGGCCAGAGCTTCGTGCCCACCTTTGCAGGGGTGATGGAGCTGGTGATGCGCAGCGTGGGCTCCCTGGTGCTGGTGGCGCCCCTGGGCTTTACCGGCGCCTGCATCAGCAACGTGTCGGCCTGGGTGGGCAGCGCCGTGCCCCTCACCATCGCCTTTTTCCTCACCATGCGCCATCTGTCCTATATCCGCGGCCAGCGCTGATCCGACTTTCTTTTCCCCTTCCGCCTCTGTTTATGGGGCGCGGAAGGGGATTTTTTTGTTGCCGGAGCATCAAAAAGTCCTGTAAAAGGCCCCGGGTTATGTAAAGGTTATGTAAAGTTTGAGTAATAACTTTACCAAATCCATTGCAAGATTTCCCCCTTTGCTGTCATAATAATAACTGTTCTGAGCAAAAAAACGACAGAGAATTTGCGGCGAATGGGCCCGCAAAAGGAGAGAATCGTATGCAATTGGAAGATATTTTCACACTGCTGGGCGGCCTTGCCCTGTTTTTGTACGGCATGCAGATCATGTCCAACGGCCTGGAAGTGGCCGCTGGCGACCGGCTGCGCTCCATTTTGGAAAAACTCACCAGCCGCCGCTGGCTGGGCGTTCTGGTGGGCGCCGGCATCACTGCTATCATCCAGTCCTCTTCTGCCACCACGGTCATGGTGGTCGGCTTTGTAAACTCCGGTCTGATGACCCTCACCCAGGCGGTGGGCGTGATCATGGGCGCCAATATCGGCACCACCATCACCGGCCTGATGATCGCTCTGGACGTGGGTCTCATCGCCCCTCTGTTCGCCTTTGGCGGCGTGGCCATCACCATGTTTGCCAAAAAGCAGCGGGTGATCTGCATCGGCCAGATCATGGCCGGTCTGGGCATTCTGTTTATCGGCATGAACCTCATGAGCTCCTCCATGGAGCCCCTGCGTGACTATCCGCCCTTTGTCAATATGCTGGCCAGCTTCTCCAATCCTCTGCTGGGCATTCTGGCGGGCGCGGCCTTCACCGCCATCATCCAGTCCTCTTCGGCCAGCATCGGTATCCTGCAGGCTCTGGCCCTGTCCGGTGTCATCGGCCTGGAAAACGCCGTGTTCGTGCTGTTCGGCCAGAACATCGGCACCTGCATCACCGCGGTACTGGCCAGCCTCAGCGCCAACCGGGCCGCCAAGCGCACCACTTTGATCCACCTGATGTTCAACTGCATCGGCACCGCCATCTTCACCATCATCTGCATCTTCTTCCCCTTTGTTTCCATGATGCAGAATATGCTGCCCGGTGACGTGGTCGGCCAGATCGCCGCCACCCATGTGGTCTTCAACATCGTCACCACTCTGGTTCTGTTCCCCTTCGGCAACCTGCTGGCCAAGGCTGTCTGCCGCATCCTGCCGGATGCCTCGGCGAAGGACAAGCTTGCCAGCATGAACATGATCGACGAGCACGGCGTGGGCTCCACCGCCATCTTTATCCGCCAGCTCCGCGACCAGCTGGGCCAGATGTACGCTTTGGCCCGCAGCAATGTTTCCCTCTCCTTCGACGCCCTGCTGCAGCGGGACAAGTCCCTGCTGGACAAGGTGACCGCCCAGGAGGACGAGATCGACCGCTTTAACGCCGATATCATCAAGCGCATCGGCCACGCCTCCACCCACGAGATGAGCGCCCAGGACTCCGAGACCCTCAACCGGCTTCTGGTGCTGAGCAGCAACATCGAACGCATCGGCGACCACGCCATGAACATGGCCGAGTACCTCCAGCCCCTGGAAAAGCACCATGTGGATCTGGACAAGATCACCACCGAGGAGCTGCGGGGCCTGAAAGAGCTGGTGACCAAGGCTCTAAACACCATCGACATCGAGGCTTCAGTCCACGAGGAAGGCCCCCTGCAGGCAGTGAGCGACATGGAGACCGAAAGCGACTCTCTGAGCAAGAAGTTCCGCCGGGCCCAGATCCAGCGTCTGCGGGACGGCGAAAGCGACGCCGAGCTGAGCATCCTGTACAGCGAGATGCTCACCGACGTGGAGCGTATGCTGGACCACACCCTGAACATCGCCGAGGCCGTCTACGCCTGATCCCCTTTTGAGAAAACACAAAGCCGCCTTCCGGTTTTCCCCATTTACGGGAACCGGAGGGCGGCCTTTTTTGTTTTGTTCAGCGCAGCAGGGCGCTGTTGGAGGCGATCCAGTCGCTGTACAAGAACAGCACGTCCTGGTCGGAAAACTCGATATAGTCCTCCACCAGAGAGGAATGGATGAACCGCAGATCAAAGATGGTGATGCGGCTGTAACTTTCGCAGAGCAGCGGCGCCAGGCTGCTGGCGAAGGAATCCCCGAAGATCACCAGCTGGCGGTCGGTTTCGGCCTGGGGGCTCTCGATGACAAGATAGGGCGTGATGCCCGACAGGAACAGCCCGTAGGGGGTGGAGGAATCCAGCTTGGCGGTGTCGTAGACCGTGTGGGCGGCGTCCTCCTTGTAGTTGTCCACCTGGGCATCGTCGGTGGCGTCGCTGGTGAGCCAGACCAGCTGTTCGGCGGCGGGGCGGGGCAGCTTGCGCACCAGGTCGCCGGAGAATTCGGCGGTGTGGGGGGTGAATTCTTCCAACTTCACCGCAAAATCCATGGCTTCCCCCAGAGTGTCCAGCACCGGCTGGAGGGCGTCCTGCCGCCAATGGCGGTCGGTGCGCAGATAGCTGTCCAGCTGCAAAGCGCCGGAAAGGTCGATGGCGGTCATGCCGCTTTGGGCCAGCTGCTGGGCTGCCCGCTGCCAGAAGGCCTCGTGGTCCAGGGTGGGATAGCCCTCCTGCCGCACATACCAGCCCTTGTCCGGCACCAGGGCCCAGTATACCCGGTTGTCGTCAGAGAGCATCCCCTGCAGGGTCTGCAATTTGGCGGCGAAAGCATCGGCGGCGGAGTCCTCCACCGGTTCCAGGGCCTCGAACCAGTGGTCCCCTACCTGGTAGATCCCGTTTTCATCGGGAAGCTTGGCCAGCCGGCGGTACCAGGCCAGAGCCGGCTGATACAAAAGGGCAGCCGCCCCCACCGCCGCCAGGGCGATGACAGCGGCTGCCGCCAGCTTCCTTTTTGAGATGCCGCGCATCACTCGGTCTCCAGGGCCTGGAAGTTGGCCACGATCTGGTCGGCCAGGTCGGTGCCGGACATCACCAGCAGCACCAGGTCACCCCGCTGCTCCACGACCTTCTTTTCGGCCTCCACGCAGATCCACTTGCGGGGGTCGGCGTTCTCCTCCACAGCCTTGGCAAGCTCCTCGGCAGCGGCGGCGTCCTCGGCCCGCAGCAGGCAGACCGAATGGGCCACGGCGTTGATCATGGCGTCGCTGGACAGGCCTTCCTTGAAGTCGGAGGCGGGCACGCCCACAAAGCTCTCGGCGTTGTCGGCGGTGAGTTCGGTGTTGGCCACCATGGGCATGTTGTTCTCATCGATGCCCTCGTACAGCTTTTCCATGATCTCCTCCAAAGTGCCGGGGATGTTGCCGCCGGCGGCAGCGGAGGAAGAGGAAGAAGCGCCGCAGCCCGCGAACAGGGCCAGCAGCAAGGTGCAAACCAGAACCAAAGACAGCTTTTTCATATGCAATTACTCCTTTTGTTTGCCGGGTCTGCCGGCGTTGTGAAAATCGATGGCCGCGGGCGGCGGCCGCATGGGGTAAGGAGACGGGCTACCGATACTATTACCCGCCCAGAGCCGAAAGATACACCGTTTCCCCCTGGCTTTCCAGTTTCCAGGCGGGCTGGATATATCCTCCGCCGGCCAGATAGACCAGCCGGGGCTGGGTGTCGGACTGGGCCAGTCCGGCCAGGGCCAAAGCGTCCGCGGCCGAAACCGTGTCATATTCCCCCAGCAGCGCCGGCTCTGCGTCGGTCTGCTCCCAGACCGGCAGGGTCTCGGGCAGATCTTCCTGCTCCAGCAAAGCGGCGATGTCCGGGTCGGGGACGTCGGTTTCCTGGACGTCTGCGGGCAGACAGCCGGGCACAAATCCCGCCTCAGCCATGGCCATCCGGGGCATGGCCGCCAGAGCCTGCGGGGCCGAATCCTGCACAGCGCTTTGCTCGCTTTGGGCGGGAGCGGTGGAAATTCCGTCGGACAGAGACAGGGAAAGCACCGCAGCCAGACACACCGCCGCGGCGGCGGCCACCGGCAGCCCCCGCCGCCACACTGTCAGCCGGGGCTTTTGGGGAGCCGCTGCGGCCATTTTGGCCAGGGTATCGGCCTTCCAGTTCTCGCTGGCCTGTACCTTGTCCATGGCCTGGCGGTAGATATCCTCATACCTCATCGGCGAACTCTCCTTTCAGCGTTTGCTGCAGCTTTGCACGGGCCCGGGCCAGCTGGCTGAGCACCGTGTTGGGGCTGCGCTGGAGCAGGCGGCCGATCTCGGCGGCGGTGTAGCCCTCTATGTAATGGAGATACACCACCTGGCGGTACTTCAAAGGAAGCTCCGCCACCGCGTCCAACACAATGTTTTCCTGGGGGGTGAAGGGCGCCGGCAAAGTGTCCTCCAGATCGGCCCGGTGACGCATCCAGGCGCTGGTGAGATGACTTTTGCTGCGGTTGATGGTGGCCCGCAGCAGCCAAGCCTTCTGATGGGCCGCGTTTTCAAACCGGGGCGCCTTGCGCACCAGAGTGAGAAACACCTCCTGGGCAATATCCTCGGCGTCCTGGCGGTTTTTCACCATGCCAAAGGCCGCCCGCACCACCATATCCCCGTACACTTCCAGGGCCTGCTCCAAAGGCAGGGCAGCTTGGTCGTCCATTCCGCCGCCTCCTTACATACGAAATACAAAATAGCTCCCCCTATTATTGCAAAAAAAAATAAAAAAGGCAATCAAACCGGCCCTTTCCCGCCAAAAAAGGAGAAAAAGGGGCCTGTGGGCCCGCACGAGGGAGAAAAAGAGGTGCATCCCCTTCCCCGGCCGGTGTTCTGCGCCCCGGCCCCCACAGCTCCGAAAGGCCGCAATATCCCCCAAAAAGCGCGCGGCGCGGCGGCAGCGACCCCCGGCCCGCGGCGCTTCAACCGGAGGACCGGCGGACGGAAAATCCGCCCAAAACCGCCCTCCAAGGTCAAAAAGCGCCTAAAACCGCCTTTGTGAAAACTGTGAAATTTCGGTATACTGTATCCATACCAAGGCGCGGAAGGCCGCGCCCCCCACACCAAAGACGCACCGCCCCGGGCTGGCACAGGGCGGACGGGCTTTGTACAAATCCAAGGAGGAACAATCCATGGCCTTTTTCAACAAGATCCCCCGGCCCGGAACGCCGGGAAACCCCATCGATATGAAACCCGCCGGCGGCAAAAAGCTGGCTGTCAAAACCGGCCGCGGCCTGCTGGCCGTTATAGTGCTGGCAGTAGTGGCGGTGCTGGGCTTCAATTCCTTTTACACCATCAACGAGCAGGAGAACGCCGTGGTGGTCACCTTCGGCAGCCCCGCTGCCGTCACCAGCCCCGGCCTGCACTTCAAGATCCCCTTTGTGCAGCAGATACATAAAGTCGACATGACCATCCGCAGCTTCCCCATCGGCTACGACATGGACACCCGGGAGGCCATCACCGACGAATCTTTGATGATCACCTCCGACTACAACTTCGTCAACGTGGACTTCTTTGTGGAGTACCGGGTCACCGACCCCGTGAAATTCCTGTACAGCAGCCGGGAGCCGGAGCTCATTCTGAAAACCCTGAGCCAGAGCTACATCCGTGACACCATCGGCCTGTATCCCGTGGACGATGTGATCACCACCGGCAAAAACCAGATCCAGAGCGAAATCAAGGACAAGATCGTCTCCCGCATGGACACCGAGGACATCGGCATCCAGCTGGTGAACATCACCATCCAGGACGCCGAGCCTCCCACTGCCGAGGTGCTGGACGCCTTCAAGGCGGTGGAGACCGCCAAGCAGGGCAAGGAGACCGCCGTGAACAACGCCAACAAATACCGCTCGGAGCAGATGCCCGCCGCCGAGGCCAAGGCCGACCAGATCCTGCAGAGCGCCGAGGCCGCCAAGGCCAGCCGCATCAACGAGGCCAACGGCCAGGTGGCCCGGTTCAACTCCATGTACGCCGAATATGTGCAGTATCCCCTCATCACCAAGCAGCGTATGTTCTACGAGGCCATGGAGGAGATCCTGCCCGAGATGACGGTGATCATCCAGGACGGCCAGGGCAACACCCTGAACCTGCTGGACCTGGCCAAAGAACAGACCGCCGCCGCACCCGAGACCAACCAGGAGGGCTGATCCCATGAAGAAACATACCAAAAGATTTGCGGTGCTGGCCGCCGTGGTGGCCGTGGCCGCCCTGGCAGCCCTGAGCAGCTGCTTTGTGGTGACCCAGCAGAACCAGTACAGCGTCATCCGCCAGTTCGGCAAGGTGGTGGACGTGCGCACCCAGCCGGGCATCAGCATGAAGATTCCCTTCATCCAGCAGTCCAGCACCATCCCCAACACCATGCTGCTGTATGACCTGCCCATCTCCGACGTCATCACCAAGGACAAAAAGACCATGGTGGCCGACAGCTTTGTACTGTGGCGGGTGGACGACCCCTACCGCTTTATCCAGAACCTCAACGGCCAGCTCTCGGTGGCCGAGGACCGGCTGTCCACCAACGTATACAACGCCATGAAAAACGTCATCAGCTCCAAGACCCAGACCGAGGTCATCAGCGGCCGGGACGGCGAGCTGGCCCAGCAGATCAAGGACAACGTGGGGGACACCATGGAGCAGTACGGCATCGAGCTCATCGCCGTGGAGACCAAGCATCTGGACCTGCCCAACGACAACAAGGAGGCCGTCTACCAGCGGATGATCTCGGAGCGCAACAACATTGCCGCCAGCTACACCGCCGAGGGTGAATCCGAGGCCACCAAGATCCGCAGCGAGACCGACAAGGAAGTGGAGATCATGCTCAGCGAGGCCCAGGCCAAGGCGGAAGCCCTCCAGGCCGAGGGCGAGGCCGAGTACATGCGCATCCTGTCGGGTGCCTACGCCGACGAATCCCGGGCGGATTTCTACACCTTCGTCCGGGCCCTGGACGCCGCCAAGGCCAGCCTGTCCGGTTCCAATAAGACATTGTTCCTGGACAAGAGCAGCCCGCTGGTGGAAGTATTCTACAACGAGGGCTGCGCCCTCTCCCCTTACCCCGGAGCCGATGGCTCCGGGGATTTTTGGTCTTGTGGAAAAGGGAGAAATCGGGGGGTATATTTTGGACATTCTTCCCCTGTGAAATGCCGTATAATAAAAGTAGAGGCTGGGGCAAAAGGCCCCGGGAAAGGATGGTGCGGCTATGAAACTCACCTTTTTGGGCGCGGCTCACGAGGTAACCGGCAGCTGCACGCTGCTGCAGGCAAACGGAAAGAACATCCTCATCGACTGCGGGCTGGAACAGGGCCCCGACGAATACGAAAACCCCGAACTGCCCCTGGCGGCGGGGGATGTGGACGCGGTGCTGCTGACCCACGCCCACATCGACCACTCGGGCCGGCTTCCCCTTTTGTGCCGGCAGGGCTTCCGGGGTCCCATTTACTGCACCGGGGCCACCGCCGACCTGTGCAACATCATGCTGCGGGATTCGGGCCATATCCAGGAATTTGAAGCCGAATGGCGCAACCGCAAGGCAAAGCGGGCGGGCTTGCCGGAATATCTGCCCCTCTACACGGTGCAGGACGCGGTGAACGCCATGAAGCAGTTCTCTCCCTGCCGCTACGGCGAGGTGGTGCCGGTATGCGAGGGCATTTCGGTGCGGTTCACCGACGTGGGCCATCTGCTGGGCTCGGCCAGCATCGAGATCTGGGTGGAGGAGGAGGGCAAGCAAAAGACCCTGGCCTTCTCCGGCGACGTGGGCAACCTCCACCAGCCGCTGCTCAACGACCCCAGCTATCTCTCCCAGGCCGACGTGGTGGTGATGGAATCCACCTACGGCGGCCGCAGCCACGGCCCCCGGCCCGACTATGTAAACGACCTGGCCCGGGTGCTCCAGCGCACCTTCGACCGGGGGGGCAATCTGGTGGTGCCCTGCTTTGCGGTGGGCCGCACCCAGGAGATGCTCTATTTCCTGCGGCAGGTCAAGCAGAACCGGCTGGTGAAGGGCCACGAGGACTTCCCGGTGTATGTGGACAGCCCCCTGGCCGTGGAGGCCACCGGCATCTTCCACAACACCGACCGGGAATATTTCGACCCCGAGACCTGCAATCTGCTGGAACAGGGCATCGACCCCATCCGCTGCCCCGGGCTGCGGCTGGCGGTGACCAGCGAGGAGTCCCAGGCCATCAACGCCGACCGCCGGTGCAAGGTGATTTTGTCGGCCAGCGGCATGTGCGAGGCGGGCCGGATCAAGCATCACCTGAAACACAACCTCTGGCGGCCGGAAAGCACCATTCTGTTTGTGGGCTACCAGGCGGTGGGCACTCTGGGCCGGGCTTTGGTGGAAGGAGCCACCGACGTGCGGCTGTTCGGAGAAAAAATCGAGGTGCGGGCCGAGATCTGCCAGCTGCCGGGCATGAGCGGCCACGCCGACCGGGAGGGGCTGGTGAAATGGCTGGAGGCCATCCAGCCCATGCCGGGCCAGGTGTACATCAACCACGGCGGGGAGGACTCTTGCGAACAGCTGGCCGCCCAGCTGCGCAGCATGGGCTACAACGCCCTGGCTCCCTATCCCGGCGCGGAGTACGATCTGGCCACCGGGCACCAGCTGGCTGCGGGCAACACCCAGCGCAAGGAGCCCGAGGAGGTCAGCCTGGAGCGGCGGGGCACCGCGGTGTTCCGGCGTCTGCTGGAGGCCGGCAAGCGGCTGATGACGGTGATCAGCCACAACCAGGGAGGCACCAACAAGGACCTGGCCAAATTTGCCGACCAGATCAACGCCCTCTGCGACAAATGGGACCGATAGGCAACAGACGACAAAAAGGCTCCCGGCGCAAAACGCCGGGAGCCTTTGCTGTATGCGATTTTTTATACCAGTGCCGAATGGCGCAGCCAGCGGCCGGAGAAAAAGCGCCAGAGGAAAAACGCCGCCCGGAACACCCAGTCCAGCAGCATGGCCACCCACACGCCGATGGCGCCCCAGCCCAGCATGGAGCCCAAGATCCAGCTGAACAGGATGCGGAAGGCCCACATGGAGAAGACCGACACCACCATGGTGAACCGCACGTCCCCCGCCGCCCGCAGCGCGCCGGGCAGCACAAAGGCCACCGGCCACAGCAGCATGGCGAAGCCGTCGTGGATGAACACCAGCCAGGTGGACAGCTGCAATGTCTCGGCGGAGACATTGTACATTTTCAGCGTCCAGGGCAAGGTGAGCAGAATCACCGTGTTCAGGGCGATCATGGCCAGGTAGGCGATGCCCACCAGCTTTTTGGCGTAGCCGGTGGCCTGTCTGCGGTCCCCGGCCCCGATGCACTGGCCCACCACCGTGATGACGGCCAGACTCACCGCCTGGCCCGGGATGCAGCCCAGGCTGTCCAGGTTGTTGGCCACGGCGTTGGCGGCGATCTGGACGGTGCCGAAGGCCGAAATAATGCTCACCACCAGCACCCGGCCCAGCTGGAACATGCTGTTTTCCAGCGCGCTGGGAATACCGATGTGCAGAATATTGCGGATGAGGGCAAAATCCGGCTGCCAGCGCCGCTGGCCCGCCAAAGTCACCGGCAGATGGGGGTCCCGCAGCCGCACCAGCATCACCACACAGGCCCCCGCCCGGGAAATGAGGGTGGGCAGGGCCACGCCGGCCACTCCCAGATGGAGCAGATAGACGCCCACGGCGTTGCCGGCGATGTTGAAGAGGTTCATGCCCATGCTCACCTGCATGGAGATGCGGCTGTTGCCCATGCTGCGGAACAAGGCCGCGCAGGAGTTGTACACCGCCAGAAAGGGATAGGACACCGCGCTGATGCAGAGATAGATCATGCAGGCGTCAAAGACATCGTCGGTGATGCTGCCGAAAAACAGCCGGATCAGGCCTTTGGAAAAGACCAGAGCCAGCGCCGCCACCGCCAGCCCCAGCAGCCCGCTCACCCACACCAGCTGCCAGGCCGACTGGCAGGCGCGCTGGGGCTTTCTGGCCCCGATGAGCTGGCTGGTGACCACCGCGCCGCCGGTGGCCAGAGCCGCGAAAATGTTGATGATGAGCACATTGATCATGTCCACCAAAGATACCCCGCTCACCGCCGCCTCGCCGGCGCTGGACACCATCACCACGTCGGCCATGCCCACCGTCACCGCCAGCAGCTGTTCCACCACCAGCGGCCAGAGCAGAGCCGTCAGTTCCCGGCCTGAAAACAGGGGCCGGGCCTGGATTTTTTCTGCCATTTTTCCCACTCCTCCGATTCCCGGAAAATTTTTTCTTTCTTGTGTATTGTACTACGCCCCATAGCTCTTGACAAGGACACACCCATTTCCTATAATACAGGAAACTGAATTTTTCTGGGTTTAAGTGCCGCCGGCTGCGTATGGCGTCGGCGGAGAATAGTGAATCCGGTGCAAATCCGGAACGGTACCGCCACTGTAAGCGAACAGGCGTCTGCGCAAAGACGAAAGTCGGTCATTGGGAGCTTTCCCGAGAAGGCCGTGCAGCCGCCGCTAAAACGCAAGTCAGGAGACCTGCTTAAACGGGATTGCCCGTGCTTTTCGAGCAATAGAAGCAGGGGCGGCAATTGTTGTGCAGAAAATCGGCTGCGGCAGCGCAAATTTTGCTGCCGCAGCTTTTTTTGCGTCCCCGTTTGGCAGGGGAAATTTTCGGTTCTGCCGGGGTTTTCTCGGGATATTTCCCATTTTTCAAACGGTAAAGGAGAAGCAATCATGAAACAAGCAAAATCCCTCTCGGTCCGTCTGGCGGCTCTGTCCGCTGCTTTGGTGCTGGGCCTTTCGGCCTGCGGCAGCCCCGCCAGCACCTCCTCTTCCCAGCCCCAGAGCCAGTCTCAGTCCCAGTCTCAGCCCGTCTCCCAGGCCCAGGGTGAGCTGGTGAGCCAGGGCATGATGGAGCTGAAATACGCCAAGCTGTTCACCATCGAGATGTTCGAGGGCGGCTACCGGATGATCCGGGGCGGCACCCAGGATCTGGAATACCTGGTAGTGCCCGAGGGCGCCGCTGTGCCCGAAGGTCTGGACCCCGCCGTGGTGGTGCTGCAGCAGCCCATCACCAAGGTCTACACCGCCAGCAACGCCATGATGTCTTTGGCCAGCAAGATCGGCGCTTTGGAGAACTTCAAGCTCTGCGCCACCAAATACGAGTCCTACTACCTGCCCGACATCATCGCTCAGTTTGACGCCGGCAACCTGGCCTATTCCGGCAGCTACAAGGAGCCCGACTACGAGCTGATGACCTCCACCGGCATCCAGCTGCACATGGACACCACCATGGTGGATTCCAGCCCCGAAGTGCTGGAGAAATTCGCCGAGCTGGGCATCCCCAGCCTGGTGGAAGATTCTTCCCTGGAGCCCGAGATCCTGGGCCGTGTGGAATGGGTCAAGCTGCTGGGCGTGCTGTTCGGCAAAGAGGCCGAGGCCGAGGAATACTTTGACCAGCAGGAAGCCAAGTTCAACGCCGCTGTGGCGGGTGAATCCTACGGCAAGACCGTGGCCATGGGCTACCTCTCTTCCGACGGCAAGTGCTACGCCCGCAACGGCGGTGACTACCTGGCCCAGATGATCGAGATGGCCGGCGGCGACTATGTCTGCGCCGACATGAAGCCCGAGGACACCGGCAACAGCTCCATGACCTTTGAAGAGTGGTACAACTACCTGGCCGACGCCGACTACCTGTTCTACTACAACATCGGCCAGAAGGTCTACTCCATCCAGGAACTCATCGACGCCAATCCCCTCTTCGCCGACTGCAAGGCGGTACAGAACGGCAACGTCTGGGTGACCTGCGACGGCTTCTCCCAGTTCAGCGCCGAGATGGCCGACATCCTCACCGATATGAACGCGGTGCTGGCCAGCGACGATCCCGCTTCGGTGGAGACTACCTACCTGGTGCACCTGCAGTAAATCCGCCAGCCGCCCGCTCTGTGCCGCGGGCGGCTCTTTTGCCACCTGGGCTATTTTGTCTGGAAAGGAGACTCCCCTATGCACTGCAAAACTTCCCTGCCCGGCCTTGCCCGCACCGGCCGTCTGGTGGGGGTGTATCTGGCCTTGGCGCTGCTCTTGTTCTGGGGTCTGGTACTCAATGTGAACATGGGCTCGGTGCCCATCCCCGCCGGGGAGATCCTGGCCATGGTGTGGCGGGCCATCCGGGCCGGCCTGGCCGATCTGGTGCTGGGCGGCGACCGGCTGGAAGCCATCACGGCGGCCTCTACGGCCAGCCGCATCGTGTTCAGCATCCGCATGCCCCGGATGCTGCTGGCCGCCATTCTGGGCGGGGCGCTGTCGGTTTCCGGCTATCTGCTCCAGGTGTTTTTCCGCAACCCCATCGCCGGGCCCTTTGTGCTGGGCATCTCCACCGGCGCCCGGATGGTGGTGGGCATCACCTTGATCTTTCTGGCCCCCATGGTGGGCAGCCTGGGTTCGGCTTCTCTGGTGCTGGCCGCCTTTGCCGGCTCGCTGCTGGTCACCGGAGTGGTGCTGCTCTTTGCCCGCCGGGCGGGCAATATGTCCATGCTGCTGCTCATCGGCATCATGATGGGCTATATCTGCAGCGCCGTCACCGATTTCTGCATCACCTTCGCCAACGACAACGACATCGTCAACCTCACCAGCTGGTCCATGGGCAGCTTTTCGGGGGCCAGCTGGGAAAACGTGCGGCTGGCCGCGGTGATCTGTCTGGCGGGCACCGCCGCCTGCTGGCTGCTGTCCAAGCCCATGGGGGCCTACGCCCTGGGGGAGGAATACGCGGCCACCATGGGTGTGAATGTGCGCCTTTTCCGGGTGGGGCTGATTTTGCTTTCCAGCCTGCTGTCGGCCTGCGTCACCGCGCTGGCGGGGCCGGTGTCCTTTGTGGGCATCGCGGTGCCCCACATCACCCGGCGGCTGCTGGGCACCAGCCGGCCCATCCTCATCATCCCCGCAGCCTTTCTCTGCGGCGGGGTGTTCTGCGTTTTCTGTGATCTGGTGGCCCGCACCGCCTTTGCTCCCACCGAACTGGCCATCGGCACCGTCACATCCGCCTTCGGCGCCCCCATCGTCATCGCCACGATGGTGCGCCGCCGCCGGCAGGAGGAGGAATGACCATGGAACCCTATCTCTTTACCCGGGACCTGGCCGTGGGCTACGGCGGAAAGGCCCTGCTGCAGGGCATCGATATGCAGCTGCGCCCGGGGCGGCTGCACTGCCTCATCGGCCCCAACGGCGCGGGCAAATCCACCATCCTCAAAACCCTCACCCGTCAGCTTGTGCCGGTGGGAGGCGGGGTGTATATCCAGAACCGTTCCCTGTCCCAGTGGCCCCGGCGGCAGCTGGCCGCCCGGATGGCGGTGGTGCTGACCCACCGGGCCCGCCCCGAACTGCTGACCTGCGCCGAGGTGGTGGCCATGGGCCGCTACCCCTATACCAGCCTGCTGGGCCGGCTGTCCGCCGCCGACAAGGCCGCCGTGCTCCGGGCGCTGGAGCAGGTCCACGCCGCCGACCTGGCGGGGCAGGATTTTTCCACCCTCTCCGACGGCCAGCGCCAGCGGGTGCTGCTGGCCCGGGCCCTCTGCCAGCAGCCGGAACTGCTGGTGCTGGACGAGCCCACCGCCTATCTGGACATCCGCCACAAGCTGGACCTGCTGGACATTCTGCGGCGGCTGGCCCGGGAGGAAAACCTCACGGTGCTTTTGAGCCTTCACGAGATCGACCTGGCGGTGAAGGTGTCCGACTGGCTGTTCTGCGTCAAGGGGGATTCCATCGCCGCCAGCGGCCCGCCGGAAGAGATTCTGCGCCAGGGCACCATCGAGACCCTCTACGACATGGACAAGGGCAGCTACAACCTGGCCTTCGGCAGCGTGGAGCTGCCCCGCCCCGCCGGCAAGCCCCAGGTGTTTGTGGTGGCGGGAGGAGGCAGCGGCATCCCCTGCTTCCGGGCGCTGCAAAAGCAGCAGCTGCCCTTTGCGGCGGGTATCCTCTTTGAAAACGACATCGACTTTCAGGTAGCCCGCCAGCTGGCGGGACAGGTGGTATCGGCCCCGGCCTTTGAGCCCATCTCCCCCGCCCTCTACCGCCGGGCCGCCCGGCTGCTGCTGGACTGCGGCCGGGTCCTGGACGCCGGCACCCCCGCCGGCAGCCTGAACCAGCCCAACCGCCGTCTTTTGGAGCTGGCCGCCCGCCGGGGCATCCCGGCGGAGCCTTTTTCTCTGCCCTGACCGAAAGGAGCCCTCTGTATGCGCGCCATTCCCCGTATCCTCATCGCCGGAACCGGCAGCGGCTGCGGCAAAACCACCGTCACCTGCGCCCTTTTGCAGGCACTGGTGAACCGAAATCTCCGGGTGCGAGCCTGTAAGTGCGGCCCCGACTACATCGACCCCATGTTCCACCGGCATATCGTCGGCCGCAGCAGCTCCAATCTGGACCTGTTTCTGCTGGGCCCCGACACGGTGCGGCGGCTGCTGGCCAAGGCCGGCGCCGGCTGCGACATCACGGTGATCGAGGGGGTTATGGGCTACTACGACGGCCTGGCCCTGGACAATTCCGCCGCCAGCAGCTGGCAGGTGGCCCGGGTCACCCACACCCCGGCGGTGCTGGTGGTGGACGCGAGAGCGGCGGCGCTGTCGGTGCTGGCCACGGTGGAGGGCTTTTTGAATTTCCAGCCCCACAGCCAGATCGCCGGGGTCATCCTCAACGGCTGCTCCGCCGGGGTGTATGAAGGGCTGGCAAAGGCCATCCGGGAGCGGTTCGGCAGCCGGGTGCAGCCTTTGGGCTTTCTGCCCCGGATGGAGGACTGCCGCCTGGAGAGCCGCCACCTGGGTCTGGTCACCGCCGACGAGGTGGAGGGCCTGGACCGCAAGCTGGAAGTCCTGGCCCGGCAGGCTGCCCAGTCCCTGGACCTGGAAGGCCTGCTGGCGTTGGCACGCTCCGCCCCGCCCCTCTCCTTCCGGCCCCTGCCTTTGCCCCGCTTTGGGGAAACAGTGCGCATCGCCCTGGCCCGGGACAAGGCCTTCTGTTTTTACTATGCCGACAGCCTGGACCTGCTGGCCCGGCTGGGGGCCGAGCTGGTGCCCTTCAGCCCCCTGGAAGATAAAGAACTGCCCCCGGACATCCAGGGGCTTTACCTCGGGGGCGGCTACCCCGAACTCTACGCCGACCGGCTTTCCGCCAATCGCTCCATGCGCCGCAGCATCCGGCAGGCGGTGGAGAGTGGAATCCCCACCGTGGCCGAGTGCGGCGGGTTTATGTACCTGACCCAGACCATCGCCGGCAGGCCCATGGCCGGGGCTCTGCCCGGGGACTGCTTTGACGCCGGGCGGCTGACACGGTTCGGCTACCTGACCCTCACCGCCCAGTCGGACAGCCTGCTCTGTGCCAAGGGCCAGAAGCTGCCCGCCCACGAGTTCCACCACTGGGACTGCACCCAGCTGGGAGGCGACTGGCTGGCCCAGAAGCCATCGGGCCGCAGCTGGACCTCCGGTCTGGCCGGTCCCACCCTCTACGCCGGGTACCCCCACCTGCACTTCTGCGCCGCCCCCGGGGCTGCCGTCCGCTTTTACACTGCCTGCATAAAGGAGAAACACCGCCATGAGTCAGATCATCCAACCCGCTGACATCGAAGCCGAGAGCTTCGCCATCATCACCCGGCTGCTGGGGGACTATCCTCTGGACGAGGAAAACGCCCCTGTCATCCTCCGGGCCATCCACACCACCGCCGACCTGGACTACGCCAAAACTTTGTTCTTTTCCCCCGGGGCGGTGGCAAAAGGGGTAAAGGCCCTGGCCGCCGGAGCCCACATCGTCACCGACACCCACATGGCCGAGGCCGGCATCAACAAGCGCCGGCTGGAACAGCTGGGGGGCCGGGTACACTGCTTCATCTCGGACGAGGAT
>DXDW01000188.1 GCA_019115305.1 Candidatus Anaerofilum excrementigallinarum
TGAAGTAGGCGGGAACGGTGATCACGGCGTCGGTGACCTTCTCGCCCAGATAAGCCTCGGCGTCAGCCTTCAGCTTGGAGAGGATCATGGCGCTGATCTCCTCGGGGGTGTAGGCCTTGCCGTCGATGTTCACTTTGTAGTCGGTGCCCATGTGGCGCTTGATGGAAGCCACGGTGCGGTCGGGGTTGGTGATGGCCTGGCGCTTGGCCACCTGGCCCACCAGACGCTCGCCGTCCTTGGTGAAGGCAACCACCGAGGGGGTGGTGCGGGCGCCTTCGGCGTTGGCGATAACAACGGGCTCGCCGCCCTCCATAACGGATACACAGCTGTTGGTAGTACCCAGGTCAATACCAATGATCTTGCTCATATTTCTCAAACTCCTTCTGTTTGTGTTTATTCAAAAGATGGGAAAATTTCTATTTTTGAATCGCGCCCCCGGCGCGGGAAAAGCTGGTTACTATTCGGCCACGATGACGCTGGCGCAGCGGATCACCTTGCCGTCCAGGCGGTAGCCTTTCTGGAATACCTGCAGCACGGTGCCGCTTTTCGCATCGCCGCCGGGCTGCTGCATCACGGCGGCGTGCACCGCCGGATCAAAGGGAAGGCCCAGGGCGGGGATCTCTTCCACACCCATGGCTTTGAACACCTCGGCGCATTTGTCCAGGGTCATCACCACGCCTTTTTTGTAATTTTCGTCCCCGGTGGGGGCGTTTGCGGCCATCTCCAAAGTGTCCAGTACCGGCAGCAGCTTTTCGATGGCATAGGCCATGCCGCTGGAATAGCTGGCGGCCTGCTCCCGGGCGCTGCGCTTGCGGAAGTTGTCATACTCGGCCATAGTGCGCAGCAGGGTGTCCTTGGCTTCGGCGGCCTTTTTCTCGGCGGCCTCTGCCTGGGCTTTCAGCCCTTCGGCCAGAGCCGCCAGATCGATGGTCACCTCGGGCTGCTCAGACTGGGCATCGGGGGTCTGTTCCGGCTGGGGGTTCTCCCCTTCGGGTTTCTTGATCTCATCTGCCATTTATTCTTCCTCCTGTATACGCTGTCCGGCCATTCCCTCACCCAGCAGCAGTGAAAAATACTCCAGGGTGGGAAGTATCCGGTTGTAATCCATTCGTACCGGGCCGATCACGGCCATGACGCCGGTCTGTCCGCCGCCGGCCATATACCGCCGGCTGGCCACCGCCAGCCCCGGCATGGGAGCGGGCTCCCAGTCCTCGCCAAGCCGCACGCAGACTCCCGGCCCCGCGGGGCGTATGAAGCTGCGGGCGCTGTCGTTGTCGGCCAAAGTGTCCAGCAGCTGGGGCAGGCAGCTGCCAAGTTCGGGCCAGTGCAGCAGATACCGCTGCCCTTCGAAAAAGATGCGGGGCCGCTTGGCCTCCTGCAGCAAGGTCACCGCGGCGTTTACCACCGGCCACAGGGACCGTCCGCCGGGCCCAAGCTCGGCGGCGATGCCCGCCAGCAAAGCGCTGGTGACATCGGCGGCGGTGAGGAATGCCAGCCGCCGGCCCAGCACCTGGGCCAGCTTCTGCAGCTGTACCATGTCCACCGGCCGGTCCAGCCGGGCCACCCGGGTCCGCACGCCGCCGGCGCTGGTCACTGCCAGCACCGCCACATTGCTGCGTCCCACCTGGATCAGCTCGTAATGGGCAATGCGCACATCCTCGGCCCGGGGGGTGGATACCACCACCGCGCAGCCCAGCAGGTCTGCCAGCGCCTTTGCCGCGCCGTCGGCCAGCTGGTCGGGGTCGTAGTCCAGCTCCCGGAAGATACCTTCCACCAGAGCTTTGTCCTCCTGGCTCAGCCGGGGATGCTGTTCCATGAGCTGGTCCAGATAATACCGGTAGCCCTTGGCGCTGGGCACCCGCCCGGCGCTGGTGTGGGGCTGTTCCAGCAGCCCCAGTTTTGTCAGTGCCGCCATCTCATTGCGAAGGGTGGCACTGGACACCGCCATGTCGAAATACCGGCTGAGAAGGGTGGAACCCACCGGCTCCCCATCCGCCGAATAAAGCGAAACAATGGCTGTAAGCACCCGTTGTTTGCGGTCGTCCATTGCCATCGTTCTTCGCCTCTTTCCTTTCGTTTTAGCACTCTTTGCTCCCGAGTGCTAATGCTATTGTATTCCCTTGGGGGCGGGTTGTCAATAGCATTTTTCCAACTTTTTTGAAGTTTAACAATTTCGCCATAAATTTCCTCTTTGCCAAACAAAAAAGGCGGGCGCACCGGCAAAATACCGCTGCGCCCGCCCTGAAAAAGCAGGTTGGATTTACTTGGTGTAGTTGTCGAAATAGCCCTGGATATAGACGATGGGAGTGCCCTTGTCACCGCTGCCGCTGGTGAGGTCGCACAGGCTGCCGATGAGGTCGGTGAGCCGGCGGGGAGTGGTGCCCTGGGTGACCATGGTGCCCACCAGGCTGGCGGCCTTCTCGTCCTTCTTGCGGATGTAGTCGGAGATAGCTTCCTTCAGGGCGTCGCCGGACAGGTCGGCGAAATCGTTGTCGGCCAGGTACTTCAGCTTCACCTCGTTGGGGGTGCCTTCCAGGCCGGCGGTGTAGGCGGGAGAAACAACGGGGTCAGCCAGCTCCCAGATCTTGCCCACGGGGTCCTTGAAGGCGCCGTCGCCGTAGACCATGACCTCCACGTTTTTGCCGGTGGCCTCCAGCAGCATCTGGTGGATGCGGTCCACCACAGGCTGGCAGTTGACGGGGAACAGCTTCACGGTGTCCTCAGTGGCCTTGTTGGAGCCCAGCAGGCCGTACTTGTCGTTGTAGCCGCTGCCGTCCACGGGGGCGGTGAGGATGTCGTCCAGGGTATAGACCTTTTCCGCGCCGGCGGCCTTCAGCAGCCGCTTGGTGCGCACGCGGGTGTGGATGTCGCAGGACAGCACGCTCTTGGTGTAGGAGAGGATGGCCTTGGGGTTGTTGGCAAACACCACTTCCACCTCGGCGCCGCTCTCGGTGATGAGCTGCTTGTAGTATTCCACATAGTCCACGCCGGTAAACACATGCTTGGGGTAGCCGAACAGCTGGCGGTACTGCTCCTCGGTGAGCACGTCGCTCCAGGGGTTGACGCCCTTTTCATCCACCAGATCCAGGTCGATGAGATGGTTGCCCACCTCGTCGGAGGGGTAGCTGAGCATCAGCACGATCTTTTTGCAGCCCTTGGCGATGCCCCGCAGGCAGATGGCGAACCGGTTGCGGCTGAGGATGGGGAACAGCACCCCCACGGTGTCGTCGCCGAACTTGCCGGACACGTCCTTGGCGATGGCGTCCACGCTGGCGTAGTTGCCCTGGGCCCGGGCCACCACGGCCTCGGTCACCGCCACCACGTCTTTATCCTGGATGGTGAAGTTGCCCTGGGCAGCCTTCAGCACCGAATCCACCACGATCTGGGCGATGTCATCCCCTTCCCGGATGATGGGTGCGCGCACGCCCCGGGATACCGTACCAATCATTCTTTCCATTGTTTCGTCCTCCGTATCTTGGGCCGGCAGAGAGGCCGCCGGGCCGTATTTTTTGCATTTTTCCACCGCTTAACACAGTGCTGCGACAGACATTTTTATTATACCGGCAAACCCCACGGAATGACAAGCAAAAAAAATACACAAAGTTTCCCGGATTATTTTTATCCGGGCCGCCTTCCCCTTTCCGCCGCCTTTTTGCCCATAAAATCCCCCGGCGATTTGGCAGGTTTGTCAAAATTTCGCACAAGGTTTGCAATAAACATTTTTTTACCAATATGATACTATAATATTAGATAGCAAACTATAGATATAGATTAAATAT
>DXDW01000189.1 GCA_019115305.1 Candidatus Anaerofilum excrementigallinarum
AAGCACAATCTTAACCCAAAACCGGGAGGCATCCATCCATGGAAAAACGGGAACGTGTTCGTCTGATGCTGGACATGATCGCCTGCAATCATCCCATCTACTACTGGCACTACGATACCGAGGGAAAGATCCTGGACAGCACCTGTCCCGCCGAGTCCCTCTTTGACCCGGTGTTTCAGCACCAGGGCGGCATCCGGCCGCTGCTGCAGGCCGACGCCGACCGTCCGCTGGTGCTGAGCAACGAGATGAACATGATGTGGCTGGCGGTACGGGAGAGCGACAACCAGACGGTGCACATGCTGGGCCCGTTTTTTTCGGTAAACGCTACCCCCACGCTGCTGGCCCATATCAGCCGGGCCATCGCCAGTTCGGAGGGCTCCGCCCGGTGGCGGGAGAGGCTGTCCCAGGCCATGATGCAGCTGCCCATGGTGTCCAGCATTTTGTATATGCAGTATGTGCTGATGCTCCATTTCTGCGTTTTGGGGGAACATGCCGTCAGCAGCGATGTGCAGTACATCTCCTACAATCTGTCCGCCGACAAGGAGTCCGGTCCGGCCAAAGAGCACGCGGAGCCTGTCCGGGACCGCACAGTGAACTATCTCATCGAGCGGGCCATTCTGGACAAGATCCGGGAAGGGGACCTTTCCGCCCTGAACCAGGAAGTCCGGTACGACCGCTCTTCTCTGGTGAGCATCCGCAGCTACACCGACAATGCTCTGCTGAATCTGCGCATCGGGGTGACCTCGCTGATCGCCCTTTGCACCCGGGCGGCCATCGAAGGGGGCGTTTCTCCCACCCAGGCCTACATCACCGGCGATACCCATATTGCCGCGGTATTCCAGGCCCATTCCACATCCGAAATCGTGAATATACGCAAGCAGATGTGCATCGACTTCATCCAGCAGGTGCACAAATGCCGCACCAACCGCCGGTATTCCAAGGCCATCCAAAGCTGCATCGACTATATCGAAACCCATCTGCGGGAGCCGCTGACCATCGAGCTGCTGGCGGGACGGCTGGGATATTCCAAATACTATCTCTCCAACCGGTTCAAGGCGGAAACCAACTGTTCCATCAACAACTACATCAAGTTTTGCCGCATCGAACAGGCCAAGCAGATTCTGGCCTGCTCCCAAAAGCGCATAGACGAGATAGCCTCGGAACTGGGCTTTGGGTCCCGGGCCTTTTTCGACCGGGCCTTCAAGTCAAGCGTGGGGCAGACACCCGCCGATTACCGCCGCCGGCATCTCAATCTGTGAGCGCGAAAGCGGCTGATTTGGGGCTGACCACATGGGAAATGTAGCATGGATCGCGGACAAAAAAATATGCTTGAAATCGATGTTTTTATCCTAAAATAGATACATTTATCGAAAATCTACAAAATAGACATAAAATAATTAAAATCGTTATATATACCTCTCCGGGCCTCCTGTACAATAAGTGGCGACAAGCAACGCAAACTGCCGCATATCGTACAGGAGGTATTTTATATGTCTGCGCCTTTGTTTATGGAAGAACCGGCCCGCCGCACGCCGGTGAAGCAAACGGATGTCTTTATCGCCGGAGCCGGAACGGCCGGCTGCATCGCCGCCATTGCCGCGGCCCGGGCTGGCGCCAAGGTGGTGCTGGTGGAAAAAACGCCGGTTCCTGGCGGCACCTACACCAACGGCGGCATCGGGACTTACAGCTATTTTTCCTGCAGCGAGGATTCCAGCCGGGCAAAACGCATTGTGGGCGGCATCCCCTATGAACTGGCCTGCCGTCTGACCGAGGCGGAGGGCGCCACCGGGTTTATGCTCTCCCCCGAGGACCACTACCGCAGCGGATACCGCTTTGTGGCCGACCACGAGGCCTACAAAGGAGTTATCAGCGAAATGCTGCTGGAAGCGGGGGTAGAGGTGCTTCTGCAGACCGCCTTCTGCGGTGTGGCCATGGAAGGGGACCGCATCACCGCCGCCTTTATCGAAAACAAGGACGGCCGCACCGCCGTGGCAGCCAAACAGTATATCGACGCTTCGGGGGACGGCGACATCGCCCGTTTTGCGGGCCTGGAGCAGATCGAGGTGTGGCAGGATTACGATACCGTCAGCGGTGCCCCCACCGGGCTGGTGTTCGGCATGAGCGGCATTGATTTTGAGCGGTTCATGGAGCAGAACGCCGACTCGGCCTTTTCCATGCCCACCCAGCCGGCGGCCGACGGGCGGAAGACCCGCCGTATTTCCTTCACCCACCAGCGGCATCCCGACAAATACAAGGCCCTGGCGGATCTGGATATCCGGTTTTTCACCAGCATCCAGTCCCTCCACGAGGGGGAGGCCACCTATATCAACAATTCCAAGGGAGCCAAGATCGACGCCACCGACGCAGCCGCTTACAGCCGCGCCGAGCTGGAATCCCGGGTGAAAATATTGCGCATGGCCCAGGCCTTCAAAAAGTGTGTGCCGGGCTTTGAAAATGCTTATCTCTCCTGGGCTGCGGTGCAGCTGGGGGTGCGGGCCAGCCATATCACCCGCTGCGACAAGACCATCACCCAGGCGGAGATCTCCGGCGCCGCCCGGTTTGAGGACGAGATCGGCCTGTATGGCTTCCACGATTTGGCTCCCAAGCATCCGGAACTCTTTGTGCAGGCGCCGGGCTACTACGGCTTCCCCTACCGGATGCTGCTGCCCCAGGGATGCAGCAATCTGTTCATGGCGGGCCGATGCGTCACCGAGGATATCACTGCTCATATGTCCACCCGCAACACGGTGGGCTGTATGATCATGGGCCAGGGAGCGGGGGTAGCCGCGGCTCTCTGCGCCGCCAGAGACTGCGATTCTCGTTCTCTGCCTTACCTCATACTGCGGGAAGAGCTTGTGAAACAGAAGGTTATTCTGGAGGTAGAAGAATGAAGATCGTTGTACTGGACGGATACACCGAAAATCCCGGGGACCTCTCCTGGCAGCTCCTGGAACAGCTGGGCCAGGTGACGGTATACGACCGCACCGACCCCGCCGACGAAGCCCTCATCGCCGCCCGCCTGGGGGATGCCCAGGTGGCGGTGACCAACAAGGTGCCCATTACCCGCCGGGTGATGGATTCCTGCCCCCATCTGCAATACATTGCGGTGCTGGCCACGGGCTACAATGTGGTGGACTGCGCCGAAGCCCGCCGCCGGGGGATTCCGGTTTCCAATGTGCCCAGCTACGGCACCTACGCCGTGGCCCAGTTCGCCATAGGGCTGTTGCTGGAAATCTGCCATCATATCGGCCTGCACAGCCAGGGGGTGCAGGCGGGCCGCTGGTCCCAAAGCGCCGACTGGTGCTATTGGGACCGGCCGCTGATCGAGCTGGCGGGTAAGACCATGGGCATCATCGGCTATGGCCGCATTGGCCGCCAGACCGGCCGCATCGCCGCTGCCCTGGGTATGGAGGTGCTGGCCTATTCCCCCCATCCCGGGGACGACCCTGTCTATGTAAGCCTGGACCAGCTGTATGCCCGTTCCGATGTGATCGCCCTGCACTGCCCCCTGACGCCCGAGACCCGGGAGATGATCAACCGGGAGTCCATCGGCAAAATGAAGGACGGGGTCATCCTGCTGAACAATGCCCGAGGGCCGCTTATCGTAGAGCAGGACCTGGCCGACGCACTCAACAGGGGCAAGGTGTACGCAGTGGGGCTGGATGTGGCGGAAACCGAGCCCATTTTGCCGGACAGCCCGCTGCTGCAGGCGAAAAATTGCCTGATTACACCCCACATTTCCTGGGCACCGGTGGAATGCCGCCGGCGCATTATGGAGTGCACGGCCGCCAATATCCGGGCCTTTGCAGAGGGAAAACCCCAGAATGTTGTGAATATGGACGCATAAAGGAGCGAAAACCATGAGAATCAAAGAAGCTTTCAACGAGAAATGGATGTTCAGCCGGGAGGACTGCGGCGGTCAGACTGCCCTTGCCCAGGGAACCCCGGTGACTTTGCCCCACACCTGGAACGCCCAGGACGGCCAGGATGGCGGCAACGATTACTACCGCGGCCGCTGCTGGTACGCCAAAACCTTTACCCCGCCGGAGCTGCAAGCGGGGGAACAGCTGTGGCTGGAATTTGAGGGTGTGGCCATGACCGCCGAGGTGTACCTCAACGGCCGGAAACTGGCTGTGCATCAGGGCGGGTATTCCACCTTCCGGGTGGAGCTCACCCAGGCCCTTGTCCCGGGAGAAAACCTGCTGGCTGTGCTGGCGGACAACAGCGAAAACGACACTGTCTACCCCCAGAAGGCCGACTTTACTTTTTACGGCGGCATCTACCGGCCGGTCCATCTGGTCACGGTGCCCGCCGCCCACTTTGCCCTGGACTACCACGGCGGCCCCGGCATCAAGGTGACCCCGGTTCTGTCCCAGGACCTGCAGAGCGCCGAAGTGAAGGCAGAAGCCTGGGTGACGGGGGATGCCGGGCATGTGAAATTCACTTTGGATGGCAAGAGCCAGGATGCCATGGTGGTGCAGGGCCATGCCGAAACCGTTTTCCATCTGGAGCCGGTGCATCTGTGGAACGGGGTGGAGGACCCCTATCTGTATACCGTCAAGGCGCAGCTGGAAAGCGGGGACGAGGTGGAAACCCGGTTCGGCTGCCGCACCATCGCCTTTGACCCCCAGCAGGGCTTTATTCTCAACGGCAAGCCCTGCCGGCTCTGCGGTGTGGCCCGCCACCAGGACCGGCTGGGACTGGGCAATGCCCTCACCGATGCCGAACACGAGGAGGACATGGCCCTTATGCGGGAGATGGGGGCCAACACGGTTCGTCTGGCCCACTACCAGCATGCTCAGCATTTCTACGACCTGTGCGATGAGTACGGCATGATTGTTTGGGCCGAGATCCCCTATATCACCAAGCACATGGAAAATGGCCGGGAAAATACCCTTTCTCAGATGACCGAGCTGATCGTACAGAACTGCAACCATCCTTCCATCGTCTGCTGGGGCCTGTCCAACGAGATCACCGCCAGCGGCGGCGTCACTGCCGACATGGCGGAAAACCACAAGGCCCTCAACGAGCTGTGCCACAAGCTGGACCCCACCCGCCCCACCACCATGGCCCATGCCTTTATGCTGGACATGGACGATGATTTCGTCATGGCTTCCGACATCCGCAGCTACAATCTCTACTACGGCTGGTATCTGGGAGAACTGGAGCAGAACGACCAGTTCTTTGACGAGTTCCACCAAAAGCACCCCGAGGCGGTGATCGGCCTGTCGGAATACGGCGCCGACGCCAACCCCGCCTACCAGAACGGGGCCCCCGAAAAGGGAGACTGGAGCGAGCCCTACCAGGCGGTGTACCACGAGCATATGCTGAAAATGTGGTCGGAGCGGCCCTATATCTGGGCCATGCACTGCTGGAATATGTTCGACTTTGCTGCCGACGGCCGGGACGAGGGCGGCAAGCCCGGCCAGAACCAGAAGGGTCTGATCACCTTTGACCGCAAAACCAAAAAGGACGCCTTTTATCTGTACAAAGCCTACCTTTCCGACCAGCCCTTTGTGCATCTCTGCGGCCGGCGGTATGTGGACCGGGCCGAGGAGATCACCCAAATCAAGGTCTACTCCAACCAGCCCCAGGTGACCCTGCTGGTGGACGGCAAGGTTCTGGCGGAAAAGACAGCGGACAAGGTGTTTGTCTTTGAGGTGCCCATCTCCGGCCAGCACCATATCGAAGCCCGCAGCGGCGAGCTTTCCGACTCCATCACCATCCGCAAAACAGACGCCCCCAATCCCGCCTACCGGGCCGACGGCGGCGAGGTGGTAAACTGGTTCGACCGCCCCGACGAGGTCATGCGGGAGGGGTATTACTCCATTCTCGATTCCATGGAGAGCATCAAGAAAAGCCCCGCCGGGGCGGCTATGCTGGCCCGGATGATGGAGAAGGTGACGGCCAGCTACGGCGATGTGGCCAAGAGCGTCACTTTGCCCGAGGCGGTGCAGCGCCAGATGGACAAAATGCCCCTGGAAAAGCTGCTCAAGCAGGCGGGCAAGGCAGTTACCCCGGCTATGGTAAAGCAGCTCAATGCAGCTCTTAACCAGATTCCCCGGGAAGAATAAACAAGTCGGCCGGCAGTAAAGCTACTGCCGGCCGATTTGTTGTATGAATGTATGCAGGAGAAAGAAGCGCGGCTGCATCAGGCAAAACCGCTTTCTACAAAATA
>DXDW01000022.1 GCA_019115305.1 Candidatus Anaerofilum excrementigallinarum
CCTACTGGCCAAAAGTCAAGCGGCCCAGGCGGCGGGTGAACTTTTTGACGCCCTGGATGCCTGCCTGTCCCAGCTGGAACTGGCGGAGCAGGACGCTGCCTACTGCCAGAGCCTGCGGGCCCAGATGAACGCCGCCCGGGACACCGCCAGCCGGGACCCCTACAACCAGGCAGCGGAAAGCTACAACCGCCTGACCCAACAGTTCCCGGCCAGCTTGGCAGCCGGCCTTCTGCATACGGCCGAATTGCCGGTTTTTGCAGAATAAACCAGCCCATAGGCTGGGAAAGGAAAGGAGATTTGCCTGTGAAAAAATCTGTCTTACGGACGGCGAGCGGAGTTGTCGCTTCGGCTGCCCTCTGCGCGGCCCTGGCCATGCCGGTGTTCGGCGGAATCCCCGAACCTTCCGGTTCCTATGTATCGGATTTTGCCAACGTGGTGGACAGCTCCACCGAAGAAAAGCTGAACAATCAGGCGGCCGCCCTGGAGCAGGCCACCGGCGCCCAGCTGGTGGTGGTAACGGTGGATTTTCTGGATGGTATGTCCATTGACGACTATGCCAACGATCTGTTCAACGACTGGGGTATCGGCGACGCCGACAAGAACAACGGCCTGCTGGTGCTGCTGGCCATCGGGGAGGAAAACTATTACTCTCTGCCCGGCACCGGTCTGTCTGACGTGATGGATGCCGGTACCCTGGACGACCTGCAGTACAAATATCTGGAACCGGATTTCGCCGCCGGCAATTACAGCGCCGGTCTGGAAAGCTATTGCGGCGCTCTGTTTGACCGGCTGGAAAGCTACTACGGCGTTTCCACGGAGGGCGGGCAGACGGCCCCTATCCAGCCCGATCCCCAGCCGGTACAGCCCTCCCGCGGTTTGTCTGTGAGCAGTATCATCAGCGGGTTCTTTGTATTGGTGGTTGTGCTCCTGGTGTTCGCCTCTGTCTTTGCACTGCCCCGCCGCCGGTCGGTAGGGCGGGGAGGGGTTTTCTGGAGCCCCTGGTACATGGGACGCCGGCGTCCTCCGCGCCCGCCCTATGCAGGCCCCAGACCTGGTCCTCCGCCGCCCCATTATCGTCCTCCCACGCCCCATAATCCCCCTCGGGGCGGCTTTGGCGGAGGCTTTGGAGGTTTCGGCGGCGGCAGCAGCCGGGGCGGCGGCGCCGGTCGGCGTTCCTCGGGCGGCAGCGGCCGTTCTTCCGGTTTTGGCGGAGGCGGAAGCTTCCGGGGAGGCGGCGGCAGCAGCCGCGGCGGCGGTGCCGGTCGCAGAGGTTGATTCCATTCCGCCAATATGGATTGGATTTTGCAGCGGTTTTGTGGTTTTTGCACAAAACCGCTGCTTTTTTGTGCATAAAAATACCCGTTGCAAAAACTACACCAAAAAGGTATAATTTGATACGAAAGTTATATCAACGCGGAAGGAGAAAGCGCTATGAAGGAACAATATACAGTCACCGGCATGACCTGCGCCGCCTGCAGCGCCGCTGTAGAGCGCGCAGTCAACAAGCTGCCGGGCGTGGAAAAAGCAGAAGTAAACCTGCTGGACGGCAGCATGGTGGCCGAATACGACCCCGACAAAACCAACGCGGCCGCCATTGTGCAGGCGGTGGAAAAGGCGGGATACGGCGCCAGCCTGAACACTCCTCGGCAGACCGGTCAGCCTGCTGCCGCTGCCGAGGACCCCGCCCAGCGGCAGGAAAAGCTGCTGCAGGGGATGAAAAAGCGGCTGGCGGTGTCCATTGTCTTTCTGGTCCCGCTGATGTGGGTGAGTATGGGACATATGATGGGCCTGCCGCTGCCGGGCTTTTTGTCCGGCACCGAGGGCGCGATCCCCTTCGCTCTCACCCAGTTTCTGCTGGTGCTGCCCATTATGTATGTCAACCGGAAATATTACCAGACCGGTCTGCGCACTTTGGCCCACGGCAGCCCCAATATGGACAGCCTCATCGCCATCGGCTCTTTGGCCGCCGTGGCCTACGGCATTTTCGCTCTCTACCGCATGGGCTGGGCCATGGGAACCGGGGATCTGGCCACGGTGGAAAAATACCACATGGACCTCTATTTTGAGTCGGCGGGCACCATCCTTACCCTCATCACCGTGGGTAAGTTCCTGGAAACCCGTGCCAAAGGCAAGACCGGCGCAGCCATCCGGGCGCTGCTGGATCTGGCTCCCAAAACCGCCATTGTCCGCCGCAACGGTGTGGACACCGAAATTCCGGTGGAGCAGGTCGAGGCAGGGGACACCGTGGTGATCAAGCCGGGCATGCGCATTCCGGTGGACGGCACTGTGCTGGACGGCATCTCCTCGGTGGACGAATCGGCCATCACCGGCGAGAGCATCCCGGTGGAAAAAGCATCTGGCGACAAGGTCATCGGCGCCACTATCAACAAATCCGGCTCTTTCGTATTCCGGGCGGAAAAGGTAGGAGCGGACACCACCCTTTCCCAGATCGTGGAACTGGTGCGCCAGGCCGGCGCGGGCAAAGCCCCCATCGCCAAACTGGCTGACAAGGTCAGCGGCGTCTTTGTCCCGGCGGTCATCGCCATCGCTTTAGTCAGCTTTGTCGTCTGGCTGGCCGTGGGCCAGAGCTTTGAATTTGCTCTTTCCCGGGGCATCGCAGTGCTGGTGATCTCCTGCCCCTGTGCCCTGGGCCTGGCCACACCGGTGGCCATTATGGTGGGCACCGGCAAGGCGGCCAAATTCGGAGTGCTGTTCCATAACGCCGAAGCCCTGGAAAACGCCCACCACATCGACACCATCGTGCTTGACAAGACCGGCACCATCACCCAGGGCAAACCCCAGCTTACCGACCTGGCGCCGGTGGAGGGACTGGAAGCGAACCAGCTGCTTCAGGCTGCCGCCGGTCTGGAACTGCCCAGTGAGCATCCCCTGGCCGAAGCCATTGTGGAATATGCCCGGCAGCAGAATCTGGATATTCAGCCCGCAGAACAGTTCACCGCCATTCCCGGCAAGGGACTGCAGGCAGTGTGGCAGGGCCAGACCTGGCTGGCCGGCAATGCCCGGCTGATGGAGGAACGGGGGATTGAGCTGGGCCAGGCCCGGCAGCTGGCCGATGACTTGGCCGCCCAGGGCAAGACTCCGCTCTACTTCGCCCAGGGCCGGCAGCTGGCCGGTGTGATCGCCGTGGCTGATGTGGTCAAGCCCACCAGCGCCGCCGCTATCCGGGAATTTGCCCGGATGGGAGTGGACGTCTGGATGCTTACCGGCGACAACGCCCGCACCGCCGCCGCCATCCAGCAGCAGCTGGATATCCCCCATGTCAAGGCGGAAGTGCTGCCCCAGGACAAGGAGCAGATGGTGCGTCAGCTGCAGCAGCAGGGCAAAAAGGTAGCCATGGTAGGGGACGGCATCAACGACGCCCCCGCCCTGGTCCGGGCCGATGTGGGCATTGCCATCGGCGCCGGCACCGACGTGGCCATTCAGTCGGCGGATGTGGTGCTGATGAAGAGCGATCTGTGGGATGTGGTCACCACCCTGCGGCTGTCCCGCTCGGTGATCCGCAATATCAAGGAAAATCTGTTCTGGGCCTTCTTCTACAACGCTGTGGGAATCCCTCTGGCGGCAGGCGCTCTCTGGAGTGCCTTCCATCTGGCCCTGAACCCCATGTTCGGCGCCGCCGCCATGAGTCTGTCCTCGGTGTGCGTGGTGTCCAACGCTCTGCGGCTCAACTGGTTCCGGTCCGCCGCACCCCAGCAGCAGATCGCCGAAAACAAACAGAGCGCCGTGGCAGTCACCACTCTGCCGGCGCCCCAGCCTGTACAGCAGGATAAGGAGGAAAAAGGATTGAACGTTACTCTGAAAATCCAAGGTATGATGTGCAACAACTGCGTCCGCCATGTCACCAAGGCCCTGCAGGGGGTCGCCGGTGTACAGACCGTGGAGGTGAATCTGGAGGAAGGCACCGCCCGGGTGACCGCCGATGAAACCGCCTCTGTCCAGACCATGCAGGACGCTGTGACCGAGGAAGGCTACACTGTCACCGGAGTGGAGTGATCCGCCGAAAACGCATACAAAAGGCGCGCCGCTTACCCAAGCAGCGCGCCTTTTTTGCAGCATTTTTTGTTTTGATTTGCGGCCGGCATGCAGCCTGTCAGGCACAGCTTCCCGTGTGGCAGGGAGCCTGCGGGGAACTGCACACCACAACCTCCCCCCGGCTGGCTTCATCGTCCCGGATCACCTCTCCCACAGCCGGCAGAACGATCCGCCCGGAGCGGGGATTTTTGATGCTGACAACAGGGGAGAGAAGATTGGCCGTGACATCGGATTTTTCAAAGGCGAGGTCGGCGTCGATCATCTCGCAGTCGATCAGACGCAGATTTTTGCAGTAGCACAGCGGCTGCGTCCCAA
>DXDW01000190.1 GCA_019115305.1 Candidatus Anaerofilum excrementigallinarum
AGGAGGCGAAGGCAGTGAAGGAGCAAAAGGACTGGTATATCGGCACCGACTACTATGTGGACTACAAGGAAAAGCGCATCCAGGTCCAGCAGCTGGTGGTGGAGGAACCTGTGGAACAGCAGCTCCACGAGCAGGCGGAGATGTATTACATTCTGGAGGGCAGCGGCGAGGCCTGGGTCAACGGAACCAGCTTTTCTTTGGGCTGGGGCAGCTTTCTCTGCCTGTACATGTACCATTTTTACCGCATCCGCAGCACCGGTGCGCCCTTGAAAGCGGTGCGCATCTCCTTTTATATCGGACACTTCATGTCCATGTGTCTGGAGGAAAATCCCAAAAACGTAAACGCCATGCTGGTCTACGATACCAGCCCCCCTGGTGCAGCTGGACCGTGCCGAGCAGGCGGTGGTGGAAAATCTGGTCCGCACGGCGGTGCAGGAGCAGAGCCAGCCCCGGTTCGGCTCCCACAATATGCTGTCCTACCTGACCATGCAGCTCCACATTCTCCACTGCCGCTATGCGTTGGAGCGCCTGAAAGCCCCCCTGCCCTCGGCTGCGGAGGGAATCTGGCAGCTGATCCAGCAGACCATCCTCACCACCGCCAAGCCCTTCACCCTCCAGGAGGCCGCCAAGGAGCGCGGAGTCTCCCCGGGCTATCTTAACAAACAGATCAAGCTGTCCTGCGGCTATACCTTTTTCCAGCTGCAAAAATTCGGCAAGATCATCAACGCCTGCGCGCTGCTGCATTTTCCCGAGCTTTCCATGGAGTATATCAGCGGGCTGCTGCACTTTTCCAATCTCCAGGACTTTTACCGGGTGTTTCGCCGCTATATGCGCAAATCCCCCCAGGAATACCGGGAGCAGGATATTTTCCGCCCGGTGGAGCGGGCGCCGGACTGCGGCAGTGCTTTGCTGTTTTTGCAGTATATGCACCTGAATTTCAGCCGGCCTATCACCCCGGCCACCTTGGCCCAGGAATTCCATATGAAGGAATACACCGTCTGCCGCATCTTTGACCAGGTGTACCAGATGACCTTTGCCGAGATGCTGGAACAGATCCGGGTGCAGTACGCCTGCGCCTATCTGGCCGGCAGCGATGTGAAGATCACCGAGATCAGCGAGCGGTGCGGCTTCGAGAGCCTTTCCACCTTTCACCGGGCCTTCCGCAAGCACTGCTTTGTCTCCCCGGGAGACTACCGCAAGAATCAGATATGATAATAAAACTGGCCTTTTTGCATATAAATCCTCTGTTTGAAATGCTATAATGATGGTGCAAAAGCACAAAAAATCCGCAAACGGAGGTAAAAATATGTACAATAAGCTGTTTTCACCTTTGAAAATCCGAGGCATGGAACTGAAAAACCGTGCCATCTTCCCCGCCATGGGCACCCGTATGGCCGAAAACCGCGCCGTCACCGACCGCCTGATCCAGTACCATGTGGCCCGGGTCAAGGGCGGCTGCGGGCTGAACATTGTGGAGGTGTCGTCGGTACATACCCCCAGCGCGCCCCGGAATTTCCTGGGCATCTGCGAGGACGACCTGATCCCCTCCCACAAAAAGCTCACCGACGCCATCCACCAGGCCGGAGGCAAAGCGGGCATCCAGCTGTGGCAGGGCTCCTTGGCGGTGGGCATGGACCCGGCGGCCCGCATCTTTATGGTCAACGACACCACCATCCGGGGCTACACTCTGCCCGCCATCACGCTGGCTGAGATCGACGAAATCGTGGACTGCTACGGCCAGGCCGCCCGCCGCTGCGTGGAAGCGGGCTACGACTGCATCGAGTTCCACTGCGCCCACAACTATCTGCCCCATTCCTTCCTCAGCGGCGGTTTGAACCACCGCACCGACGAATACGGCGGCAGCTTTGAGAACCGGGCCAAGTTCCCCCTGCGGTGCATCCGGGCCATCCGGGCCAATATCCCCGAGGATATGCCCCTGCTCATGCGCATCGACGCCCAGGACGACCAGCTGCCCGGCGGCATGACTTTGGACGATACCGTGGCTTTCTGCAAGATGGCCCAGGCCGAAGGGGTGGACGTGCTGGACGTTTCCCGGGGCAACATTGTCACCGCCGCCACGGTGTATGAGGTGCCGCCCATCGACATCCCCCGGGGCTTCAATGTGGACAACGCCGCCTATATCCGGGAAAAGACCGGCATGCTCACCGTAGCCGTGGGCCGCATCAACACCCCGGAGCTGGCCGAGAGCATTCTGGAAGAGGGCAAGGCCGACATGGTGGTCATGGGCCGCGCCCAGCTGGCCGACCCGGAATTCCTCAACAAGGCCCAGGCAGGCCGGACCGAGGATATCGTCTATTGCGTGGCCTGCAACCAGGGCTGTTACGATGGCTTCTGCGATCTGCAGAACCGTCCCTTCATCACCTGTCTGCGCAATCCCCAGCTGGGCCGGGAAAGGGAGTGGACCCTGACCAAGGCCGAGACCCCCAAAACCGTCTGGATCGCCGGCGGCGGCATGGCCGGCCTGGAGGCCGCCAAGGTGCTGCAGCAGCGGGGACACAAGCCGGTGGTCTTTGAAGCCGCCGACCATCTGGGCGGCCAGTTCCTCACCGCCGGCCGCGCCCCGGGCAAGCAGGAGATGGCCGACGCCGCCCAGCTGTTCGGCCGTCAGGTGGAAAAGATGGGGGTGGAGATCCGCCTGCATACCCCCCTCACTCCCCAGCTGCTCCAGGAGGGCAAACCCGACGCCGTGATTCTGGCAGTGGGCGCTTGTCCCATCCGGATGCCCGTGGAGTCCACCGACACCGTCCGGGTGGCTGTGGCCAACGAGGTGCTGGACGGACTGGAAACCATCGAGGGGGAAACGGTAGTCATCGGCGGCGGCCTGGTGGGCCTGGAAGTGGCCGATTTCCTCGCCACCCGGGGCAATAAGGTCCATGTGGTGGAGATGGCCGAAAAGGCCGGCAAGGACCTGGGCAGCCTGCGCGCCATTACGGTAATGGGCAAAATGCGGGCGCTGAACGTGGAGATCCTCACCGATACCCGGTTTGAAAAGCTCTGCGAAACCGGAGCAGTCTGCGCCGGCAAAGAGGGCGAAGTCACCATTCCCTGCCGCAATGTGGTGGTGGCGGTGGGTTCCCGCCCCAACGACTGCACTCCCCTGGAGCAGGCCTGCGCCGAGCTGGGCATCCCCTGCACCAAGGTGGGAGACGCCAAACAGGCGCGCCGGGCCCTGGACGCCGTGGCCGAAGGCTTCGACGCAGCCCGTACACTGTAAGGAGGATTAAAAAATGGCCGGATTGTTTGAGCAACTGCGCATTGGGTCCATGACCCTGAAAAACCGAACCTTTATGGCTCCCATGTCCCTGGGATACGAAAGCCAGGACGGCTGCGTCAACCAGGCCATGCAGGATTACTGGGAGGCCCGGGCCAAAGGCGGGGTGGGCTGTATCATTCTGGACGCCCTCAGCGTCGACCCCCGGGTGCCCTATCTGGGCAATACCCTCTGTTTCAGAAGCGAAGAAAGCGTCGCCGCCTTTGCCCGGTTTACCCAGGCCATCCACGCCTATGGCTGCAAGGTGATCCCCCAGATCACCCATCCGGGCCCCGAGAGCATCAGTGCCTTTTTCGGTGTTCCGCCGGTGGCCAGCAGCAGTTATCTCAACTCCATGGGACAAAAGACCCGGGAGCTGACCCTGGAGGAGATTCCCGGTATCATCCAGGCTTATGCCCGCACAGCCCTGCAGGCCAAGCAGGCCGGATTTGACGGCATCGAGCTGCACTGCGCCCACGCCTATATGCTGCTGGGGTCCTTCCTGTCCCCCATGCGCAACAAGCGCACCGACTGCTACGGCGGCTGCCTGGAAAACCGCGCCCGGCTGCTGTATGAGGTGCTGGACGCCATCAAGGAGGCCTGCGGCCGGGACTTCCCGGTAATCCTGCGCATCAGCGGCAGCGAGCGGGACCCCCATGGCAACACGGTGGAGGATATCCGCAGCCTGGTGCCCAGTCTCATCGCCCACGGCGTGGACGCCTTTGAGGTGAGCGGCGGCACCCAGTACGAGCAGTGCAACAAGATCATTCCCTGCAACGGAGAGCCAGCGGCCCTGAATCTAACCGAAGCCAAAGCCATCCGGGAGGTATCCACCGTGCCGGTGATCCTGGTGGGCAAGATCAACGAACCCCGCCTGGCCATGAAGCTGGTGGAGCAGGATGTGGACGCCGTGGTGCTGGGCCGCGCCTTGATCAGCGACCCGGAATTTGTCAACAAAACCCAGCAAGGCCGGTTTGACGAGATCGCCCCCTGTGCAGCCTGCGGCATCGGCTGCATCGGAGAACAGACCAAACGCCGCAAGGCCACCTGCGTCATCAACCCGGCGGCAGGCCGGGAGCGGGAGCTGGCCATGACCCCCTGCGCCCAGAAGAAGAGGGTGCTGGTCATCGGCGGCGGCATCGGCGGCATGGCTGCGGCCCGGTATGCCGCCATGCGGGGCTGCGAGGCCGTTCTGCTGGAGCGCAGCCAGTGTCTGGGCGGACAGCTGAATATCGCCTGTGTGCCGCCCCATAAACAGGAAGTGAGCAAGTGGGTGGAGTTCCTGAAAAAGGAGCTCAAGCGGCTGAATGTAACGGTGCAGATGGGCTGCGAAGCCAATCCGCAGACCGTGGAGCAGTACCACTCCGACGTGGTGATCGTGGCCACCGGCGCGGTGCCCCAGCTGCCCCCGGTGGAGGGGCTGGACCCCGCCGATGCCCTCACCGCCGACCGGGTGCTCGCCGGCCAGGTGGTCATTCCCGGCGGCAATGTGCTGGTAGTGGGCGGCGGTATGGTAGGTCTGGAGCTGTGCGAATATCTGGTGCAGAACCAGCGCGATCCCCTGCAGGTGACTTTGGTGGAGATGACCGACAAGGTGGGCGGCGATATGGTGGTGAACAACTATGTCCCGGCCATGAAGCGGCTGGCGGCCATGCCGGTGAAGCTGCTCACAAACTGCAAGCTCTGCGCCGTGGGTTCCGATTGGGCGCAGCTGGACTGCGGCGGCCAGACCCAGAAGCTGGAAAACCTCACCCATATCGTGTATGCCTGCGGCTACCGGGCGGAGAATGCCCTGTACCAACAGCTGAAAGATGCCTTCCCGGAGGTGTATTGCATCGGAGATGCCAGTTCTCCCCGCAACGCCCTGGAAGCCGTGCGCGGCGCCTGCGAGACGGTGGCCAAGCTGTGAGCCTTTTGGCGGACCTCAAAGCGAGGTTGCTGCGCTTCTCAGTTTAGTAACCACTAAAATGTTTCAAATTATCCCGG
>DXDW01000191.1 GCA_019115305.1 Candidatus Anaerofilum excrementigallinarum
CAACTACCTCATCGACGAAAAGCTCACCGATCTGCTCTACCTCATCCGGCCCCATCTCACCTTGATCGACGGCCTGGTGGGCGGCGAGGGCAACACCCCCGCCCCGGTGGACCCGGTGGACAGCCGGGTTCTGATTGCCGGGGTGGACCCGGTGGCCACCGACCGGGTGGGTACCCGGATCATGGGCTTTGACCCCGACACCATCCCTTTGTTCATCCAGGCGGAAAAGCGTGGCTTTTTCCATGGCGAGGCCCAGCTGGACGGCGAAGCGCCGGTGTTCCATTTCCGCGCCGCCGACGCCAGCCTGCTGGGAGAGCCCTTCCACCGGCATTTTCCCAATGTGCTGGTGCTGGCCGGCCACAGCCTGCCCCACGCTCCCCGCATCCAGGACCCCTATTCCGTCACCCCGGAGCTGGCCCGCCAGCTGGAGGGCGCCTGCCGGGGCGGCTGTCTGGCGGCTCTGCGCTCGGGCTTTGAATATGTGGTCTACGCCCCCAAAAAGGACCAGAGCCGGGCGCTGGCGGTGGTCATCGGCAGCGGCGTGGAATGGGGCGGCCAGCGCTGGTGGTTCGACCGCACCGGCAAGCCCTATTCCGAAAAGGAGGTCCGGGCGCTGGAACTGCCTTTGCTCACCCTGGGTAACTGCGCCGAAAACCTGGCCGACGCCGCCAAATGGCGCACCCCAGGCTGCTGCAGCCCTTCGGTCTGCATGCTGGCGGCCACCGCGGCCATGGGCATCCCCTTCCCTTTGCTCTCTTTGAAAAACCAGGCCTTTTTCCACTTCGGTTTCCAGGCGGTGCGCATGGCCCTCACCCGGTGCGTTTTGTCTCTGCGTGGGGTGTGGATCGACTGCCCCAGCCTCCACAAAGATCAGATCTACCCCGCTCCGGCTCCCGCCCCCGGCCAGGAGCAGCTGGACTTCGTCCCCTGGCCGCTGCCCAAAATGGGCTGGAAAATGCGGCTCAAACTGGCCGGCGACCAGCTGCGCATCCTCAAGCTGTAAGGGGCGGCCGCCCTTGTCTGCCGGGGCCGGAAGCGGCATTTTTCGGCTGTTTTTTCGGCTTTTTTGCAGTTTTCCATGACACCGACGGCAATCTATGGTATACTTATACAAACTATTTTCACACCGTCCCATCGCTTTCCGCGCTGCGGCCGGTACGCAGGACAGGGCTTGCCGCCCGCAGCGGGCGGCCTTTTTTCGAGGACGAATGAGGAGTGAGCCGGAACAATGGACCAAGGGTATTTTGATTTCCGATCCATACAGGACCGCACCGAGCTGGGCTGCTGGCCCGAGGTACTGACCAACGATTGCTTTCTGCTGGACTACAACAAGGGGGAGTTTCATCTCAGCGAGCATGTGGCCCACCTGCTGTATAAGGGCAGCTCCCAGCCCCCTGCCCGGGTCTCGCTGGCCCGGCTGGCCGAGCTGTTCACCCCCCGCAGCCGGGAGATCTTTCTGCGGGATGTGGACCGGCTGCGGGAAAACCGCACCTCCAAGACCGACAGCCATCTGAACATCCTGCTGGACGGGCATATCACCAACTTTCTGGTGGTGATGATCCCTCTGGCGATCCCCGGCATGGCCTTGGGCATCTGCCACATCAACTTCGACCTGATGCACGAGTACGACGAGCGGATGGAGGATGTGATCCAGCAGCTCAAGCACGCCCAGTCCATCAACCAGCTGATCCTGGAAGGCAGCACCGATTACATCTATCAGCTGGATCTGGTGAACAACGTCTGCACCTTTTCCCCCAAGGCTATGGACGTACTGCCCCTGGAATCGGCCACCTTCTCCAACGCCATGGACCGGGTGCTGAGCTTCATTGTCCCCGAGGACCGCAAAATTTTTCTCGATTCCTTCACTCCCTTTCTCACCGGCAAAAGCGACTACCACACCGCCGAATACCGGGTGATGACCAAAACCGGCGAGATCATGTGGATCAGCTGCCACGGCAAGGGGCTGCACGACCAGGCCGGCAACCCGCTGATGATCGCCGGCTCCCTCATGGACATCACCGAGAAAAAGCGCATCGACGAGCAGATGCAGCAGATGCTGTATTACGATATGCTCACCGGCCTGAAAAACCGCCACTGCTTCGAAAAGGAGATGTCCGAGTATCTGGCCCGCCATCCCGACGCCACCGGCAGCGTGCTCTGCGTGGACATCCGCAATTTCAAGGTATTCAACGAGATTTTCGGCCACAGCTTCGCCAACACCATTCTGCAGGAGTTTTCCCGCATTTTGCAGCTGTACATCACCGACAATCTGGGCCTCTACCGGCTGGACGGGGACGAATTTCTCATCCATCTGCCCCAGAGCGACCCGGCGGAGATTCTGGAAAAGCTGACCCCCTTTGAGATGTACCTCAGCTGTCCCCGGCTCATCGAGGGGCACACTATTTATATCCGCGCCCGCATCGGCGTGGCCATCTATCCCCTCCACGGCCGCACCGGAGAGGAACTGATCAAAAACGCCACCACCGCCCTGCAGCTCCATTCCCGGTCCGATTCCCAGCAGACGGTATTTTTCCGCAGCGAAAGCACCGCCACCCTCAACAAGCGATACCTGCTGGAAAACGAGCTGCGCAAGGACATCGACCACGGCATGCAGCATTTCCGTCTGGTCTACCAGCCGGTGGTGGAATACCAGAACGACCGCCCGGTGTGGCACGGGGCCGAGGCCCTGCTGCGGTACAGCAACCCCGAACTGCCCAATCTGACCCAGATGGAGCTCATCGAGACCCTGGAATTTTCCGACATGATCATTCCGGTGGGCCGCTGGGTCATCGAGCAGGCCATTAAAGAATGCGCCCGCTGGCACAAGATGGGGCTGCCCGCCTACATCAACGTGAACATCTCGGCCCAGCAGGTGTCCGACGCCAACCTGGTGGACCACATCACCGGCTGCTGCCGGTCCGCCGGGCTGGACTGCCGCTGGCTGGTCTGCGAACTCACCGAGACCTCTCTGGTGAAGAATTTCGAGATCGCCAACCAGTTCTGCCAGGCCCTGATGCTGAAAGGGGTGGGGGTAGCCCTGGACGATTTCGGCACCGGCTATTCCAGCTTCAACTACCTGCGCCGGCTGCCCATCAGCCAGATCAAGGTGGACCGGGAGTATGTGCAGCATCTGGAAACCGAGGAATACCACCGCATCATCCTGCGCTGCCTGTACGACCTCAGCCAGACCCTCCACCTGAATCTGTGTGTGGAAGGGGTGGAAAACCAGCAGATCGTCGACCTGCTGCGCCAGATGGGGGTCCCTCTGATGCAGGGCTTTTTCTTCGACCGTCCCCTGGAAGCCGAGGTATTCCGCAAGGAGATCCTCAACCACGCCCCTGCCGGCTCCAGTCCCCGGCAGCTTCCCCAGACCGAAAGCTGAATTTTCCCCGGCCAGCTGCCCCTTTTGGCAGCCGGCCGGGTCTTTTTTTGCCCTTTTCCGGGGCAGCGATTCCGGGTCTTCGGCGGATGAGTTAAATTTTTAACGAATGAACGGATTTTTTTATAGTTTTTTTCCTCTTTTGATTATTTTATTGGGTAAAATACTTTATAATGTTCTCAATCTTTCTTCTTCGTCCGCCCGGCCCTGTGCGGCTGGCGGCGAAAGAGGAATACAACCCCTGAAAAGGACGGATTTTTCTATGAATGCAGATGCAACGGTACGGCGGGAAACCTTATATATCGCCCGCTGGGTGCTGGCCCTCAGCGCCCTTACGCAGCTTGTCTTTCTGGTGGCCGGCTGGTGGGATTACACCGTGCTGCTGGGCAACCTGCTCAGCGGATGCGCCGCCGTGGGCAATTTTTTCCTTATGGGCCGCAGCGTCCAGAAGGCCGTGACCCAGGACCAGGCCGACGCCGCCAAAACCATGCGCGCTTCTCAGCAGCTGCGCAGCCTGGGGCTGTTTGTGGTGGCGGCGGTGGGGGTGGCTCTGCCCTGCTTCCATCTGGTCACTGTTTTGCTTCCTTTGTTTTTTCCGCGTATAGCGGTTGCTTTTCGGCCAATGTTCAAGGGAAAGGAGGATTTGAATGAAACACAACAACCCGGGAGGTGATTGGTTATGAACACGAAAAGCAAGCTTTTCCGGCTGGTGGATCTCTGCCTGCTGGGGATGATCCTGCTGCCCCTGGTAGCGGGAATCGCCCTGCAGGTGCTCACCCAGCCGGTGTCCGGCGGGCTGGAGATTTCCGGCGCCTATATCTACTGTACTATTCCTCTGCCCTTTCAGGAGCTGCCCATTACCGAATCCCAGGTGAATTCCTGGCTGGTGATGGTGTCGGTGCTGGGGCTGTGCCTCTACCTCACCCACGGCCTGGCCCCCAAGGCCCAGACCCGGCGGCAGCTGGCGGCCGAGTGGATCGTGGAAAAGGCAGACGGCCTGGTGCGGCAGAACATGGGCGAGTATTTCAAGGGCTTTGCCCCTTTTATCGCCGCCATCCTCGCCCTTTCCGCCTTTTCCAGCCTGCTGTCCCTGATCGGCCTGTACCCCCCCACCTCGGACCTCAATGTGGTGGGCGGCTGGGCGCTGCTGGTCTTTTTCCTCATCACCTTCTACCGCTTTAAAGCAGGCCCGGTGCAGTACCTGAAAGCCTTTGCCGATCCCCCGCTGCTGGCCCCTCTGAACGTCATCAGCGAGGTGGCCACCCCGGTGTCCATGGCCTTCCGTCACTACGGCAACGTGCTGTCGGGCAGCATCATCTCGGCTTTGGTGGCCACCGCTCTGCAGGGGCTTTCGGCCATCGTGCTGGGCTGGCTGCCGGGAGTGCTGGGGCAGTTTCCCCTTTTGCAGATCGGTCTGCCGGCCATTCTGTCGGTGTACTTCGATCTGTTCAGCGGCTACCTGCAGGCCTTTATCTTCGCCATGCTCACCATGCTGTATGTAGCCGGCGCCTTCCCCGCTGACGTCTATGCCCAGCGGCAGGCCCGCAAACAGCGCAAAACACAACCACACACAAACTAACGGAGGTATACGATTATGTTGGAACTCGCTATTGGTATTATTCTGGGCTGCTGCGCACTGGGCGCCGGCGCCGCCATGATCGCCGGTATCGGCCCTGGTATCGGTGAAGGCAACGCCGTTGCCAAAGCCTGTGAAGCCATCGGCCGCCAGCCCGAGTGCAAGGGCGACGTCACCACCACCATGCTGATGGGCTGCGCCATCGCCGAGACCACCGGTCTGTACGCGCTGGTTATCGCCATTCTGCTGATCTTCTTCGCGCCCGGCCGCTTTGTGGACATTCTCATGACCGCCATCGGCTGACAGCATTTGTAGGAGTGGATCGATCATGCAATCATTGGCGGTTATATCGCTGAATCTATGGCAGATCCTCATCTCCCTGTGCAACCTTGTGATCCTGTATCTGATTTTGAAAAAGTTTTTGTTCCAGCGGGTGAAAAAGGTCATGGCACAGCGGCAGGAGGATCTGGACAAGCAATACCAGCAGGCGGCCCGGGCCGAAGAAGATGCCCTGGCCAACCAGAAAAAATGGGAACAGACCATGTCCGGCGCCAAGCAGCAGGCCGACGAGATGCTGCGCAGCGCCGCCGCCCGGGCCGAGCGCCGCAGCGACCAGATCGTGGCCGACGCCAAGGAGCGGGCCGACGGCATTGTGCGGCAGGCTGAGTCGGAGGCCCAGCTGGAGCGCCGCAAGGCCGCGGACGAGATGAAGCGCGAGCTGGTGGATCTGTCCACCCAGCTTGCAGAAAAGATGCTGCAGCGGGAGATCCGCCAGCAGGACCACCACGATATCATCCAGGCCTTTGTGGACCAGATAGGTGAGAACGATGACCGAGATCAGTAAGGAATACGCCGCGGCCCTGTTTATGCTGGCCGAGGAGACCGGGCTGGCCGAGGAATTTTCCCGCTCTCTGGACATCATGGAGGACGCCTTTGTCCAGAATCCCGAGCTGGTGGAATACCTGGCAGCCCCCACCATTCCCAAACAGGAGCGCACCCAGGCGCTGCAGGAGATTTTCGGAGATCTGGTGCAGGAGCATCTGCTCTCCTTTGCCCAGCTTTTGTGCGAAAAGGGGCATATCCGCAGCTTTGTCACCTGCGCCCGGGAGTTCCGGGAAATGCTGCAGCGCCGGCAGAACATCGCCTCTGCCCGGGTGGTGAGCGCCGTGGAGCTTACCGAAGCAGAGCAGCTGGAGATCAAGAAAAAACTGGAAGCGGCAAGCGGGCACTCGGTTTTGCTGGAGTGCCGTCTGGACCCCTCCCTCATAGCCGGCCTGGTGATCTATATGGACGGCAAGGTGATGGACGGCAGCCTGCGCCACCGCTTGCGCGAATTGAAAGAAGTGATGGATGAATGATACAACGCCCCGAAGAAATCAGCAATATCATAAAGGAACGCATTAAAAACTACCGTTCCCGGGTGGAGATGACCGAGACCGGCTCGGTGATCCTGGTGGGCGACGGCATCGCCCGGGTCTATGGCCTGCGCAACTGCATGGCCAGCGAGCTGCTGCAGTTTGAGGACGGCAGCTACGGCATGGCCCAGAACCTGGAGGACGAGACCGTGTCGGTGGCCCTGCTCTCCGACCAGAACGACGTCCGGGAAGGCACTGCGGTGCGCCGCACCGGCCGGGTTCTGTCGGTACCGGTGGGCGAGGCCATGCTGGGCCGTGTGGTAAACGCTTTGGGCGAGCCCATC
>DXDW01000192.1 GCA_019115305.1 Candidatus Anaerofilum excrementigallinarum
AAAATTGTTTGCCTGCAATCTATCTTCCCGGTACCAGTGCGGAAAATTGGGACCGCCGGCGCAGGGAAATATGCCGTTTGTTCGAAACTCATGTGTTTGGGAAAACTCCCGATGCAGAATGCGCTGTCCGAAGCCAGCTTCTGCACACCGAAAAAGCGTTTGGCGGCAAGGGGATACGGGAATGGTATGAGGTGACCCTTTCGGTGGAAAACAAAAGCTGTGTGCTTCATCTGGCATTGGTGCTTCCTGCCGCAGACAGAAAGGCACCGGCTGTCCTTTTGATCTGCAATCACGATAAAACCCCGCAGGCCGGAACTCCCCCGGATAAACAGAAAATGGCCGATATGCTCTCCAAAGCCCCTGACCCCTGGAGAAAGCAGGTGGAAAGCATGATGGCGCGATACAAAAACGGAGCGCCTGCCCCTGTGCTGCTGGATATCGATACGGATCAGAACAGCGAATATTGGCCGGTAGAGGACATCATCAGCCGTGGATATGCGGCGGCGGCTTTTTACGCCAGCGAGGCCCAGCCGGACGACCGCGCCCGGTTTCCCGGAGCCTTGGGTCGCCTTTTTTCCGAAACAGGAGAGCAGCGGCCGGAGGATGACTGGGGAGCTCTGGGCATGTGGGCTTTTGCCGCCAGCCGCATGGTGGATGTGCTGCGGGGACATCCCCGCATCGACAGCGGAAGGATTTCGGTGGCCGGCCATTCCCGGGGAGGCAAAGCGGCGCTGTGGTGCGCGGCCCAGGATGAAAGAGTCCGGGGTGTTCTGGTAAACAATTCCGGCTGCACCGGCGCAGCGGTATCCAGAGGGAAAAAAGGCGAAAACCTGGCGTTTATCAATGCCATGTTTCCCCATTGGTTCTGTCCCCGCTATGCCGAGTATGCCTGGAAGGAAGAGCAGCTTCCCCTGGACCAGCATATGCTGCTGGCCTGTGTGGCCCCGCGCCTTTGTTATGTGACCAGCGGCACCCAGGACGCCTGGAGCGACCCCGATGCGGAATGGGAGGGCGTGAAGGCGGCCAGCCAGGCCTGGAATCTGTTTGAACCCACAGATTTGCCATCCTGCCCGCCGGATGCAGGCAGACCCCTGGCGGATCATGGTATCGGTTACCACCGGCGGGAAGGCGGACATGCCCTCACCCGCTGGGACTGGATGCGATTTTTGGATTTTCTGGACCGACATGCAGAATAAACATACCCATATCAACAAAAAAGGAGATGCTTTGTATGCTTACAAGACCTGTGATCGAGATTGCTCCGCGCACCTGGCTGATCAGCGAGTACAAGCTGGTGAATATGTACCTTTTGGAGGGAGACAAAGCGGCTTTGCTCATCGACTGCGGCACCGGCATCGGCAATGTGGCGCAGACGGTAGCCCAACTGACCGACAAGCCCCTTACGGTGGCCATAACCCATGGGCATTTTGACCACGACGGCGCCGCCGCCCTTTTCCCGGCGGTATACATCCATCCGCTGGATATTCCGCTTTCGGAAGAAGGATACCGGGAAGGGGAACAGGCGCGGGAATGGTATGCAAAAACCAGAGGCCCGGTGCGCAATCCCGAAGCCAGCGAAGAAGAGCTTTTGGCGCTGGTACAAAAAAACGGCCCTGTGACGCGGCTTCCCCTGGAAGAAGGTACCCTGTTCGATCTGGGCGGGCGCACCGTGGAGGTGATCCATACTCCCGGCCACAGCATGGGCTCGGTATGCATGCTGGACAGAGAAAACCGACTTTTGTTCACAGGAGATATGGCAAACGACAGCCTGCTTTTGAACTGCGGCGAGTCCAGCAGCACCGTAAAGGTGTATAACCAGAGCATGCGCAAATTGTGGGAACGGGAAGGAGAATTTGATTTTATCTGTTTGGGTCACGACGCTTTGGATAAATGGGACAAGACCATGATCCTGGACTATATCGAAGCCACCGACAATCTGCTCAGCGGAAAAGCCAAGGGAGAACCGGGGGGCAACGCGCTGCACAGCGGGATCGGATATCAGTACAAGCGCGTTCTGATCTGGTATGACCCGGCGCGGCTGGAATGACCGTTTGAAACATATAGAATTTTTCTTTCCAGAAACCTGAAAAAATCCAACATCGATTTGTAAGATTTTCTCTTTCCAATTTCCCTCAAAAACAATATGATGATAACAACATCACGGGCGGAAGACCAATCCGCAGTTTGACTTAAAAGGAGGAGAAGGCATGAAACAGTATAAACGGATTCTGGCGGCAGCACTGGCCGGCACCATGGCAGTTTCTCTTGCCGCATGCGGCGGCGGGACCAATGGTTCGTCGGCAGCCGGCGCGTCGTCCGGCTCGGCCCCCGCCGAAGCGGAAGGAAAGATCACCATTTCCTACTGGACCACCAACCGGCACGACCAGGCGTACATGACCCCGCTGATCGAGGAATTCAACAAAACCAACGACAAGAACATCTACATCGATTTCCAGGTGTATGCCGACAACTACAGCCAGATGCTGGATCTGGCCTTCAGCACCAACACCGCCCCGGATGTCTACCAGCTTTCGGGACTGGATACTTTGGAGGTAGTCGTCAACGAAAAGCACCAGGCGATGGATATGGCGCCTTACATGGACGAGGAATACCGGGCGCGTTTTGGTGAAGGGGCCTTTGTGGAGGGCATCAACGCTTTGGGTGACGGCATTTACTCGCTGCCCTATACAGCCTCGGCCTCCCGCCTGTTCTATAACCAGGATATCTTCGACCGCGTGGGCATAGAAGAGCCGCCGCAGACTTTGGACGAACTGGTGGCCGATGCCAAGCTCATCACCGAAAAGCTGGGCAGCGAGGGAATCTACGGATTTTCCGGCAACTTCAAGTCGGCTGCCACATCGGTGGGCCGCTCCATTGATATGATCGTCATGCGCAGCGGTGGTACCCGCAACGGATTCGATTACAAGACCGGAACCTATGATTTTTCCAGCTATAAGCCGGTTTTGGAAGCCTACAAAGAGATGTTTGCCACCGGCGTAGCCTTCCCGGGCAGTGAATCTTTGGATATCGACCCACTGCGCTCCCAGTTTGCCGCCGGAAACATCGCCATGTATATCTCGGTGAGCCATGCGGAGCCGGGTGTCTATACCAGCCAGTTCCCCACCGACATCAACTGGAACTGCGCGCAGCTGCCCACAGTGACCGGAGAGGTAAAGGGTAAGCAGCAGCTGTGGTTTGGCGGCTCCAATCTGGCCATTAATCCCGCCACCGAGCATCCCGACGAGGCGTGGGAAGTAATGAAATTCCTGCACAGCGATGAGGTGATGGGCCCCTACCACACCGAAGGACTGGGCACAGTTATGATCCCCAGCGCGGTGGAAAATGTGGAACAGCCGGCCATTATCGAAGAAATGCCCAATCTCGACATCAACGAGTACGACCAGAACTGGCCGCCGCTGCCTTCCGGCGTGATTGTGGAAGGAAAAGACTACTACACCGTGTGTGTGGAATGCATCTTTGGAATGACGGATATCGACAGCGCCATCGAGGATCTGAACACCCGCTATAACGCCGCCTACGACAAAGTGGTGGCCGAGGGCGCCGAGCGGATCGTCTATCCCAATTTTGATCCGTTGAATCAGGATCTCACAAAATAACGCTTTCAAGCTGCCAAAAGAGAGCTCTTGCAAAAGGGTTCTCTTTTGGCTGTTTGTGTCCGCGGATTGTGCGGACAGGATTTCTTCGTTGGTATGAAAGGTTGCTGACATGAGGAAATTTTTGGATGCTTACAGAAATGCACGGCTGCGCACAAAACTGGGGCTGCTGGTGCTCACCATGCTGTTGGTGGTGCTGCTTGCCTGCCAGGCTGCGCTGTACCAATATGTGGCCAGCGCCACCAAACAGCAGGCAGAAAATACGGCCGGTGCCACCTTGACACAGATCCAGACCTATATGGATGCCAAGCTGCGCAATGTAGTGGAGCGGCTTTTCTATATCCGGCTGGACCCCAGCTTTTCCGACGCAGTGGCGGATTATCTGCTCAGTGACCAGGATTCGGCCAGCGGAGTAGCCATGTCCCTTTTGTCGCCTTGCCTTTCCCTGCATAAGGTGACCGAACCGCTGATCAGCTCGGTATTTCTCTATACCCCCAAGGGGGACTTTACCGATATGGGCGTTTTGACCTCTCCGGGTTATTCCTTTGAGGCATCCGCCCTCTGGACACAGCTGGAACAGAGCGAAGAAGATATTCTCTGGGCTCCCATCCAGCAGGACGAAATCTTCATCACCCATCGGGAGGTGCTGCCGGTCATGTACCGGTTTTCGGTGGACGGCTACGGCTCGCCCTGTGTGCTCCTTGCCAATATCGATGTGGCCCGTTTTACCAGCTACCTGCAGGATATTGTGTCCCAGGACGGTTCGGATGTGTTTTTGGTGGATGAAAACGGCCGATTGATGACCCATCCCAAAAGCGGAATATCCCAGGCAGTGGCCGCAGATGCGGTCCAGATGGAAAAGATCCTCGGCGCCTCCCAGGAATTTACCGAAATAGAGTTTGAAAATCAAAAATATCTCACAGCCAGCCGTCCGCTGGCAAGTGCGCCGGCTACCCTGATATACCTGCAGTCGGAAAAGGCCATTGTGGGACAGCTGCGGGACATACGCAATGTGTTTTTTGTTGTCAGCCTGGTGGCGGGGCTTGCTTTGCTGCTGGCGCTGCTGCGGCTGGTACAAAGCGTGACCCAGCCCCTTTCCCGTCTGGCACAGCGCATGCACAGCGTGGAATACCAAAACGATATGAACGGATTTGTATATCCGTATAAAAACGAGATCGGCGCGCTGGCCCAGAGCTTTAACAGCATGCTGGCGCATATACACACCCTGTTGGAAGAAAAAGAACACTACATCGCCCGTCTGCAGGAGGAAAAAGAGAGGGTCAGCCTGGAGCAGCAGCTCAAGCGACGGGCGGAGCTGAAAGCGCTGCAGGCCCAGATCAATCCCCATTTTCTCTACAATACCCTGGATTCCATCCGCTGGAAGGCCGAGAAGGCGGGGGAGCGTGACATCAGCTGCATGACCACCGCATTGGCCACTCTGTTCCGCATAGGCCTCAGCCGGGGGCGGGAGATAATTACGGTGCAGCAGGAGATGGAGCATGTACACAGCTATCTGCAGATACAAAAGCTGCGGTACGGAGAGAAACTGAATTACGAAATTTCGATCCAAGAGGAAATATTGCCTTTGTACACCGTAAAGCTGATCCTGCAGCCGCTGGTGGAAAACGCCATCTACCACGGGGTGAAGGAAAGCGAGGAAAACGGTTTTATCCGCATTACAGGCTGCGCCAAGGAAGGCAGGCTGGAGCTTTGTGTGGAGGACAACGGGCCGGGTATCCCGCCCGCAAAGCTTGCCATGCTGCAGGCAGACCTGGCCCGGGGGCTGTCGGTGAGCGGAGAGGGATATGGGATTTTCAATGTGAATGAGCGCATTCGGCTGTATTTCGGAGCGGAATACGGGCTGAAGCTGACCAGCGAATACGGCAAAAGCACAACAGCCACGGTACAGCTGCCGTGTATAGGAGAAAACGAGGTGGAGCAATATGTATCGCTTATTGATAGCGGACGATGAAGAAAGTATCCGGGAAGGGGTGGCGGATTTTGTTCGCGGCCACTGTCCCGGTTGGCAGGTGGTGGCTTTGGCCCGGGATGGACGGGAAGCACTGAAATTGGCTCAGGATACTTTGCCCGATGCTGTGCTTACCGATATCACCATGCCCCATGTAAACGGGCTGGAGTTTCTGGAAAGTTTGTCGGACATCCTGCCCGATGCAAAGCTGCTGGTGCTCAGCGGGTACGATCAGTTTGAGTACGCCGTACAGGCCATGCGGCTGGGAGTGAGCGACTATCTCCTCAAGCCCCTGGATACTTCCAAGCTGGTAAAAGCATTGGAGCAGTTTTCCCGGGAGCTGGACGAGCAGGCCCTGCGCTGGCAGCAGATCGATACCCTGCGCAGCAATACCCAGAAAAACAATGAGATGGAATTGCAGCGGTATTTCCGCGCCGCAGTGCAGGGAGAACAGCCGCCGGAACTGACGGGCGCCAACGCCGTGTATATCCGGCCGGAAAATTGCTATTGCTGTGTGCTGTGCAGCGGTATGAACGAAGATGCGCAGCTTTTGCAGCAGCAGCTGGAGCAGCGCTTTTATGGGGCCATGTATACCGTCTGTCTGCATATGGGCAGCCCCATGCGGCAGGTGATCGTCTTCTGTGCTCCCCACAGTGCGCGGAGCGGGCTGTTCTGCATGCTGAGCCATGCGCTCACCTCCATTGCGGTGGTGTGCCGCAGAATGCTGGGAAAAACGGTGCGCTTTTTTATCGGACGCATTGTGGACGAACCGCGCCAGCTGGAGGTTTCCTACCGGCAGTGTCTGCAGGCCCAGCGGTTTGCCTTTTTGGAACACAGCATGCCGGTGACCACCTACGAAGATGTGCTGGAAAGCCGCCTGCTTCCCTGTCCGGAACTGCCGGAAACTTTGCTGCGGGATATACCGGCGGCTGTGCACTGCCAAAGCCAGCCGGTTTTTCAGCAGAAATGCCAGGAATTGTTCGGCTGGTTTGAGGACAGCCGGATTCGGGACGCAGCCTTTATGCGCATGTGTGTGCTGCGGGTGTGTTACGCCATCCTGCAAAAATCCGATGCGGATATGTCCATGAGCTACTATGAGTTCACCAATTTCCAAAACGAGATCATGGCGGCGGAAAGCCTGGCGGAACTGCGGGAATGCCTGGAAAACTTCGTTTCCCTCTACTGGCTGCGGCAGCAGGGGGAAGAGCCGCCCCAGCGGCGCTTGGCCGACCGGGTGGCGGAGATCGTGCAGGAGCATATTTCGGACATGGATTTTTCCCTGGATTATGTGGCGGCGGCGCTGTTTATCAGCCCCAACTATCTCCGGCAGCTGTTCAAGCAGGAAACAGGGCAGACCTTTACCGAATATCTCACGGCTCAGCGGATGGAATACGCCCATATGCTGCTGGGCAACCCCAATGTCAAGGTGCTGGACGCCGCCCAGCAGGCGGGATATGCGGATTCGCGCTATTTTTCGGTGTGCTTCAAAAAGTTTTATCATATGACCCCCAGCGAATACCGCGCCTCTGTGCTGCCGGGAAGCGCCGATTGATTTTCGTTGGATTTTAGACA
>DXDW01000193.1 GCA_019115305.1 Candidatus Anaerofilum excrementigallinarum
GATTCACGCGGCACTGCCTTGCACCATCCGGCAGCTCTCTGCAACACGCGGAAGGAATCGCTTTATCCCTGTCAACGCATTTGGTTATGAAGTATGGATAATATAATAAACGAAAAAAAGGGGTTTGTCAATAACTTTTTGTGCAAAAACGTGACCGTCACCGGCGGCGGAATCCGGCCGTGTGCTGCTGGGGCGGGAAAAGGGGGTCCAGAGGTTCCCCGCAGCTGTGGCAATAGGGGGTGAAAAGTTCGTTGAGACCTAAAGGAAAGCCGCAGTGGGGGCAGCGCACCGTGACAGTGCCTGCCAGCAGGCTGGCCAGCGCGCCGATGCAGCCCGCCTTGAACAGAGGGGCCACCGGCTGGGCGCCGGAATAAATCAGGGAAAACAGAGCCGCAGCCATGCCTACAGCGGCAGCGGCATAAAAAACAAGGCGAAGACGGTTGGGATACTTCACAGAGAGGCTCCTTTCTCCGGCCGCAGCCGGTCTGGCTTCTTCTGCTGTCCATCATACCAGTCTTGCCTTGTCTTTGCTTCCACAATCAGGTACAGTTTGGGCCAAATCTTTGTAAAGCCCTTATTCGGCCGTCTCCTGGTCGGGCAGCCGATGAAGCCCCGCGCCGTCGGCGGGAGCGGTGTAGGGCACGCAGTTATCCACACCGGGGAAATACTTGGCGATGCCCTCTCCCCGCACATGCCAGCCGTCGTAAAAGTCGGTGTTTTCGCAGCCCACGGCCTCGGGGTCGTAGGAGCCGTAGAGGGCCAGGCCGTTCTGCTGGGCATAGTCCCGCAGCCAGGTTTCCACCTCAAAAAAGCCGCTGTACCGCTCGGGCTGTTCCAGCACCCGGTCGTAGACGATGGGGTGATAGGGGGTGAGCAGCAAAATCACCCGGCTGCCCTTGCGCTGCATATACCGGATGAACTCGTCAAACAGCCCGCACAGTTCCGGGTCCATGGTCTCGAAGCCCTCGCACTTGATAAAGCTGTTGTTGATGGCGGTGAGGGCGGTGTTGTCGATGTCCAGCTGGTCGGCATCCCGCATGGAAGGGGGATACAGCACGCTGCCGTCGGCCATTTTGATCTCGGTGTCCTGGTTGTAGACGTCCCCTTCCACCACCTGGGGACGGGTGCCCGACTCCTTGTTCTCGATATAATATTCCAGGTTTTCCCGGAAAAAGGCGGGGCTGGTGAGGGAGACCCAGAAGTTCATATTCTTTTCCGCCGGGGCCACCTCTACGTCGGTGTGACCCAGCCCGTAGTGGAGAAATTCGCTGTACATGGCCTTGTCCACCCGGGTATAGGTGAGGGCTTCCTCGGAGGAGCTGAAGATCCAGGGGTCCACCTCGAAGATCACCGTTTCGGGGATCTTGTCGGCCCGGTCAAAGAGGTAGTAGCTGCTCATGACGTCGGGCTGCTCCGAACCGATCATGCCGGCGTTGAAAAAGCTGTCGCTGCCGGCGATCTCGGCGGTCAGCTGCAGCACCCGGCTGGAGCCGATGGAGATGACCTCCAAAGGCTCGGCGAGGTTCTGGGCATATAGCTTGATGATCTCCCGTTCCTCCATCTTTTCAAAGTGGGAGATGTTTTCCCCCGCCAGCATGGCCTGGGCCACCTCACGCTCGTACTGTTCCCCCTGGAACCAGCCGTTGCGGTCCACGGTGTAGCTGTACCACAAGAGAAACAGGGGGATGGGCAGAAGAAACAGACATTTGATGCAGATGTTGCACAGGATCACGGTCCAGCGCAGCAGTCCGCGCAGGAATCTGCGGGCGAAAGAAGGCTTTTTTTTGCGCGGGGTGCGGCAATTGGGGTTGTTTTTTTCCAAAAATCCGAGCCTCCTTTCTCAGTATTGGCCGTAGACGAAGCCCGAAGCCCCGAAGTTGGCAAACAGCAGAATGGCGGCGATAAGGGCGTAGTAGATCACCCACCGCACCGGCATCCAGATCTTGCGGATCAGCTGCTGGGGACGGCCCAGCTTTTCCATGATCTCCACAAACACCGCCCCGATGACCACGGCCCAGAGGATGACAACGGACAGACCCGCGTCGGCAAACACCGCCCGGGAAAGGCTGCGGCCCGAAGCAAAGAGATGGGTGAACACATAGGCGCCGTCGGCGGCGTCGCCCCCGTAGTAGCAGGCGGCGAAAAAGACGATGCAGATGGTGAACAGCAGGTAGACGATGGAGCACTGGACCACCGCTTTTACAAAGCGGGAGTGATAGAGGGGATTCTTTTTGGCCCATTTGCGGCGCTTTTTGGCGGTGGCCTTGCCCACCACCATAAACAGGCCGTTGAGGGCGCCCCAGATCACATATCCCATGTTGTCGCCGTGCCAGAGGCCGCTGATGGGGAAGATGATGAAGATATTGAACCAGCCCTGCAGCTTGCCCAGAGCCCCCGAAAGGCCCCGGTTGTAGAAGCTGAGGGGAGTGAAGATATAGTCCCGGAACCAGCTGGTGAGGCTGATGTGCCACCGGTCCCACAGCTGGGTGTAGCTGCGGGCGGCAAAGGGGCGGTCGAAGTTTTCGATGAGCTCAAAGCCCAGCACCTGGCCGGCGCCCAGGGCGATGTCGCAGTAACCGGAAAAGTCCATATACAGCTGGTAGCTGAAGACCAGCGCCGCCGCCAGCAGCACTCCGCCGCTGTATTTTTCCATATTGCCGAACACCTGCCGGGTAAACAGGTCCAGGTTGCCGGCAATCACCATCTTTTTAAAGGCGCCCCACAGCATCCGGTAGAGCCCGCCGGCAATGCGGTTGTAGCTGAACCGGGCGGGCTTGCGCAGCTGAGGCAGCAGATGCCCCGCCCGCTCGATGGGGCCCGACACGATGCAGGGGAAAAAGCTGACGTACAAAGCGTAGTAAAGGGGATTTTTTTCCGCCGGGCAGACCTTTTGGTAGACGTCGATGACATAGCCCAAAGACTGGAAGGTGAAATAGCTCAGTCCCAAAATCACCGGCAGCTGTACCGCGGATACCGCGGGCCGATGGCCGAAGAGATCCAGAATATCGGCCCAGGTGTCCGAGAGAAAATTGGCGTATTTGTAGTAAAACAAAAGTCCGCCGCTGGCCAGCACCGACAGCCAGAGGAAAAACCGCCGGGCCCAGATGTTTTTCAGCCCCGCAATGGCCAGACCGCTGCAGTAGGTGACCGCGGTGGCTCCCAGCAGCACCGCCACCAGCTGCATGCCGCCGGCGTCATAGAGGTAGAAAGCATAGCTGCAGGCCAGCAGCCACACCGGCTTGAGAGGACGGGGGGAAAGGTAGTACAGCACCGCGCAGATGGCCAGAAACACCCAGAAGGTGTAGGAGAGAAAGCTCATCTGCCCGTCCCGGGGCCAAAGGGAATTCCAGAAAGTTTTCCAGAATTCGGCATCCCGCAGCGGAACGGTGTTCCAGAATTTCAGAAAGCTTTCCCAGCTGGCCTGCTGGAAAAACTCCGCGATGGCGGTAAATAGTTCCATAGGGAACCCCCTCACAAAAAAATCCAGATTCAGCGCCTGTCAGAGCCGGCGTCAGCGGGGCTCGTCCTCGTCGCTGCGTGCCTGGTCCAGCTGGCTTTCCAGCTGGCGCACCCGCTTTTCCAGGATGGCCACGGTCTGGGTCAGCCGCTTGATGCGCTCGGCAAAGTCGGTGATGGCCGCCGAGATGCTCAGAGAGATCAGCAGCACAAACCCGATGACCATGGCAAACACCAGGTTGGAAGGCATCTGGATATCAAAGATATCCCGCAGCACAAACACCACATAGGGCACCGCCGCAAACAGCACCAGAGCCAGGCCGAACAGCAGCCATACCAGCGAATAGCGCACATTGAGCCGGTGGGTCTTGAGCATCCAGAAGATCAGCAGCAAATAGGCCGCCGCGCCCAGCAGCATCCAGATCTGCAGTTCCAGTGTCATGCTTTTCCCCTCCTTTTGCGCGGGCTGGTGGTGAGCCGGTCGATGAACAGAGCCAGACTCACCTTGACCATATAGTAAATGCTGGAAAAGGCCTGGATGGAGGAAACGCCGCCCTGGCGCTCCTTCATCTCCACCGGCACCTCCTCCACCGCAAAACCCTGGAGCACCGCCGCCAGAATGGCCTCGGGCTCGGGATAGTCCTGGGCATAGTGGTCGGCGTAAAAGTCGGTGAGGGCTTTGCCGCAGGCCCGGTAGCCGCTGGTCACATCCCGCACCCGCTTGCCGCTGAGCAGCAAAATGAGAAAACTCAGCAGCCGGATGCCCATGCGCCGGGCAAAGCTGGTCTGAAAGCCCTTTTTCTCCAGAAAACGGCTGCCGATGCACATATCCGCCTCGCCCTTTTCCACCGGTCCGATCACCGTTTGCAGGAAAGCGGGGTCATGCTGGCCGTCGCCGTCCATCTGCACCGTGATGTCGTAGCCGTTTTCCCGGGCATAGAGATAGCCGGCCTGCACCCCGCCCCCAATGCCCAGGTTGCAGGGCAAAGAGATGTGGGGGATATCGTTATCCAAAAGCAGCTGGCGGCTGTTGTCGGTGGAGCAGTCGTTGACCACCAGACAGTCCACCCCCGGGCAGCACTGGCGCAGCCGGGCCACCGTGTTCAGGATGTTTTCCTGCTCGTTGTAGCAGGGAATGATCACAAGTATCTTCATGACAAGCACAAACTCCTTATTGTCTGCCTTCCAGCACAAAATCCCGCAGCTTGTCCAAAAGCTGGCTGCGCTGATAGTGGCTTTGGTACCAGGCAAAGGCATTCCGGCCCAGCCGCTGCCGATCTTCCGCCGGCAGAGCCCGCAGGGCCAGTATGTTTTCCGCCAGAGCCTGGGCGTCGCTGGCGCTGCTGGCAAAACCGCAGTCCGCCTGCTCCACCGCCCGGGCTCCCTCGCCGGTGATGCTGGCCAGTACCGGCTTGCCGCTGGCCATATAGCTGGCCAGCTTGGCGGGCACCGTCATGCCCAGGTCGGGACTGTCGGCCAAGGGACAGACCAGTCCGTCGGCCACCGCGCAGAAGGCGGGGATCTCGGTGGGGGCCACGCTGCCCCAGAAGGTCACCAGATCCTCGGCGCCCCGCCGGTGCACCAGTTCCTCCAGGGCCGGGCGGCTCATGCCGTCCCCTACCAGCAGAAGGTGCAGGTCGTCGACGCCCTTGTCCCGGGCGATGCAGGCCGCTTCGATCACCGTGTCCAGGCTCTGGGCCGGGCTGAAATTGCCGGTGAACACCAGATTGAACCGCCCGGCAAATTTTTCAGCCAATTCGCCCGGATCGGCGGGAGCGGCGTAGAAATCCTCGCAGTACTGGGGGATGACGGCGATGCTTTCCTCCGGTTTGCGGCTCACCTGTGCCAGCCGCCGGCGCAGAGAATCGCTCATGGCGATGAGCCGGTCGGCCCGGCGGTAGTGCCAGTTGCTCACGGCCTGGGCGATGGACCGCAGGACCTTGTTTTTCACCGGCAGCACCGAGTAGAGATTTTCGGGCCAGATGTCCAGCACATAGTTGGTCAGGGGCACCCGGTGCAGCTTGGCGTAGAGGATGGCGGGGAAGCTCATCAGCACCGGACTGGTGTTGTAGCAGAGCACCGCGTCGTATTTGCCCCGCAGCCGGGGCAGGCTGAACAGGGCGAAGAGAGGCCAGGACACATAGTTGAGAAAGATCATGGGCCCGGTGTTGCCCCGGCGGGGGATCTCCCCGGCCCGGATGATGTTCACCCCGTTGTGCTCCTGGCGGCGGGGACCGGTGTAGCGGTAGCCCTCGTACCATTTGCCCAGGGGATAGTTGGGCAGCCCGCACAGCACGTCCACCTGGATGCCCTGGGCCACCAGACCTTCGCACAGATCGGTCACCCGGAAGTTTTCGGGCCAGTAGTGCTGACTGACCACAAGGATTCGGCTCATACGCTCCTCCGGTTTCTCAGTATTTGCGCCAGACCATCTTGTTCACCACGCCCACATAGCTCTGGATGATCTTGACCACCTTGGTGGACACATCCTCC
>DXDW01000194.1 GCA_019115305.1 Candidatus Anaerofilum excrementigallinarum
TCCACGTGGAACATTGGATGGTGCTTTGCAGGAAATTGGACAAAAGGCCCCCTCCCTGCCAGACAGGCCGGGCTGATTGCTTGGGCCGAGCCGGAGGAAAAGAAAAAACCTTTGGTCTGCTGCGAGCCAAAGGCAATACCGAAAAAAGAAAAAGTTCCACGTGGAACATTGAAGGGCACTTTGCAGGAATTGGACAAAAGGCTCCCTCCCTGCCAGAAAGGCCGGGCTGATTGCTTTGGCCGAGCCGGAGGGAAAAAAATTAGCCTTTGGCCCACTGCGAGCCAAAGGCATGACCGATGAAAAAAAATTAGGTGCCGGGGTGGGTGGGGATGCGGACGGTGTACTCGATGTACCCTTCCTCCTCTTTTTTGGTGGCGGTGGCGGGGATGCCCGCCTGGACCATCACCTGGATGGCGTGGTTGACGGTGTTGAGAAATACCCGCACATCCCGCACCATAACACTGCGCCGGGCCTTGGTGGGGGGCAGCAACAGTTTCTGCACCAGCTGTTCGGTCTGCTGCACCGTCAGTTGCCGCCGGGCTGCCTGTTCCAGCACCGCGGTGCGTTTTTCCGCGTCCTCCAAAGCCAGCACCGCCCGGGCGTGGCGCTCGGTGAGATTCCCTTCCAGGCAAAGCTGCTGCTGGGCGTCGGTGAGCACCAATAGGCGCAGTTTGTTGGCCAAAGTGGGCTGGGCCATCCCCAGCCTCTTGGCGGCCTCGGCCTGGGTGCAGTCCCACAGGCGGATGAGCTCCCGCAGTCCCCGAGCCTGTTCAAAGCAGTTGAGCTGCTGGCGCTGGGTGTTTTCCTCCAATCCCAGCACCGCACTGGAGAGATCATCATGTTCGGTGATAATGGCCGGAATCCGCTCCAGTCCCGCCAGTTTGGCCGCCCGCAGCCGCCGCTCCCCTGCAATGAGCTCGTATTTGTTCTTTTCCAGCCGCCGCACCGAAATGGGCTGCAGCAGTCCGTTGCGGACAATACTGCCCGCCAGGCTCTCCAGTTCCTGCGGATCAAAATGCCGCCGGGCCTGAAAGGGCGAGGGCTGGATGGAATCCAGTTCCAGCAGCACCACTTTCGCCGTCTCTTTTGGTTTTTTGCCCAGCATACGCCTTTCCCCTTCCTGTTTTGCCGCCGCGGTGCAAAAAAACAGCCGCTGCGCCACACTGCGTCCTCTTACCATACAGTGTAGCATCAAACGGCTGCATTTTCCAGTATTTTCCATCGACACCTTTGTGGCAAAGGCTGTCATTTCAGGGGGGCTTTTGCTATTTTTCCGCCGTTGCGGGGATATACCGGCGGAGTTTGCGATATTTTCCGCACCACAAGCAGGTTCCGCTCGTCCCCCTGGGGCAGCTGGCAGCGGCGGGTCTCGCTGTATTCCCCGCCCAGCTTGGCAATGGCCCCTTTGGCTTCGGCCAGATCCTCGGCGGCGGTGGCCGCCTTCATGGCGATGAAAACCCCGCCGGGCTTGACCAAAGGCAGGCAATATTCGGCCAACATGTTAAGCCGGGCCACGCCCCGGGCGCTGGCCACGTCAAACTGCTCCCGCCAGGCCTTGCGGGCGGCTTCCTCGGCCCGCTCCTTGGCGAATTCGGCTTCGATGCCCAGTTCGCCGCAGAGATACCGCAAAAAGTCCAGCCGCTTGCCGGTGGGCTCCATGAGGGTCAGTTCCAGCTGGGGCTTGTAGAGCTTGGCCACCACGCCGGGGAATCCCGCGCCGGTGCCCACGTCCACAAATTTTCCCTCCACTTCCGGCTGGGCCGCAAAAAGCAGGCTGTCGATGAAGTGCTTGTCCTCGATGCCCTCGGGGTCTACGATAGCGGTGAGGTTGACCTTTTTGTTGTAGTCCACCAGAATCTCGGCATACCGATCCAGGGCCGGGGCAATGGGGGCAATGTCCAGGCCATAGGCGGCGGCTTTTTCGATGATACGCTGTTTATTGATCATGTTGTTCCTCCTTGTGTCCATGGCGATGGGCGGTGAGAGCCACGGCCAGCACCGCCAGATCCGCCGGGGATACCCCGGGGATGCGCCCGGCCTGGGCCAGATTGGCGGGCCGGATGGCGGCCAGCTTTTCCCGGGCTTCCAGCCGCAGACCGGACAGGGGCGCGTAGTCGAAGTCGGCGGGAATCAGGGTGGCTTCCTGCCGCTTCACCTCCTGGATCTGCCGCTGCTGCCGGGCGATATAACCCTCGTATTTGATCTCGGTCTCGATGCGGCCGGCGGTGCGCTTATCCACGCCCTCCCCCCAGCCGATGACCTGAGCCAGCAGCCGGTAGCTCACCTCGGGGCGTTTCAGCAGGGCGGCGGCGGTGCCGCCCACGCCCGGAGGCTCCAGACCGGCGGCCCGGAAGGGCTGCTCCAGCTGGGCGGCCCGGATGGTGGTAGTTTCCAGCCGGCGGCGCTCCTTCTCCCCTGCCTCGTGGGTGGCTGTGAAGGCGGCCCAGCGTTCGTCGTCCACCAGTCCCCACTCCCGGCCGATGGGGGTGAGCCGCTCGTCGGCGTTGTCCTGGCGCAAGGTCAGCCGGTACTCGCTGCGGCTGGTCATCATGCGGTAGGGGTCCAGCACGCCCTTGGTGACCAGATCGTCCACCAAGGTGCCCAGATAACTGGTGTGCCGGGCCAAAGTGACCCCCTCTTTCCCCTGGGCGCTGCGGGCGGCGTTGACCCCTGCCAGCAGGCCCTGGGCCGCGGCTTCTTCATAGCCAGAAGTGCCGTTGAACTGCCCTGCTCCGAACAGGCCCTTCACCGCCTTGGTCTCCAAGGTGGCGGCCAGGCAGGTGGGGTCGCAGCAGTCGTATTCGATGGCGTAGGCCGGGCGCATGATCTCCAGATTTTCAAATCCTTCGATGGTACGATACATTTCATTCTGCACCGCCTCGGGCAGGCTGCTGCTCATGCCCTGGAGATACATCTCCTCGGTGTTCATGCCGCAGGGCTCCACAAAGATCTGGTGGCGGTCCTTTTCGGCAAACCGCACCACTTTGTCCTCGATGGACGGACAATACCGGGGCCCGATGCCCTCGATCTTGCCGCCGTAGAGGGGGGAGCGGTGTAGGTTGCGCTGGATGACCTCGTGGGTGCGGGGGTTGGTGAAGGCGATGTAGCAATCCACCTGGTTATGCATTTCCCCTTTGGTGAGGAAGGAGAAGGGCTGGATCTCCTCGTCCCCGGGCTGGCGTTCCAGCCGGTCAAAGTCCACACTGCGGCGGTGGACCCGGGCGGGGGTGCCGGTCTTGAACCGGCGCAGGGGGATACCGGCGGCCCGCAGGCTCTCGGTGAGCTGGTTGGCGGCGTGCTGGCCGTCGGGGCCGGAGGCATAGCTGGCCTCTCCCACAAAGATGCGGCCTCCCAGATAGGTGCCGGTGGCGATGACCACGGCCTTGGCGCCGTAGAAGGCCCCCAGCCGGGTGACAACGCCGGTGACGCGGCCGTTTTCGATGGTGATGTCGGTGATCTCGGCCTGCTTAAGTTCCAGATTTTCGCAGCGTTCCAGGAGATGTTTCATGTATTCGTGGTAGCGCTTGCGGTCGGTCTGCACCCGCAGAGAGTGCACCGCCGGGCCTTTGCCCAGATTGAGCATCCGGCTCTGGAGAAAGGTGGCGTCGGCGGCCATGGCCATGACGCCCCCCAAAGCGTCGATCTCCCGCACCAGATGGCCCTTGGCGGTGCCACCGATGGAGGGGTTACAGGGCAGGTTGGCCACCCCGTCCAAAGTAAGGGTAAACAGGGCGGTTTTGGCTCCCAGCTTGGCGGCGGCATGGGCTGCCTCGATGCCGGCATGGCCTGCGCCGATCACCACCACTTCATAATCGCCCAGATGGTCCATAGCGGTACTCCTTCCTTTTTTGCGGGGCTCTGCCCCGCACCCCGCCGCCTTTTGAAAAAGGCGGGCGAAAACTTTTTACTTGCCGACGCAGAATTTGGAAAAGACTTCGTCTACCACGGCGGCGCTGGCCTCCTCGCCGGTAAGGCGATAGAGGGCATGAAGGGCGTCGTCGATGCATACTCCCACGGCGTCCAGGTCAAAGCCCTGCTGCCGGGCGGCAAGGGCGTCCTGGAGGGCGGTACGGGCGGAAACGGCGGCTTCCAGCTGGCGCTGGCTGGCCAGCAGACCCGCGTCGGGGTCGATGGCGGCCACGCCCAGCAGCTTTTCGATGGCACTTGCAAGAACCGGCAGGAAACGGTCTTCCCGGGCGCTGATCTCCACCAGATCGGCAAAACAGGGGCGGATGGCTTCGGCGTCGAAGGCGCGGTCCAGGTCGGTTTTGTTCAGGATGGCCAAAGCCGGGCGGCCGGCGCATTTCCGGGCCAGCTCGATATCGGCAGGATCGGTGGGGCGGCTGGCGTCAAACACCGCCAGAACCAATCCGGCTTTGTCCATCTGGGCATAGCTGCGGCGGATGCCCTCGGCTTCCACCAGATCCCCTGTCTGGCGCAGGCCGGCGGTATCGAAGAGATTCAGCCGCACCTGGCCCAGCTGCACCTGCTGCTCCACCACGTCCCGGGTGGTGCCGGCGATGGGGGTGACGATGGCCCGCTCAAAGCCGGCCAGCAGATTCAGCAAGGTGCTTTTGCCCACGTTGGGGCTGCCCACAATGGCGGTATCCACACCCCGGCGGAGCACCGCCCCGGCGCCGTAGCTTTGGATCATGGCGTCCAACTGGGCCATGCAGCCGGTGAGGGTGGATTCCAGGGCTTGCTGCTCCAGGGCGGGCACGTCCTCCTCGGGGAAATCCACCCAGGCGGCCAGATGCCCGGCCAGGGCGGTGAGCTGGTCCCGCAGCCCCTGAATCCGTTTGGCCAGGGCGCCTTCCAGAGCCGCGGCGGCCACGGCGGCGCTCTGCCGTCCGGTGGCTCCGATGAGGTCCATGACGGCCTCGGCCTGGGTCAGACTGATGCGGCCGTTCTCAAAGGCACGGCGGGTAAATTCTCCCGGCCCGGCGGGAGCTGCGCCGCTCTCCACCACGGCCTGCAGCAGCAGGCGGGGGGCTGCTTCGCCGCCGTGGCAGCTGAGCTCCACCACGTCCTCCCCGGTATAACTCCGGGGCGCCCGGAAACTGAGGGCCACCAGCTCGTCCTGCACCCGGCCCTGCCAGACAAAATGCCCGAACATGGCCGTGTACCCTTTTGCCGTTTCCAGCTTGCGGTTTCCCACCGGCTGAAATACCCGGGCGGCCACCGCGTGGGCCTCGGGGCCGGAAATGCGCACCACGGCGATTCCTCCCTGCCCCGGCGGGGTGGCGATGGCGGCAATGGTCTGGCTCATGGCGTTCCCTCTCTTTCTCGATATATCGTATTTTCCAATCTGCGTTTTGCAAACTCTTTGTATTCAATCTAATATTTTATACTTTTCGTATTTATGGTGTCCCTTTATTTCCGAACACACAAACACGAAAAATCACACTTGCGGTAACAATTTATTGTAGCACAAAACCGGGCGGGGGGCAATGCCGCCTCCCTTTACTCCGGGTCCTCCCCCATCCGGGGCCATAATCCCCGGAACGTACCCGTAATTCAGCGGATACCAAAGCTCCGTCCATTGTGGATGACAACTCCCCAAAGGCCGGTCCACCACCACCTGCACAATCTCCCCGATCATATCCCCCATCCTCACGTCCGAAAGTTTTCGCCCGCCTTTTTCAAAAGACGGCGGGGCGTGGGGCAGCGCCCCACAAAAAAACGGCAGCCAGGCAGGCTGCCGTTTTCCCTTTGTATGTAAGCCTTACAGCTCGATCTTGCCGTACAGCGCCATGCCCTCGGCATCGTTGATGCTCTCGGTGCGGCGGGGTGCGGCGGGCCCTTCGCTGGTCTGGGACCGGTCGACGAACTCGCGGGCAGGGGTGCGGGGAGCGCGGGACCGGTTGCGGTCACCCTGGCGCTGTCCGCCCCGGCCGGGACGTCCGCCGCGGCCGCCGGGCCGACGGCTGCGGGGCGCGGGATTGTCGGGGTAGATCACCACGCGGCGGTCGGCGCCTTCGCCCCGGCTCTCGCTGTGGACACCCTCCATCTCGCTGATGGCGCTGTGGATGATGCGCCGCTCGTAGGGGTTCATGGGCTCCAGCTCCTGGCTGCGGCCGTTCTTCAAGACCCGGGCGCCGATGCGCCGGGCCAGAGCAGCCAGATCGCTTTCCCGTTTGGACCGGTAACCGGCCACATCCAGCCCCAGCTTGAGGTAATCCCCGCCGGCGCGGTTGGCAACCAGTCCGGCCAGGTAGCTCAGGGCTTCCATGGTCTCGCCGCGACGGCCGATGAGGGCCCCCACCTTCTCCCCTTCCACCTTCAGCACGGTGGCTTCACCCTGCTGGATGGGAGTGATAACGGCGTCGGCGACGCCCATCTTTGCAAAAATATCGGCCAGATACTCCACTGCCAGCTGCACCTTGGCCTGCTGCTGCTCGCTGAGAGCCCTGGGGGCTTCGGCGGGCTGAGCCTCGGCGGGCTCGGCGGGAGCCGCCTGGGGAGCCTCGGGCTCCTTGGGCTCGGCCTTCACAGCCTTGGGCTCCTCGGCCTTGGGCGCGGGAGCTTTGGGGGCTTCGGGGACGGCAGGAGCGACGGGCTCCTCCTCCTGCAGGCTGGTGGCCTTCACCTTGGCGGGAATGCTGCGGAACAGCTTCTTCACCGGCATCTCCAGAATCTCGATGCTCACCTCGTCCCGGCTCAGACCCAGCTGGGCGCAGGCATTGGCGGTGGCTTCCTCCACGGTTTTTCCGGTCGCGATCACTTCACGCATGGCTTAGTTCTCCTCCCCATCGGCGGGCGCAGCCAGGGGTGTGGTGCGCTCGTCCTTGTATTTTTCCTGGTCCAGCGCACGGGCACGGGCCAGTCGGATCTTGATCATCTCGGCCTCGCTCACTTCCTTGGTCACCGTCTCGCCGGTGGCCTCGTCGGTCACAGTCACCTGTTTTTTGCGTTTCTTGGCCTGCTTCTTTTCCTCGATCTCGGCCAATACCTGCTGCTTCATCTTCTCGGGGTCATAGACCAGCTTGAGGAACACGCTCTGCAGGCACATCACCAGGTTGGAGATGGTGTAGTAGAGGGAGAAGGCCACGGGCACCTGGAAGCTGTAGGTGACGAACATCAGGCTCATGATCCAGGGCATCCACTTCATGGTTCCCTGCATCTCCTGGCCGCTCATGCGGGTCATGATGATATTGGACAGGAACATGGTGAGCACAGACAGCACGGGGAAGATCAGCAGGGGCAGAGTCTCGGGAGCCAGGCTCAGCACGGGGGTGCGGCCCAGGTCGATGCCCAGGAAGTTCATATTAAAGCTGCTGATCTGCTGGATCTGCTCGGCGCTGAACAGCCCCTCGGCCACAGAAGGATCGGCCTGGATGCGGGCGATGAGGGTGTTCTCGGTCATATAGTTGCTGGCGATGCCCAGGGCCTCGGCAGCGGCGCTGATGGTGGTGGAAGAGATGCGCAGAATGTGCTGCAGGGGCTTGTACACCACGTCGATGATGCCGAACAGCACCAGGAAGGTGAGCAGCATGGGCATACAGCCGGCCATGGGAGAAAATCCGTACTCCTCCTGGAGCTTCATCATTTCCTCGCTCTGGCGCTGCTTATCGTTGGCCCACTTTTTGTTGATCTCGTTGATCATGGGCTGATACGCCTGCATACGGGCGGTGCTCTTCTGCTGCTTGATGCTGAAGGGCAGCATTACCAGACGCACCAGAATGGTAAAGAGGATGATCGCCCATCCGTAGCTGTTGACCAGCTGGTAGATGAGGTCCATCACCCAGCCCAGGGGTCCGCCAAGAAAACCTAAAAATCCCATAGTTCACTCATTTCTGCCTTTCTGCGCCAAAGGCGTATTTTTTTCAGTGGTACCTGCCGCGCGCAGGGCGCAGGTGACAGCGCCGGGCAAGACAAGCAGCCCCGGCATCGCTGCACAGTAGACGAAGTTCAGTTGTGCCATTTTCCCCGGGGCGGCACAGGGTCCCGGCCGCATTTGCCGAAGGGATTGCAGCGCAAAATACGCCAAACGGCCAGCACCAGGCCCTTGGCCGGGCCGTGGATGCGGATTGCCTCGATGGCGTATTGGCTGCAGGTTGGCACAAAACGGCAGTTTTTGCCCAAAAGGGGCGAGAGGAAGCGCTGGTAGCACCGGATGAGAAAGATCAGCAGCCGGGAGATCATGGCGTATGCCCGGCATTTTCCGGGTCCTGGGGGGCCAGCACACCGGCGGCGATCAGCTGCCGGCGCATCACCTTTTCCAGCTGCCAGCTCTTGCTGGCGGCGGTGCGGCCCCGGGCCACAAACACAATATCCCAGCTTCCGGCGTCGGGGGGAAGCTGGGCGGCCATGGCAGCCCGGATCACCCGGCGGGCCCGGTTGCGGGCAACGGCGTTGCCGATCTTTTTGCTGGAAGTGATGCCCACCCGCAGCTTTTTGGTGCGGGTCTTTACCACATAGGTCACCAGCAGGGGGTGAACAAAGGACTTACCCCGGGAATAGGCCCGAGTGAATTCCCTGTTTTTGTTGAGCACACGGTATCGCACCGGGAAAAACCCCCTAAATTGAAAAATAAGGCCACCTGAAAAAGTGACCTTTCCTCGGCGCCGCCCGGCACAGCCGGGCAGCACAGACATAATGCAGAAAAATCAGGCAGCCAGTTTAGCGCGGCCCTTGGCACGACGAGCGCGGATGACCTTGCGGCCGTTGCTGCTGCTCATACGGTTCAGGAAGCCATGCACACGAGAACGCTGGCGCTTCTTGGGCTGATAAGTTCTTTTCATATTTCTTTCCTCCAAAACTCTGGCCCTCAACACGGGGCGAATTGTAATCCTTGCGTCGCGGGGTCCGCTGTTTTGATAAGGGACAGCCCTGCACCGTAAAAGTATACACAATTTGTTCGGGCTCTGTCAAGTCCCCAGCCGGAAAAAGGCAGGAAA
>DXDW01000195.1 GCA_019115305.1 Candidatus Anaerofilum excrementigallinarum
CCCTTGCGGGGAAGTCTATCTCATTTTTTATGGATTATTTTGCAGCAGCTCGGTTTCCGCTTCAAGAAACACTGCGGCGGTTTTGTGCTGCAATCACAGCAGCCTGGAACGGTTGGCTTTTCCCATCAAGGAGTACCGGCCCTGCATCTGCGCATTTTGCGGCTGGAATGTGTTTTTGCTGCAGCAGCATAAACGCATCGCTCTCAGATGTCTATCTTGCAGGCAGAAACAATTTCCCCTACCGCGTAGCTTCCAAACAAGGCTCCATCTGCCATACGGGTATACGGCAAAGGCGGTTCCAGCAGTTCCAGCGGTGCACAGCCGCCTTCCGTCCAATCCTTCACACTGGCACAGGCGGTTTCCAGCCGCGCCCGCAAGGCGCCCATGCGCCCATCCAGTATTTCAAAACCAAAGGACTTGTTGGTGCTGTTCCACAGATTACGCCACTGCAGCCGCAATCGTTCCAGCTGAACACCGGTATCTTCCAGCTGCCGGACCAGCGCGGCGGCCGCTTTTTTGTCTCCCGTTCGCACTGCTGTGCCGATCTTCTGGTGCCAGCTGCACTTTCCGGCCAGCACCTCGGCCAGCTGCGCATAAAACGCAAACAGCTGCTGATATTCGTCCTCCCGGCAGGCATACTCTTGATACTCCCGCTGCAGCTGACGGTAATGGTCCGCCATTTCCAGGCCTTGGGTATCCCCTTCATACAGCTGCACCAAAGGGTCCTGATACAGCAAAAACTTGGCAGCATTCGCCGGCCGCAGGCTGCCGCTTCGCATTCCCGGCACCGCATTGAACCTGCTCAGTCCCAAAAACGCCTGCATATCTCCGCCGCAGCATACCCGGAAACGCTGGCTGAGCTGTTCCGGGCAGTATTCGCCGGTATAATCAAATTCCGCAAAAAGCTGCATACCAAGCAAAGCTGTCTGCAGATTTGCCTCCGCGCCATTGTCGCCCCAGGCAGTGGCCAGCACCAGGGGCACGCCGGCCTCCTTTGCTGCCTGCAGGCCAGGCACAGCCGTTTGGAGTGTTTTGTCATAATCCACGGCGGGACCTGCCCATGTCCATATACCGCCCGCATAGGCCATGGGTGCTCCCAACAGCCGATGCTTGTGCAGCATGCGCGCATATTCTTCTTTTTGCTGGTGATAGTAATCCCAATACACCAGAGTTATATTTTCCGGCACCCGGGCGATCACTTCGGCCGAGGGCTCTCCGCTGTCATAATAGCCGCCGGTGGGAGAATCGGGCCGAAAGTACATATCGCTCCACATCATCACCTGCAGACCCAATTCACGGGTGATCTCGCGCACCTTCGCAAGATGGCGCTGGATAATGGCATGGGGATCTTCGTAGCCAAACCGGCGCAGATGCGCTCCCAGACCGATACCGTGGGCCTCGTCCATGCCGATATGTATGCGTTTGGAACGGTAAGGCGCAGTCGCCGCTGCAATCGCCTGCCGCAAAAACTGATAGGTTTCCTCCTGGTCGGCCAAAAGCACTTCTTCGTTGTCTTTCAGATGCGCCAGTGCCGGCCAGTGCAGCGCCCGATTCAAATGGCCCAGCGTCTGGATACACGGGCAGAGCTCAATGCCGAAAAGGTCCGCATAGTCGTCCAATTCACGGAATTCCTCCATGGAATACCGCCCGCGCATCCATCCAAAATAGGGCTGCTGCGGTATTTCGTAGGTATCCTCCGTATACATCATACCCAGGTCTATGCCCATCAAGGCCATTTTTTCAAATATGCCCTTCAGGCTTTCGGTTTTCAGGACTGCATTGCGGGATACATCCAGCATCATGCCCAGGGTTTCAAAACAGGGAGTCTGGCAGATCGAAACATTCTGCTCGTTCCAATGTTGGCTGAGCAAGGAAAGTCCACGGTAAAACTGCACGTTTTTTTCGTACTGCAGCAAAAAGCCGTCAGCAGTGCGGGCAATGCGTATACCGCCCGGGCGGCATTCCACTTTTACCGGCAGGCCCGCTGGAGTCAAAAGCAGCCCGAGTCTTGGGCTTAAAGCCTGAAATGCCGCTTCAAACTGCTGCGGCAAATCGCCCTGCAGCCAAATTTGTTTTTCCACTTCGCTTTCCCTCATCACAGCAGAGATGCACTGTCACTGTCCAGATACAATACAGCCGCAGGATGACGGCGCAGAATGGTGGCCGGGCAATCTTCTTCCACCGAACCTGTAAGCATCCGCTTTACCGCTGCTGCCTTTGTCGGTGCCGGCACAATGCAGAACGCCTGTTTGGCAGCGCACAATGCCGGCACTGTCAGGGTCAGGGCCATACGCGGCACATCTTCCAGGCACGCAAAGCAGCCGTCGTGAACCTGCTGCATCCGGCAGGTGTCGTCCAAGTCCACCTGTTTTACCAGCGCCGCATCGTCAAATTTTGCAACGTGGGGATCATTGAAGGCAATATGGCCGTTTTCCCCCACTCCCATGACCACAATATCGGTGGGATGGCTGCGCAGCAGCTGGGAATACCGGGCAATTTCCGCTTCGGGCTCGCCCTCGCTGTTCAAGCAGTATACATTGGCAAACGGAACGCGGTCGAACAGAGCATGCCGGAGAAAATTGGCAAACCCCTGGGGCGCGTCCGCCGCCAGCCCGATGTATTCGTCCATGTGAAAAGCATTCACACGTTCCCAGGGAATGTCCTTGCTGGAAGCCAGTTCCTGCAGCACTTCGTTCTGAGAGGGGGCAGCTGCAAAGATCATATTGCAGTATTCCTTTTGTTCCAGCACCTGGAGGATGGCTTTTTTGATATCCTGCGCGGCAGCTCGTCCCATTTGCTCGCGAGATTCGAAAGAATGTACCGTCAATTTTTCTTTTTTAAAGGTCTGCATCATAGTTTCAGGCTCCTTGTATTTTCAATTTATCTGTGCCATAGCAGATGTTTCCATCCACCATTGCCATCTGAATCTCAATTTCATCGTTGAACAAAATCAGGTCCGCTGCGCGTCCTACCGCCACGGTTCCTGTCTTGTGGGAGAGGCCCAGGGTGCGGGCCGGCGTTTCGGTCGCCATCTGCACCGCCTGGGGCAGCGTTGCTCCCGCCAGTTTCACCATGTTGCGTACCAGTCTGTCGGTGGTACAGATGCTGCCGGCAAATGCCTGCCGATCGGGCATTTTTGCCACACCGTCCTCCAAAATCACACGCTGGCCCTTTTCCAGGCTTCCCAGAATGCTTTCTCCCTCCAGCTGTCCCGCTGCCCGCATGGCATCCGTGACAAGGCAGAGCCGGGACGGTCCGATCAGACGATAGGCCATCTGCAGCAGACTTGCCGGAACATGGCAGCCGTCCGCAATGATCTCACTAAAAAGGTCGTTATAGATATACGCGCACTCTATGATTCCCGCGTGGCGGAATCCCTGGCGGCGGGTTATGGTGGACATAGCCGAATACAGATGGGTGACCACCCGATATCCGTGCAGCATCGCTTCCCGCACCTGGGCCTCGTCGGCATCCGAATGGCCGATGCACGGCACCACGCCGCGCTTTACCAGTTCATCTCCCATCTCCAAAGCACCCGGAAGCTCCGGTGCAATGGTCCAGCGCAAAATATCGGGGCACGCATCCAGAAGTTCGTTATACTCTTCGGGCTGCGGAGCGCGCAGATAGGCAGGGTCCTGGGCGCCGCACTGGCCGGGCGCAAGGTAAGGCCCTTCGATATGCAGCCCCAAAAACTTTGCGCCGCTGCCGCTATTGTTTCGGCAGGTATTGTACACAGAAAAAGCGCGAAGCAGTTCCTCTTTGGTGGAAGCCAGAGTAGTGGGGACCATGCAGGTGGTTCCATAGGTCAGATGCAGCCGCGCCGCACCCTGCCACGCTTCCGGCGTACCATCCATGAAATCGTATCCGCCCCCGCCATGCACATGTGCGTCCACAAATCCGTGGGACAGATAAAGCCCCTGCGCATCCACAATGCTGTCCCCTGCAAGGGAACCGGGAGCGGCGATTTGTGCGATCTTGCCATTTTTCACCTGCACGTCGCAGCATTCCACCCGCTGCCCTGTCACCAGTAAGGCTTTTTGAAAAATCATTGCATCATCAGCTCCTTTTCTGCCTGCTGCAGCAATCTCTGCAGAGCTTGGACACTCTCGGCTGTGGCTTCCAGGCCACCGCTGGAAAAGGCATTTCCCTGGGGCAGGCGCATCTGCTCTTCGGTGAGAACGGCATTTTTCCGGTAATGGGTTTCCAAAGAAAGCCAGCCGTCGTATCCATCCTCCAGCAGCCGCAGAAGCAAGCGGGGGTAGCCCACAAGTCCTTCGCCCACGCACACACATTGGGGCATATCCTGACTGTCATATACGGCATCCTTGATATGGATATGGCGGATATGAGCTCGTATGGCCTCATAACCGTCGGGATAAGGTTTTTCCCGGCAAGGATCGTACAAATCATTCCCCGGATCAAAAATAGCGCCAAAGCAGTTTTTGTCCAGTTTTTCCAGCAGCGCAGCCAGGGCCCGATGGTTGGTGGTATTCACGCTGGGGTCCGCCTCCAGCAGCAGCATCTTGCGGCGGCTGCGCAGGATCTCCCCGGGCTTTTCAAAAAAGGGTACCAGCCGGTCGGGGGCAAGGGGGCCGTCCTGGGGCATGAAAAAGGCAAATCCCCGGATATACCGGCATCCCAAAATATCCGCCGCATCGCACAGACGGCGCAGCTTTTCCAGATTTTCTTCCACCGCGTGCCGATCCGCGGAGTCGCATTTGAAAAAACTGCCTGCGAGATTCGGCATTTCCAGATCATTTTCTTCCATAATGCGGCGATAATCCCGCAATATGTCCTTCGACAGGGCGTCCACCGGCGTGTCCTGCACACTGCGCAGCTCCAGGCCCTGCAAGCGATAGTATCGCGCAAACCGAACCGCTTCCTCGAAATCCTGGGTTGCTTCGTCGGTAATAAAAGATAATTTCATTGTATGCGCCTCCTTTTCAGCGGCATTTATATCAGGCCACAGCCTATACGCTGTACCTTTTTCCTGTGATATTCCGCCGTCGGCACTTTTGCTCAAGCCATGCGCCGGGCCTGCCATGCGGCGGAAGGACCGTACACGTCCATTGCCCCCTGTATACGGATATCCATGGTTTCAGCATCGGGGGTAAACATCCAGCAAAACCGATGGGGCGTATTGAGCATGCGGCATTCCAGCACCCATGTGGCGTCCTGCTTATAAAAGGACACCGCCAAACGCTGCTGAGTACATTCTGTGCGCGGCATCTGCCGATACAGCATAGGCCGGAATTGTTTCGCCCACAGCCATTGTTCCTGCCACTGCCCTTCCTTTGCACACAAAGTCTGCACACGCTGGCCATCGCCTATCGTCAGACGCAGACTGCCCTCCTGGCACACAAGGCGCAGACAAGTGAATCCCATGGGATTTTCCTGGCACTGCATCCAGCCGCTGTCCCAGGCGGGCGCCGGCTGCGTTTGTATAGGCTGATACTCCACAGGCAGATCCGGCAGGTTTTCCTTGCTCTCCTGCAGCTGCTCCAGCAGCTCCCACAGGACATCCAGCTCGGCGGTCATATTGACGCTTTCTGCCATCACCACCGCCACCAGCTGTTTTTCCGGCAGCACGACGCACAGTTGCCCGAAAGCGCCGTCCCCCCGAAAACCTTCCTCCATATTCTGCCAGAATTGGAAGCCATACCCCGCACACCAGTTTTTACTTCCGTTGTTTTCATTGGATGCCTGTTTGGCGGTGGCCATTTTCACCCACTCTTCCG
>DXDW01000196.1 GCA_019115305.1 Candidatus Anaerofilum excrementigallinarum
AAGCCGGTGAGCAGGGACCGGGTGATCTTTGACATCCTGTCCCGGGTGATTCTGGTTGTTCTGTCGGCTTGCTGCCTGCTTCCGTTTCTGCTGGTGCTGAGCGGTTCCTTTTCGGATCAGACCTCCATTCTCACCCACGGCTACCAGCTGATTCCGGAGCACTTTTCCCTGGACGCCTATAAAACCCTGTTCAAAATCCCGGAAGAGCTGCTGCGGGCCTATGGCGTGACCATTTTTGTGACGGTGACAGGCACATTTCTGGGCCTTTTCTTCACCAGCATGGCGGCCTATGTGCTGGCCAGCAGTACCTTCCGCTACCGGTATCAGATGTCCTTCTTCTTCTACTTCACCTCCATTTTCGGCGGTGGTCTGGTGCCCTGGTACATATTCAATACCAAATACCTGCACTTTCACAACAGCGTCATCGCCCTGATCCTTCCCATCCTGATCAATGTGACCTATCTGCTGATTCTGAAAAGCTATATGTCCGGCATTCCCGAGGCCCTGTACGAGTCGGCCCGGCTGGACGGGGCGGGAGATTTCACCATTTATTGGCGGGTGGCCATGCCGCTGTGCAAGGCGGGTCTGGCCACGGTGGGGCTGTTCATCGCCCTGAACTACTGGAACGACTGGTACGACGCCATGCTGTTTCTGGACGAGGGGCGCAGCGATCTCTATCCCCTGCAGTATTATCTCAATAATATCCTCACCAAGGCCCAGGCCATCGCGGCAGCGGCCGCCCGCAGCGGTCTGCCCATGAGCGACGTGCCCAGCGAGCCCATGAAGCTGGCCATGACGGTGGTGGCCACCGGCCCCATCATCCTGCTGTATCCGTTTTTGCAGAAATACTTTGTCAAGGGCGTTACCATTGGCGCCGTAAAGGGATAAACGGTAAGAATCCGCGCACAGAGCGCGGCGGAGTATAAACAACAAAAAGGAGGAATCATTATGAAAAAATCGGCGAAATTGCTGGCGCTGGTTCTGGCGCTGACGATGGTGCTGAGCGTGTTCACCGGCTGCCAAGGCGCGAGCTCGTCCAGCTCTGAGGCTGCCCCGGCCGGGTCCGAAACACAGACCGGCCCCGACATCTCCGAGGAAGTTACCCTCACCATGTACCTGATCGGCGACCGGCCGGCGGACAACGACAAGGTCTTTGAAAAGATCAACGAACGGCTGAAAGAAGAAATCAACGCCACCATCGACGTGAAGTTCATGAGCTGGAGCGAGTATGAGCAGAAATATCCGCTGATCTTCGCCTCCGGTGAAGACTGGGATATCATCTTCACCGCCGACTGGTGCTTCTACAACGCCCAGGCCACCAAGCAGGGCTTCTGGGAGATCACCCCCGAGGCGCTGGAAACCTACGCCCCCATGACCGCCGAGACCATGTATCCCGAGGCCTGGGAGCAGGCCAAGGTGGACGGCAAGGTGTACATGCTGCCCATGAACTACCAGGAGCTCACCGCCTATGTGTGGATGGCCCGGGGCGATCTGATGGACAAATACGGCATCGAATCTCTGGACACCTTTGACGGCGCCGAGGAGTATATGCAGGCCATCGTGGACAACGAGCCCTCTATGATCCCCCTGGATGTGGGTTCCGACTACGACCGCCAGTTTGTCTTTGACCTGATCTGGAATGTGAACTCCACCGCCAAGGGCGAGGACAACTACGCCGTTCTGCCTCCTACCAACCTGCTGACCTGCCTGAAGGAAAACGATCCCGAAGCCAACGTGATGACCACTTTGGACGCCGACATCTTCATGGATACCCTGAACAAGGTGAAGGATTGGCGTGACCGCGGTTTCTGGAGCCGCAACGCGGTGGTCAACACCCAGAACAACACCGAGAGCTTCCAGGCCGGCAAATCCGCTCTGGCCGTGATGAATATCAACACCGCCAAGAGCCTCTACGCCACCCTGCAGGCCGAGCATCCCGAGTGGGATGTGCGGGTATTCGACGCCATGAACGGCGCCCCCGCCACCATCCAGTCTTATCTGGCCAACGGCATGAGCATCTTCTCCAAGTCCAAGAATCCCGAGCGCGCCCTGATGGCTCTGGATTATCTGCGCAACGACGAAATCTGCAACAACCTGTTCTGCTACGGCATCGAAGGCGTGCACTGGGAGGCCTCCGGTGACAAGGGCCTGAAGTCCCTGCCCGACAGCGTGAACTACGCCTACGACAGCAACTGTAACTGGGGCGTGCGCAACGACAAGTTCTGGCGCACCGTGGAGGGCGGCATCCCCAACGCCGAAGAGCTGACCGAAACCTGGAAGGCCAACGCCCGCAGCGGCCGTTACCTGACCTTTGTGTTCGACGATTCCGCGGTGAAGAACGAAGTCGCCGCCGTGAGCGAAATCTACAACTCGGATTACAAGCTGCTGCAGCTGGGATTCACCGATGATCCCGCCGGCGATGTGGAAAAGCTGAAAGAAAAGCTGAAATCTGCCGGTATCGAAGCGCTGCAGGAGACATTCCATACCCAGGCCCTCACCTTCCTGGAGAGTCACCCGGTGGAATGATCGAAGGATAACCGCACAGGGCGGAACTTTCCCACGGGGGCAAGTTCCGCCCTCTTGTGCGTCTGCTCGAATGATAAAGAGCTGCCCATATTCTATTTCGCCCCGTTAGGAGGAAATTATGACTCGTTATACCTTTCAGCTGACCGACAGTCTGGAAAAGGTGCTGCCTGCCTGCAGGCCCGCGCCGCTGGAGCAGGACAGAGCGGTGCTGCTGCAAAATCAGAAATGGGCCTTTCAGCTGGCGTATACCTGCGCCAACGATGATTTCGGCGAGACATCCACCGAGTTCCGGGTCCGGTGCAGCGGTCCGGCGGCTGCTGCGGCGGAGCTGCGCCGGGTGGATCTGGTGCCCTGCGACTACCCCTGCCACGGCACCTGGGACGAAAACTATCTGACCACCCAGCCCGGTCTGTTGCCGGATCTGCTGGTTCCTTTGGATACCCATGAGCCCATACGGGCCATGCCGGCCCAGTGGCGCAGCCTGTGGGTGACGGTGGACGCATCCCGGCTGCAGCCCGGCGACACAGAGCTTTGTCTGGAGACCTTCACCGCAGAAGGGGAACCTCTGGCCCGCTTTGCTTTGTCCATACAGGTGCTGCCCCAGGCGCTGCCGCCCCAGACCCTGTATCAGACCCAGTGGTTCCACGCGGATTGTCTGGCCGATTACTACGGAGTCCCGGTGTTCAGCGAGGAACATTGGGCCATTTTGGACAAGTTTATCGGCTGTGCCGCCGCCCACGGCATCAATATGCTCCTGACCCCGGTGTTCACCCCGCCCCTGGACACCGCCAAGGGAGGGGAACGCACCACGGTGCAGCTGGTGGAGGTGGACTGGGACGGCGAAGCTTACCGGTTTGATTTTTCCCGGCTGCGCCGATGGACGGATATCTGCCGCCGGCATGGGATCACCGAGATCGAGGTATCCCATCTGTTCACCCAGTGGGGCGCCGAATTTGCCCCCAAGATCTGGGTGAACACCCCCGCGGGACCTGAAAAACGGTTTGGCTGGCATACGCCGGCGGTGGGGGGAGAATATACCCGGTTTTTGCGGCAGTTCTTGCCGGCCCTCAAAGCCGAGCTGGATGAGCTGGTGGGGCTGGACCATGTGTGGTTCCACATTTCCGACGAACCCCACGACCACGAAAAGGAAACCTATGCCGCCGCCAAGGCCACCATACAGGACCTGCTGGCGGGCTGCCATGTGATCGACGCCCTCAGCAGCTACGCGATCTACCGGGAAGGCATTGTGGAAAAGCCCATCGTCTGCAACGATCATCTCCAGACCTTTGCCGACCACGGGGTGAAAAATCTGTGGACCTACTACTGCACGGTGCAGGCCATTGGAGTGCCCAACCGCTTTATGGCCATGCCCAGCGCCCGCAACCGCATCATGGGCGTTTTGCTCTATCAGTACGACATAGAGGGATTCCTCCACTGGGGCTTCAACTTCTACAACTCCCAGCGGTCGGTGCGGCATATCGACCCCTTCCGGGTCACCGACGCCGGGGGCGCGTTCCCCTCGGGAGATCCCTTCCTGGTCTATCCCGGTCCCGGCGGAGAGCCCTGGGGCTCCATCCGGGGCGAGGTGCTCAAGGACGCTTTGCAGGACCTGCGGCTGCTGCGGCTGTGCGAAAGCCGGGTCGGCCGTCCGCGCACGCTGGAATTGGTCCGGGAGCTGGCAGGCGAGATCAGCTTTTTTGCCTATCCCACCGACAAGGCCTTTTTTGAAAAGCTGTGGAGCGCCGCGCTGGAGCTGCTGGCGGAAAACGCCGGCGCATAAAAAGCGGGCCGCGGCCCCATTCCCATTAACATCCAAACAAAGAAAGGGCGCCTTGCGGCAGATTTCGCTGCAAGACGCCCTCTCTGTTTTATGGAACAAACCTTTAGATGATTTCTTTTTTCACAATGCCCGTACCCACGGCGTTGATGCCCACATGGCAGGCGATGCTGCAGGGCAGATCCACATAGGACACCTGCACAGTGGGGAATTCCGCCTGTACCATCCGGCGCCATTGCTCGGCCTCCTGCCGGCTCTCAAAGGTGCCGGCGGTTTCGATGCGCAGCTCTCCGTCCGGCACCTGTCCGAAGCGGGTGAACCGGTCCTCTTTCAGAGCCTCGATCATTTTGGCTTTTGCCTGCTTCATGCCCCGCACCTTGGCGAAGGTGTCCAGCTTGTCCCCCTGGATGGTCAGCACCGGCTTTACATTCAGCACCGAGGCGAAGGCGGCGGCAGCCGGAGTGACGCGGCCGCCCTTTTTGAGATATTCCATGGAATCCACGGTGATATAGATGCTGGCATCGTAGGCGCGCTTTTCCAGATAATCTTTGATATGGGCAGCCTGCAGTCCCAGCTGAGCCAGCCGAAGGGCGCTGACCACCGAGGCTTCCTGGGTGACCGAAATGCGGTGGTTGTCCACCACCTGGATCTTGCCGCCGTATTCCTTGGCCAGCTGGATGGCATTGGAGCAGGAGTTGCTCAGCCCGCTGGACATGGGGATATACACGATCTCATCCCAGGATTCTTCGAAGATGCTCTCCCAGAATTCCATCAGCTGGCCGGGGGAAGGCTGGGAGGAGGAGATATCGCGGTGCTCTTTCATGGCCTGGTAGAGCTGCCCATGGGTGATGTCCACGCCCTCAAAATATTCCTTTCCTTCGATGATCACCGGCATCGGCAGCACATAGACGCCCAGTTTCTGTGCCTGCTGCTGCAGGATGCCGCTGTTTGTGTCGGTGGCGATGGCTGTTTTCATGTATATACTCCTCTTTGCCTGCTTGCCTGTAATTGACAAGTGAGATTTTTGTGATACAATACGGGACAAGTGTATCACAATAAAGAAATTGCTTCAATTCCCCCTTGTGAGTCAAAGATGACGATTCTGTTTCACATTGTAAAGATGCGGTAAAGGCGAGGAAGGTAAGATGGATAAACGAAAACAGGAAAATATCCGGGTAAAACGGTGCATCATCGACGCGCTGTTCCGCTTGATGCAGACAAAAAGCCTTTCGGATATCACCATCACCGAGCTGGTGCAGGGGGCCGGTGTGGCCCGGGCCTCCTTTTATCGGAACTACGATTCCAAGGAGGATGTTCTGGTCACCTTGATCCGGGACGTTTTGGAGTTGTTCCGGCGGGATATCAAAGAGAGCCCCCAGGGGCTGTATGCCTACGAGAATATCCGGCTCAGCTTTCAGTATTTTTACAAGTACAAAAGCTATCTGCTGGATTTGTACCGGTCGGGTTTTGCCCTGGTAATTTTGGAAGAACTGAACCACTTCCACGAGAGCGTGGAGGGCACCATGCGCTTTTCCTCCACCGAGCGGTATGTGCTGTATATGTACATCGGGGCGCTGTTCAACACCGCCATGACCTGGCTTTTGGATGAGAACCCCGCGGAGCTGGAACAGATCACCGAATTTTTCTACCGCAAGGTCCAGCGGTGCCTGGCGCCGGAGGAAGAGGCCGAAAACGGCAAAACCGGCGGCCCTGTGGCCGGGGAAGAATAAGGGAGGAAACGCCATGAATGTCCCTGTATGGACGACCCAGCGGGAATACCGGGGCTACGGGGATATTTCCGCTGTGCGCTTTGTGGAGCCGGGCCTGTGAGCCACCGGACCGATGGCCCTTTTTGCTCGCTGCTTTGTCGCCCTCTGTCTGCTTTGTGCAGCCGGAGGGCTTCTTTTTTGCGCAAAAAAAGGCCCGCCGTCCGCCAAAAGGGGGCAGCGGGTCTTGGAAAAGATCAGTCCAGCCGGATGCCCAGTTCCCCGGGCAGAGCCCATTGATCGGCGCAGCGGGCCAGGTTCTGTTCCAGATCTTTGACAAAGAAGAAGCGGTCGTTTTCGGTGAGCACCTGTTCCACCAGGCGGCTGTCCACCGGGCGGATGGGGCAGGCCTGGACCATCCGCACCGCCTCGATGTGAGGCAGATCGGCCCGGATGCCGCAGACCGGAGGCTCGCCGGTTTTTACCGCCTGGATGACGTCCAGCAGTTTCTGCATATCTTCGCCGGGGTCCACATGGCTGTAATCGAAGGTTTCGCCGCTTTTCATGCGGCCGGTGAACACCGGTTTTTCTCCCCGGTAGGTGATGGTCGCCTTTTCAAACTCCAGAATGCCCCGGGGTCCCCAGCATTCGGTGGGGATGGGATGGGCGGTGTAGTAGTGCACCGGCGTGCCGGCGTCGGTGTGGAACCGCAGCGCCGCGATGTCGTAGTTTTCGATGGTGGGATTGCCCCGGTAGAGCTCAGCTTCCAGATCCCGGATGGGCCGGGAGGTGTCCATGGAGTCCCCCAGCAAAAAGGTGAGCATCTGGAAATGGTGGGCGCAGGCGTTGGTGAAGGGACTGTCGAATACCTCCCGCCCCTGGCAGGTGATGTGCCCGGCCCAGTTGTTGCGGGCATAGTAGTTGGCTCCCCGGCGAAAACCGTGGTAAACGCCGAACCGCACCGGAGCGCCGAACCGCCCCGCCAGAATGTCGGCCTTGAGGGCCAGCACGTCCCGGCGGTAGTTCAGCTGGTAGCCCACCGCCACAAAGCGGCCTGCTTTTTGGGCCGCCTGCTCCATGGCCTGGGCTTCGGATACAGTCAGGCAAAGGGGCTTTTCACACAGCACATGGGCGCCGTGTTCCAGACAGGCCAGCACCATCTGGGTGTGGAAATGCACCGGCGAAGCCAGAATGGCCAGGTCGGCGGTGTCCCGGGCAAAAAAGGTGTCCAGGTCGGGATAGACCGGGATGCCCCGGCGGCGGAGCAGGGGGATCTTTTCCGGCAGGGCGGGGTCGACGTCGCAGACGGCGGCCAGATCGGCGCCGGTGTCGCGGCTGAGCAGAGATTCCAGATACAGCCGGCCATATCCGCCCGCCCCTACCAGAAGAATGCGGGTTCGTGTTGTCATTTGCAGGATTCCTCTCTTCGTGCAAGATCGGCTTTCCAGACCCGCTCGAACCACAGATCCCGGGTGGGGATAGGCCGGGCCGGGCGGCGCTGGGTGACGCCGTTTTTAGTTTCCAGTACGCCCTGGCCGGGATGCTCCAGGGCAAAGAGCATGGCGCTGAGCACCTGTTTTTGGGTGATCATCATGTCCCGCAGCCGGATGCGCTGTTCCCGGTCGCCGCATTCTTCCCAGGGCAGGACATGGGACTGGATTTCCCCGATCCGGGCCAGCAGCTGTTCCATTCCCCGGCTGCTGCGGGCAAAGGAGGCCCAGCGGGACATGGCCTGCTGCAATTCCTCGGTGAGCCGGGCGGGGTCTCCGGCAGGCAGAGCGGGCAAAGTGAATTCCGGCAGCCGGGCGGGCAGGGGGCGTTTGCTGGCAGCGATCTGCCGGGCCGCCCGCAGCGAACCCACCTGGGTGCTGTTGAGGGCGGTGCCTCCCGGGCGGCGCTGGCCGAAGGTGCCCGCCGCCTCGCCGCAGGCATACAGCCCGGGGATATCGGTCTGCCAGTGGCAGTCCACCCCGATGCCGCCGTTGTGGTGCTGGGCGCAGACCCGCACCTCCAGGGGCTGGCGCTCCAGGTCGATGCCGTGGCTGCGGTAAAGTTCAATGGCCGGGGCGTTGATGGCGGCAAGCCGCTGGATGGGGGTAGGCAGCAGCGCCCCGCAGGAGGCCAGATATTCCCGGGCCTCCCCGCTGAGTAATTCTTCGCTGTATCCCGCGGGATTCTGCCGCCAGTCCATATAGACCCGCCGGCCCAGGTCGGTCTGTTCTTTTACCAGCAGATCGATGCGGGAGGAGCCGGGGACTTTCTGGGGGTCAAAGGGCCATTGATAGCCCTTGAGAAAGACCAGATGGAGGGCGTCGGCGTCGGAAAGGTGCTCGCGGAGAAATTCCCGCTCCACACCCTGCTCGTCCACCGAGAAATACCGGGGGATGGCCTGCTGGTAGCTGCCCGACAGGTTCCAGCGGAAGCCCACCGAGGCAAGACCGTACTGCCAGCAGTCCAGGTTGGCGCCCCGGCAGCCCGCCTCATAGGCCATGCCGCTCATGCCGAACTGGCTTTCGGGGTAGACCCGGTGTGCGTAGATGCCCGCCGGGCCGCCGGTGGCCAGAATGATGTTGGCGCAGCGCACCGCCACCACCTCGCCGGTGTCCCGGCAGAGGCAGAGCAGCCCGCATACCCCCTCATCGTCGGTGAGAATCTGGAAAGCCAAAGTGTTGTCCAGCACCGGCACACCCCGGGCCCGCACGCTTTTTTCCAGCGCTTCGGTCATATAGCGGCTGGTGAGGGGCCCGGCGGAGGTAGCCCGGCGGCTGCGGTCGTGGTCGGTCTGGTAACCCACATATTCCCCCATCTCGTTGGTGGGGAAGGGGACCCCCAGCTGCACCAGCTTGAAAAAGCCGGCGGCTGAGCCCGCCGCTTCGCACAGGGCGATGTCTCCGTCCACGTCGGGACCCCAGAGGGATTGGGCCATTTCGCCCACGCTGTCCCCCTCGTCTCCGGCCAAAGACAATTTATAATAGGTCTGTTTGTCGCTGCCGGTGTTGCGGGAGGTGCCGCAGTTCATGCCCTCGGTGATGAGCAGCACCGGCTGGCCCAACGCCGCCAGACAGTCGGCGGCATTGAGCCCGGCGCAGCCCGAGCCCACCACGGCGGTGAGGGTGGTGATTTCGCGCATGGTCACAACCTCCTGAGGGAAAAGCCGCCGTCGGCGTCCAGCACCTGGCCGGCGGAATAGTCCAGCAGCCCCGAGCAGCAGGCCAGCACCATCCGGGCCACGTCTTCGGGTTTGCCGAAGCGGGGGATGGGCAGCAGGCCGTTGTCAATCATCCCCTGGTACTTTTCGTGCACGCCGCTGGTCATGTCGGTGTCGATGATGCCGGGGCGCACCTCAAATACCGGAATGCCCTCGGCGGCCAGCCGCTGGGCAAACAGGGCGGTGACCATCCCCACCCCGGCCTTGCTGATGCAGTATTCTCCCCGGTTGACGCTGGCGGTGTAGGCGGAAAGGCTGCCGATGTTGATGATGCGGGGGGAGTAATCGGGCAGCTTGCCCTTGCCCTCCAGCATGGCCCGGGCGCCCAGCTGGCACAGAAACAGAGTGCCTTTGAGGTTGACCCCGATCACCCGGTCGAAGCTCTCCTCCTCCATTTCCAGCAGGTCCCGGCGCACCAGGGGGGCCACCCCGGCGTTGTTCACCAGCACGTCCAGCCGGCCGTATTGGGTCAGAACGTGGTCAATGAGGGCTTTGCGCTGGGTGCTGTCGGATACGTCCGCCGGAAAATAGTCGGCTTGTGGCGGCAGATCGGCGGGGGGCTGGGGCCGGGTGCCGCAGTAGATGACGGTGTAGCCGTTTTCCCCCAGCAGGTCGGCGATGGCCCGGCCGATGCCCCGGGTGGAGCCGGTGACGATGGCGGTTTTCACAGGCGGTACACCTCCCTGTCCCGGACGATGCATCCCGCAGACCGGCCGGCCCGCAGCAGCGCCGCGCAGCCGCCGCAGGCCACGCAGGTCTGGGCGGGGTCCAGGCCGCCCTGGCGGCACTGGTGCACAAATTCGGGGTCGGCAAAGGCCATGCGGCCAAAGCCGGCCAAAGCGCAGTGGCCCCCTTCCACCATGCCGGCGGCCAGATTGGGGGAAAACTGCCGCAGGTAGCTGAAGGCGCTGCCCAGCACCGGCAGATCGGGCAGCTGGCTTTGAATTTCGGCCAGACCCGCCATCATGCGGCCCACCCCGGTGAGGGGATGTTCCGGGGGGACATAGTTGCCGTGGTCGTAGGGGCGGTTGACATGGGGATTTTTATAGGGGTTGCCCATGGTGACGTTGATCAGCGGAATGCCGAATTCATCCCGCAGCTCCCGAATCAGCCGGATGGGCTCCGACAGCTCCGGTTCCAGGCTGTCCGGGGCCACGCCGAAACCGTAGGGGTAGGCGAAGCCGTCGTAGACGTTGAGCCGGCTGGTGAGGAAAAATTCCCCGGTCACCGCCGCCTGGGCAGCGCGGTAGGCATTTTTTAGAAAGCGGGTGCGGTTTTCGTAGCTGCCGCCGTAGGGGCCGGGCCGGGTGTAGGCGCTGAGCAGCTCGCTGGCCAGGTAGCGGTGGCAGCATTTGACGTCCATGCCGTCAAAGCCGGCTTTCTGGCACAGCCGGGCCGTCTGCTCAAAGGCGGCCTCGTACCGCTGCAGCTCGCTGTCCTCCAGCACCCGGAAGGGCTGGTCCAGCCCCTCTTCCAGCACCGGGCAGCGATAGGCCACCAAAGGCTGGGGAGTGCCGGTGGGCTTGGAATATCGCCCGCTGTTGGTGGCCTGCATGATGAGCAGGGGCGCGTAGCCGTTGCGGCGCAGGCTCGTTTCCCGGATCTCATCCACCAGCCGGGCGAAATCATCCAGATTCTTTTCGGTGAGATACAGCTGGTGGGCGCTGGCCCGGGCTTCGGGCACCGTGGCCACCGCCTCGAACCAGATCACGCCCGGGCCCGCCTGGGCAAACCGCTGGTACCGGCGCAGGGTGAGAGGGCCGGGGGCGCCGTCCTCGGTGCCGTCGGTGCCCTCCATGGGCTGGAAGGCGATGCGGTTTTCCACCCGATGGCTCCCCAGAGTCAGGGGAGTGAAAAGGGCGTCGGTGCCGTCGGCTAAGGGGACAAAAGCGTGGAGCTGGTCGGCTTTTTGCCGCACATCCTCCAGCTGCTTGTAGTGGAATACTTCGTGGCTCATACGGTCTCCTTTCTGCATTTTACCCGGTAGGTGGCCACCTCAAAGGGCCGCAGATGCAGCCGGGCATCGGGGGACAGGGGCTGGCCCGTGGGCTCTTCCAGCAGGTTGCAGGGGATCATGGCTTCCAGATCCAGGTCGGAAAGCAGGTGGAAGAAGGTGTCGGCCTTTTTGCTCTCGTACAGACGCAGGATCATATCGCCGCTGCCGTCGTCGGCGGGCTTGAGGGTGTCCACGATCACGTTGGGCTGGTCGGCGAAAAAGGCGCTGAAGGCGGCGCACCGGCCCTGTCCGGTGAGTACAGGGCTGTTGAAAGCGGCGGCCTGCTGCACCACGGGGGAATCGGCAAAGCTGCCGTTCCAGGCGGTGAAGCCGTAGCGGAACCGCTGCACGCCCTGGTCGCTGGCCATCTCGGGGGAGGAGGCGGCACGCAGCAGGGTCAGCTCGATGCTGTTCTGCTCCACGCCCACGCCGTATTTGCAGTCGTTGAGCACGGCGCAGCCATGGCTGCCGTCGCACAGGGCGGTGTAGCGGTGGTTGCACACCTCAAACCGCTGCTGGTCGTAGGGGCGGCTGCGGTGGGTGGGGCGCTCCACATAGCCGAACTGGATCTCGTGGAGGGCGTTTTCGGCCCGCACATCCACAGGGAACTCCACCTTCAGCAGCCGGTGCAGCTCCTGCCAGTTGATTTCGGTGTCGAATTCCACCACCGGGCTGGCAGCGGACAGAGAAATGGTCTGGGTGATGGCGGAATGGCCGATGCTGCCCGTCCAGCGCAGGCTGGCGGTGAGGCCCTTTTCCTGCACGATCTCAAAAGCAGAGGCTTCGGCCTCGAAGGACTCCTGCTGGCGGTAGTTGGAGTCGATGTCCCAGGCGTCGAACTTGCGGGGGATGTCCTTGTACATCCGCAAAAGATTCATGGGCTGTCCGCAGGTCATCTCCCGGCCGTCCAGCTGGTAGGAGAGCAGGCGGCCCTGGCGGTCCAGCCGGACCTTGACCCGGTCGTTTTCCAAGAGGGCGCCTTCTTCGGTGAGCTCTGCCCGGGCCAGAGGAGCGGAAACCGCCTGCTGCGCCGGCAGCAAAGTCACGGCGCCCATGGCGGGAAGATCCACCAGAGCCTGGCCCTCAAACACCGGCACGGGTTTGCCTTCCAACGTGACAGCTCCCTGCTCGAAGGCCGCGGGCAGCTCTACAACTTCCCGGCGGGCAAAGCCCAGACCGTTGAAGAGGGCAAGGCCGTCTCCCGGCTCCAGCAGGGCCTGGCGGGCGGCGGTGTGCAGCTGCGCCGCATCCCGCTGCAGCGCCTGGTGGGCGGCGTTGGCCTCGGTGTATACCCGGGCGATGGAGGAGCCGGGGAGAATGTCGTGGAACTGGTTCAGCAGCAATACCTTCCACAGCCGATTGGCTTCGGCCTGGTCGTAGTCGTGACCATGCAGCCGGGCCAGGGCCCCCCACAGTTCCATGTGGTGCAGGGCGTTTTCGCTGCGGCGGTTGTTTTTCTTGACGGCTGCCTGGGTGGTGTAGGTGCCGCGGTGGGCGTTGAAGTACAGCTCGCCGTCCCAGGTGTTCACCGGGCCGCCCTTGCTTTCCAGCTGGTCGAAGAACTCCACCGGGGAGGTCATCTCCACCTGGGGCATGCCTTCCAGGTCACGCTCCCGCAGGGCATATTCCACATGATCCCGGCAGGGACCGCCGCCGCCGTCGCCGTAGCCGAAGGGGATGAGGAAGTCGTCCAGATGGCGCTTCTGAGCCCGGGACTTCCAGACGCTGCACAGCTCGGTGGGGTCGGTGCGGTAGGTGTAGCTGGTGGGCAGGAAGGAGGTGACGGCGCTGCCGTCCATGCCTTTCCAGGTGAAATAGTGATAGGGGAAGGCGTCTCCCTCGTTGTAGCTCCAGAAGATCTTCTGGGTGACCAGATAGTCCACGCCGCAGCCCGCCAGCAGCTGGGGCAGGGCGGCGGAATAGCCGAAGGTGTCGGGCAGCCAGAGCAGCCGGCTGTCTACCCCGAATTCCTCCCGGAAAAACCGCTTGCCGAATACCAGCTGCCGCACCAAGGCCTCGCCCGAGGGGATATTGGTGTCCGGCTCCACATACATGGCGCCCTCGGCGATCCAGCGGCCCTCTTTCACCGCCTGGCGGATGCGCTGGTAGAGTTCGGGGTAGTGCTGTTTGCACATCTCGTAGGCGGCGGGCTGGCTCTGGATAAAGCGGTAGTCGGGGTAGCGGTCCAGCAGCCGCAGCTGGGCAGCGAAGGTGCGGGCGGTTTTGCGGTGGGTCTCGGCCATGGGCCACAGCCAGGCCAGGTCCAGATGGGCATTGCCCACGGCGGCCATATGGGGGGCGGTGGAGCCGTTATGGCATTCCAGCAGAGGCCGCAGGGCCTGCCGGGCCTGGCGGTAACTCTCATCCCGGGCCTCGGGGGATTGCTCGAAATCCACGATGCGGGTGTATTCTTCCAGTCCGTCGGCGATGCGGGCAGCCCGCAGGGAGTCCTCGGGCAGCTGGTCCATCAGCTGGGACAAGGTGGAAACGTCCATCCACAGCTGGTAGGCGTCCTCGTTCCAGAGGCCGAAGGTGCTGCGGCCCATGCGGGTGCGCAGGGAATCGGCATGGGGGTCGCCCAAAGTGCCGGGCAGCACCGGCCCGGTGGCGCACTCTCCGGTGTCGGGGTAGTAGTGGCCGGCGTACACCTCAAACAGCAGGTCAAAGGTCTCGCCGCCCTGGGCACACTGGGTGAGAACGTTGTCACAGATATAGTGGTGGGGGACGGTGACCCACTCGGCCCGGCGGGTGCCGAAGGCCTGGCCGTTTACAAACAGGGTAGCTTCGCCCCCCAGATCCAAAGACATGGCCACGGCCTTGCCCTGCAGCTGTTCCGGCAGCCGGACCGAGCCGCGGCACCACATGTATTCCCAGGTGTGGCCCCAGACCGTTCCCACCGGCACCGGGGCAAAATTTCCCTGCCGCGCCTGGTCGGGGGTGAGGTGTTCCATGGTGGTGAAGCCCTCCAGGGGGATTTCCCCCACGGGGCGATAAAAATCCTGGGCCAGTACCCGCTGCCAGTGGGCCAGCCGGTCCTTGTACTCTGAATGAAGCAGAGCCATCGATGTGTTCCTCCTTTGCTTTGACAAATGCGGACTTGTGCTTTACACTGA
>DXDW01000197.1 GCA_019115305.1 Candidatus Anaerofilum excrementigallinarum
AACGGTGTAGCCGCGCTTGCGCAAAAACTCGATCATGCGGTGGTTGTTGGGGTGAACGTAGTTATAAACGGTGTCCTCGCCGTACCGGGCGGCCAATTCCTCGGCTTTGCTGTGCAGAGCACCGGCCAGACCCTGGCGGCGGTATTTTTCCTTTACAAAGAGAGATTCCACCCATACAATGCCATCGTCTACCCGGCAGACCATATAGCCTGCGTATTCTCCGTTTACCGCTGCTGCGAATACCGGGAATCCGGCGGAAAGATATTCTTCCATTTCCTCCCGCCCCGCCTGCAGATTGGGTTTGGAAAGGATGCCTTTATAAGAGCGCAGTTCTACCCGGAACAGAGCGACCATCTCCGCCAGGGCATCGTTGACTTGCGTGATCTCGTGTATTTCCATTCGAAGGGGTCCTTTCTCGCTGTAAAATCAGAAAATATCTCTATATCTATCTCTTTACCGGGTAGAAAGTAAGATTGCGTCTGCGGTTCACAAGAAGGAAGCATGTTTTCAGTTCCGGTTCAGCCAGGCGGCGCCGATCACCTTGCCGCTCTCGTCCACCACAGTTCCCCCCACGGTCAGCAGGCGGGAGGTGTCCCGGCCCAGGGCCTTGCAGGCGGTGAGATACATGGCGGACACCACCGCGTAATCGCACTCGTCGGGGCCGGGGAGGGGGTCGGCGGATTCCCATTCCGGAGCACTGCGCAGGGGGATCTCCTCTCCCTCCACCCACAGAGAGGGCAGCTCTTTTTGCGGGCAGGGCCTGGCGGACAGCATCCTGCCTGCGGCGGGGATGGTGACCACCGGCACGCCGCCCCGGTAGCGCCGGATGGAGGGGTCGAACACAGCGTCCCGGTAGATCACAATGGAATGCCCGCCGACAAAGGATTTTATTTTCATCCCATTTTCTCCTTTGGAGGTCGTGCTTCGCTGTCCAGGCACAGGCGGATCTTTTGCAGCATGGTTTTCAGGGCGTCCCATTGCAGTTCGCCGGTGCCGGCTGCCTTTTCGAACTGTGTGCGCAGCATGCGCAGGTTGGCCTTTATCATGGTCATGTATTCGTTGTTGGCGGAGATTCCCTTCATCTCGTGGGCTGCCAGGTTGCGGATGTCGGCTTCAAAGCGGCGGAGGGTGGTGAAATCCGAGGTGTCCAGATCGGTCCCCTGCCGTTTCAGATACTCCATATAGTCACACATATACAGCGCGGAAAGGGGGCCGTCACGGAATCCGGTTCTTCGGTATTTTTGGTCCAGATGCTCCATAAAGCCGAGGTCCTCGGCCGTTACTTTCTCCCTTTTCAGCTGAGTAATGCCCCTTTCGTCCACTTCGCAGAAGCGGGCGATATCGTATCCCGCCCCCTGCAGGCGCAGCTTCATAATGGTGGTGAGCACCGGAGAAAGGGCGCGGGCGTAATCGCTGTAGGCCTTGCGGACAACCAAAGTCTCCAGATACAGCAGATAGTCGTAGCAGCGCAGAAAGTTTTCCGGCTTGCTGCGCAGAGGCGGCTCGTAGAAATCCAGCCAGTCCACCTCCGGCTTTTTGCGCAGCTGCTGCTCCTTTTCCTCGTCCAGATTCAGGTGGGCGGCAGCGGTGTTCAGGTGCAGCTGCAGCTGTTTGGGGAAAAGGTCTTTGGAGCTGTAATAGACGGCCAGGGCCGCGGTGTAATCGTGGCTTTCTGCCAGCTTGAGGATGTTTTCCCGCAGGATGGTCCGCACGGCGTTGGTGCAGCTGACCGGGCGGCAGCGGTTTTCGGTGAAGGTGATGGTATGGCCTTCGGAGTCGGTGCGGGTGATCTTGCCGTCCTCCCCCAGGCTGGTTTCGGCCAGCTGCGGGTCGTAGAAATCCCGCCCGGCGTTGGAATCCCGGCTGGGAGAAAGCACCTGTACCGGCTTCACCGGAAAGGTGAGGGTGGCGGCCAGCAGATACAGCGACGCCTGCATCTGGGGGGTGCCGGAGGACAGGTTCAGCAGCAGACGCGCCTCGGGGTGAGCGGCGTGGATGGCCTCCAGATGGGCGCGGAAGAGATCGTCAAACTGGTCAAACAGAGCCGCGTTCTGGATGTTTGCAGGGCAGGGCAGCAGTTCGATCTCCACTTGGGGGCAGACATGGCGCAGCATATTGGTATAGCGGTGGTCTTTTTCCTCCAATTCCTCAAAACGCCGGGTGAGAAACAGGTAGACTTTTTGCGGGCGGTGCGTGCGCACAATCTGCAGCAGCGCGCCGTCCCGGTATACATCCTTGTATTTCGGGTCTGCGCTGCAGGGGTCCCGGTCCGACACCGGGCTGAACAAAACGGTATCCATATTGTATCTTCCTTTCCTATTTATATATCTTTCTATCTCTGGGAATTGTATTGCGCGACGGCATCGGTGAAAAAGCGATCTATATCCTGCCGCAGATCATCGGGGGAAAGCACCTGTGCCTCCGGGCCGAACCGCACAAAGTAGGCCCGCGCCTGGAGCGGCGGGCAATAAAAACGGCAGATCATGCCGGTCTCGTCCTCGCTTTCCACCGCCTGCATCAGGGGGCGATACCACAAAATGCGGCGATACAGGCGAACGCCCTCCGGCTTGGTGAGCCGTACCCGCACTTGCTGGCAGGGGAAATGCAGGTAGGAAAGGCCGCGCTCCCGGGCCTGGGCAAAGCATTGGCGGCGCAGGTCTTCCCCGGGCGGCGGCACATTTTGCGGCAAGGGTACCTCGCGGCATTCCAGCACGGCGGACAGCCGCAGCAGATAGGGCTGCCAGCCATCGCCCTGTTCTGTCTGCCGAAAGCAGGCGCCCAGCAGGTAGTTGTAGGGAGAAAGCGCCTGTGCCTGCACGTCATAGGGGTATACCAGAGCAGTGCGGCCATACGCCGGACGGATCTCCAGAACCGTTTTTCCATGCTGGATCGACGGCAGGGGAAAATAAATTCGTTCCCGCTGGCTGTATTCCAGCTGGCAGTATTCCTCCAGCACTGCCCGCAGATACAGTCCCGCGCGTCCATCGTAATACGCTTCTTCGGCGCACCGGGATGCGGAGCCATAGAGATATTCCATATTCTCTTTGTTGATTCGCACCTTCAGTGTGCGCCCCTTTTGCTGTTTCAGGTCGCGGAGGATCTGCTGTGCCTGTTGCTGTGCTTCGGCACGGCAGAGGGCTTCGTCGTAGCGGCGCAGCTGCTCCGGCAGATCGCCGTCCAGGGAATGTCCGGCGATATATTGCTCGCGCTGCACTTGCCTTTCCCGCAGCCGGGCGGCGCACTGCAGCGCCACCGACGCCCTGGCCAGGCGGAAATAGTTGGCAAAGACACGGTTGATGAATCCTGCCAGAGGCAGAGGAGTCCCCGAAGGGGAGAAATTTTCGCGATCGCTGGCGATACACAGCATGGCGTGCTCGCTGAGCTGCAGGTGATGCTTTCCCTCCTCGGGCGAAGCGGTAAAAAACATGGGCAAAGACCTCCTTTCCTGCCCCCCGGTGCGGCAAGATTTTGCTTGTGGTTCCAATGAGAGGAACTTTATTTTGAGTTTAATTATAAAAAATAATCGTATATACGATATTTATTTATATATAACAGGAACTTTTTGATTGTGAAAAATTCCCATTTTATACCCTGCTGTTATGCGGTATACTGATACCAGAGCAAAGGACAGCACACCCGACACCAGAGGAAAGGGGAATACACCATGGGAATCTACAAACCGGGGCGCCCGGCCAAATACGCCCCCGATACCGGCAAGGGCAGCAAGCCGCCGGCAAAGCCGGGGGAGTACCGTCTGCGCAACCCGCAGGGCGCAATCACCTATATCGGCGAGACCTGCGATCTGGCCCGCCGTACATACCAGCACATCCGCAGCGGCAAGCTGCGGCCCGGCGACACAGTGGAGTACAAGGTTGCGGACGGGCGCTCCACTTCTTCCACCCGCCGGGAGCACGAGCGCGAAAAAATCGCGCAGCACCAGCCGCAGCTGAACCGTTCCCGCGGGGGCGAGGGCCGCATCGCGGCGAAAACTGGCGGCAAAAAGCATGCCGGGTAAGATGACTTTGGAGTAAAGGAGGTGATTTTTGTGAGCAACTTCGTTCGGCGACTCTCCAACGCTGCCGCTGGCGCAGCGCTGGGCGGGTCCACCGGCGCGGCCATTGGGGGCAGCGTGGTGGCCGGCGTGTGCGCCATTGGCGGCAGCGTGGTGGGGCCTGTGGGCACCTTTTTCGGTGCCGCCGTGGGCACCGGCGCTGGCGCTGCCGTGGGCGGCGCCGCGGGTACCGTGCTGGGCTTTGCGGGCGGCTTTATCGCCCCCTGAGCCCCGCGCTCATCCCACTGGTGCGAACCGGCGATTCAGCCGGCCTTTTTGAGGGGGCAAAAGACCCGGTTCGCACCGCAAAAGCTTTGATTTTTCTGCTTTTTATCCGCTTGATTTCGCCTGTAAATTCTATTATACTATATTCATCGGGTTATTCCCAC
>DXDW01000198.1 GCA_019115305.1 Candidatus Anaerofilum excrementigallinarum
CAAAGGCGTGACCGAAGAATTAAGTTTCGGCGGTGGCGACTAAATATTTGTGGATGCGCAGGCGGTACTGGTCGTAGAGTCCCAGTTCCTCGTAGAGGTTTTTGTAGTAGGCAAACAGGCTGCGCTTTACCTCCACCACGCTTTTCAGATCGATCTGGGTGGCGGTGATGCTGGTGGGATTTTTGACGTAATAGTAGATGGGGGTGGTCAGGGCGCAGAACCGGTGGGCGTATCGGATGAATTGGAGATTGAAGAGAAAATCCTCGCTCCAGGCCAGCTCCTCGCTGCACCGCAGATGATGGCATCGGATGATGTCAGCCCGGTAAAGCTTGTTCCACATCACCCCGTAGTAAAAACTGGCCGGCTCGTCCATGAGATGCCGGGCAAACTGCCGGGTGTCCATGGGCCGCAGATCGGTGAGAAATCCATATACCGGATGGGTGTTCTGCCGCCCGAATTTCCACCACCGGGGCAGCCGGGACTGCTCGGCCTCGGGCTCGTCGTCGGTCACCCGCCAGTAATGGGCAATCACCAGATCGCTGCCGGTGGAAAGAGCCCGGTCCACCAGCAGTTCGGTGGCGTTGGGCGCCAGATAATCGTCGCTGTCCACAAATTGCAGGTAATCCCCTGTGGCCTGGGCAATGGCCAGGTTCCGGGTAGCCGATACCCCGGAATTTGCCTTGTCGATCACCCGGATGCGATTGTCCACCCCGGCGTACATGTTGCAGATGGCCAGGCTGGCATCCCGGCTGCCGTCGTTCACCAGCAAAATCTCCAGCTGGCGGTAGGTCTGGCGGCGCACGCTCTCGATGCAGCGGGCCAGTCGGGGCGCGGTGTTGTATACAGGTATGATCACGCTTACCAGGGGCGGCATGGTGGGTTTCCTCCTTGTCTGCGGCGGTTTACAGACCCAGTATAGCACAGCCGGCAAGGGGATTGCCAGCCCCCGGGTGGGGCCACGGGGGGCCGTTTTTGTGGCTTTGCACGAAAAACCACGGTCCGGGGGTCTAAATTTCTTACCCGCCGGGCCAGTTTTTTAAAAAAACCTCTTTGCAATCCGGCCGAATTTGCTATAATAATATATTGTAAACTGTACAAAACCACTGTATATATAACACAAGCCAGAAGCCTGCGGGCGGCTGCAGCCGGATTTCCGGGCGGCCCGCGGGCATTTTTTTGACAGGAGAAAAGCATGAGCGAGCAAATTCTTAAACTGGAACAGGTCGCCAAAAGCTTCGGGGATACCCCGGTGCTGAAAGACATCGATCTGGAGATCGCCCGGGGGGAATTCATCACCCTGCTGGGCTCCTCGGGGTGCGGCAAAACCACCACCCTGCGCATCATCGCCGGTCTGGAAAGCCCCGACGCCGGTCGGGTCGTGCTGAACGGCGCCGACGTCACCAACCTGCCGCCGGAAAAGCGCAGCGTCAATACCGTATTTCAGAACTACGCCCTCTTTCCCCATATGACCGTGGCCGCCAACATCGGCTACGGCCTGCGGCTGCGCCGCAAAAGCCGGGAAGAGATCGATAAAAAGGTGACCGAACTGCTGCAGCTGGTGCAGCTGGAAGGTTTCGGCGGCCGGATGCCCTCCGAGCTGTCGGGCGGCCAGCGCCAGCGCGTGGCCATCGCCCGGGCTTTGGCGGTGGAACCCCAGGTCCTGCTGCTGGACGAACCCCTGGGCGCTCTGGACCTGCAGCTGCGCCGGCAGATGCAGTTTGAGCTGAAACGGCTGCAGAAACAGCTGGGCCTGACCTTCATCTACATCACCCACGACCAGGAGGAAGCCCTGAACATGTCCGACCGCATCGCCGTTATGCGGGACGGCCGGTTTGAGCAGATCGGCACCCCCGGCCAGGTGTATGACCATCCCCGCACCGCCTATGTGGCCCGGTTCGTGGGCAGCGCCAACATCCTGCGGGGCACCGTGAAGCAGACGGGAGATTCCGTCTGCATCCAGACTCCCGCCGGCTGCGCTTGGGCCATGGCCGAGGGCCACACCGCCGCTGTGGGCCAGACGGTGAGCCTGGCGGTGCGCAGCGAGCATCTGCAGTTTGTAAACGAGGACCAGGAAGGTCTGGCCGCCGTGATCCGGGAAAAAACCTTCTCGGGCGGCATGCTGCGGATCATTCTGGAACTGGAAGGCGGCCAGACTTTGGTTGCCAGCCGCCACGGCATTGATATGGACGCCCAGCCCGGCCAGCGGGTTCGGGTTGCCTGGGACCCCCAGCAGGCTGTGCTGGTGGAGGACGACGAGGAGGCTGGGAAATGAAAACAACGCCGCAGAAGGCAAAAAACCGCGGCTACTGGCTCACTCTGCTGCCGCTTTACATATTCACCCTGATCTTTGTGGCAGGACCCCTGGTGTATATGGTGGTGCTCAGCTTTCTCAAGCGGGCCGAGGGCTGGGGCGTGACCAATCAGTTCACCCTGAGCAACTATACCCAGATCTTACAGCCGGTGTATCTGGCAACCTTTGCCGATTCCCTCAAGCTGGCCCTGATCTCCACTGCTCTCATTGTGCTGGTGGGCTATCCCTTCGGCTATTTCATGGCCCGGCTTTCCCCTAAGGGCAAGCAGCGGATGACTTTGGCGTTGATGGTCCCCTTCTGGACCAACTCCCTCATCCGGCTCTACGGCTGGATCATCATTCTGCGGGCCAACGGCCCCCTGGACCAGCTGGTGATGGCTTTGGGCCTGTCCGACAAGCCCCTCAAGCTGCTGTACACCTATCCCGCTGTGGTGGTGGGCATGGTGTATGCCCTGCTGCAGTTCATGATCTTCTCGGTCTATTCCAGCGCCGAAAAGATGGACTGGAGTTTGGTGGAGGCCGCCCGGGACCTGGGCGCTTCCCCCGCCAGGGCCTTCTTCACCGTCACCCTCAAGCTGACCCTGCCGGGCCTTTTGTCCGGCGTGATCCTCACCTTTATCCCCTCTATGGGCCTGTTCTTTATCGCCGACATTCTGGGCGGCAATAAGGTGGTGCTGGTGGGCAGCCTGATCCAGGACCAGCTCATCAAGGCACACAATACCCCCTTCGCCGCCGCTCTGTCGGTGGTGCTGATGCTGATGACCACTTTGATGATCGCGCTCTACCGCAAGATCTCGGGTGTGAAGGATCTGGAGGGCCTGGTATGAAAAAGACGGGATTTCGGTTTTCTTATCTGTTCATGGGACTGGTGCTGGTCATCATGTACCTGCCCATCCTGCTGCTGGTGATCTACTCCTTCAACGAGAGCAAGATCAGCAGCGTCTGGGGCGGATTTTCCCTCAAATGGTACCGGGATCTCTTCCGGGACGAGGACATGTTCGAGGCGCTGTGGAACAGCATTGTGCTGGGCGTTTCCAGCAGTCTCTGCGCCGGGGTGCTGGGCACGCTGGGCGCTCTGGGCATGAGCAAGATCCGCTGCAAGGCCAACTCCTTTATGGAATATATGGCCACCCTCCCCATCATGATCCCCGAGATCATTTTGGGCATGGTGTTCCTGGCCTTTTTCTCTTTGCTGGGGCTGCCCTTCGGCATGACTACTCTCATCCTGGGCCACACCGCTTTCTGCGTGCCCTATATCTTCATGCTGGTCAAGGCCCGTCTGGTGGGTATGGACCCCAGTCTGGCCGAAGCCGCCCGGGACCTGGGCGCCAGCGAGCCCCGGGTGTTCTGGGACATCACTTTGCCTTTGCTGCTGCCGGCCATCGCTTCCGGCATGGTGCTGAGCTTTGCTATGAGCTTTGACGACGTGATCATCAGCCTGTTTGTCACCGGCGTAAACGTCAACACTTTGCCCATCCGGGTGTATACCCAGATCAAGACCGGCGTCACCCCCGAGATCAACGCCCTGTGCACCTTGATGCTGGGGGCCACCTTGCTGCTGGTGGGCATCTCGGTATGGCTGGGACGGGAGAAAAAGCCCGCCAAGGCCGAGGTGGACTATTAAACCTGATAAAGACGGCTGTCTGGGCCGTTTTTATACCAAAGACGCCGGCCCGGCAGAAATGAGGGCCGCGTCCCAAAAAACTGGTCTGCCACGGTGCGGGCCCTATAAAAAGGAGGTTTTCGACCTATGAAAAAAGCAATTTCCCTTGTTCTCGCCGCCGCTTTGTGCGCCGGTGTGCTGGCCGGCTGCGGCCAGAGCCAGAGCTCTTCCGCCGCCGGGACATCTTCCGGCAGCCAGGCAGCTGCCGACGGCAGCAAGGAGCTGAATCTCTTTACCTGGGTGGGTATGTTCCCCGACGAGGTTATCTCTGATTTTGAAGCCGAGACCGGCATCAAGGTCAACTATTCCAACTTCGACACCGACGAGACCATGCTGCAGAAGCTCAGCCAGGCCAAGGGCGGCGACTACGATCTGGTGATCGCCGACGACTATATCATCGAAACTGCCATTGCCCAGGGGCTGGTGGCCGAACTGGACACCTCCAAGCTGGAAAACTGGGGCAACATCAACCCCGTTTACCAGGGCCAGTTCTATGACCCCGAAAACGCCTACACCGTGCCCTACGGCGCCGGCGTGCAGACCATCGTCTACAACCCCGCTGTGGTGGATGTGGAGATCAAGGGCTACGCCGACCTGTGGAACGCTGCCCTGGAGGACAACCTGGCCGTCATCGGCAACTACCGCGTCATCAACGGCATGGCCCTGAAGGTGATGGGCGAGAGCTACAACACCGAGGATACCGCCACCATCCAGGCCGCCGGCCAGAAGCTGCTGGAGCTGGCTCCCAACATCCGGCTCATCAAGGACGACAACACCCAGGACGACCTGATCTCCGGTGAGGTGGGCGCCGCTGTGATGTACACCAGCCAGGTGACCATGGCCAAGCTGGCCGATCCCAGCCTGGAAGTGGTCTTCCCCGAGGAAGGCATCGGCCTGGGCATCATGGCCCAGTTCATCCCCTCCAACGCTCCCCACGCCGACGCTGCCTATGCCTTCATCGACTACATCCTGCGTCCCGAGGTGTCCAAGGCCTGCTTTGAGTACATGGGCTACTACTGCACCAACCAGGCCGCCGACGAGCTGATCGCCGACGAGTACAAGGAGTTCCTCACTCTGCCCGAGGGCTTTGACGATGACAACACCGAGATGATCCAGCCCATCAGCGCCGAGGCCGAGGAGGCCCATGTGCAGGTGTGGACCGAGTTCAAAAACGCCTGCGGCCAGTAATCGCCTGCCGCATAGGCTGGCGCGGCTGCGGCCGCGCCGTGCAGCGCCTCGGGGTTCCTTTGGGGGCCCCGGGGACTTTTTGGGTATAAAGCGCGAAATTTGACGAAAGAAGGCTTGTTTGCAGATGGTAGAGCGCATTTGTTTTCTGGGCCGGGGCGGCAGCGGAAAATCCACTGTGGCCCAAAATCTGTGCCAGGCCCTGGCACGCCGGGGCCGCCGGGTGCTGCTGGTGGGCAACGACATCAGCCTGTCCTCCACCGTGCTGCTGCGGGGTGAGGCCGAGCTGTCGCCGGTGCTGGAGGATTACCGGGACCGGTATGAGGTGGACCTGAACGACTATGTCATCCCCACCGAGAGCGGTGTGTTCTGCATGGAGCTGGGCAGCCTGGACCCCGGAGCCGGCTGCATGGCCCGGGGCATCAGCCTGGCGGACAATATGCTGGTGAGCCAGGGCATTCTGGACCGGCTGGATATCGACATGGTGCTGTACGACGTGTCGGGGGAGACCCCCTGCACCGGCTATATCCTGCCCATTCGGGAAGGGGTCATGGACCGGTGCATCATCGTCACCAACGGCAGCTTTGCCGCCATGACCACCGCCAACAGCATTCTGCAGGCGGTGCTGCGGGCCGCTGACGGCCGCATCCCGGTGCAGCTGCTGGTGAACAACGCCTCCAGCGCCGGCACCCGGGAAGAGGTGGCCTGCTATGCCCAGCGGGCCAACATCGAGATCCTGGGTACCGTGGACCACGCCAAGGAGCTGAAGCACAGCAGCCTGGCGGGCCGCACCATCTTTGCCGACCTGCCGGGCAGCGCCATGGCCGCCTGTTTCGACCAGCTGGCCGACAACCTGCTGGCTCCCGCCTACCCCAGCCGTCCGGTGCCCTTCGGCCGCCAGGAGCTGCTGCACTGGCTGCGGGGCTGGCAGCGCCGGGAGCTGGAGCGCCTGCGGGAGGAAAGCCATGTATGATATCCTCCTTTGGGGCGGCCGGGTGGTGGACGTACACACCCGCACCAGCCGCATTGCCAATCTGGCTATAAAGGACGGGCGCATCGCCTGCATTTCCGGCACCGATCTGCCTGCCGGGCGGGTCGTCGACTGCCGGGGACTGGTGGTGAGCCCCGGTTTTATCGACCCCCACGGCCATCTGGACGGCCACATCTACGCCGGCCAGCTGTCGGCGCTGCAGGGCATCACCACCACCATCGGGGGCAACTGCGGTTTGTCTCCCCTGGATCTGCCGGAATTTTTCGCCGCCCAGCAAAAACAGGGCTATCCCATCCACCAGGCCGAGATGATCGGCCACAGCTTCACGCTGCGCCGGGCGGTGGGCATCGAGGACGAAAACGTCCCCGCCACCCCTTCCCAGGTGCAGGAGATGGAGCGTCTGGCCCGCAAAGGGCTGGAGGCCGGCGCCTGCGGCGTTTCTCTGGGGCTGGACTATTCCCCCGGCGCCGGAGAAGAGGAGATTCTGGCCATGTCCCGGCTGGCGGCAGAGTATGGCCGCACGCTGCCGGTGCACACCCGGCTGTTTACCCAGAACGACCTGTATTCCCTCTATGAGATGTTCTCGGCCTCCAAGAAAACCGGCGCCCGGGTGCTGCTGAGCCATTTTGTCTACCAGTACAGCGGCTTCGGTACTATGGAACCGGCCCTGGAGGCGGTGGACCGGGCCCGGGCCAGCGGCCTGGACATCTGGATGGATACCGGCATGTATACCCCCTGGGCCACCTATGTGGGCACCGCCACCTTCGCCCCCGAAACCATCAAGGATCTGGCTTTGCGGTTCGGCGATATGGTGGTGGCCACCGGCAAATACACCGGCCAGACCCTCAACGAGGAGCTGTATTACCTGCTGCGGCGCAAATACCCCAACGAGTCGGTGATCTGCTTTACCGGCTGCGACGATGAGGTGGACGCCGCCATCCGCAAGCCCTACGCCATGCCCTCCACCGACGCCGCCGGCTACCGGCAGGGGGAGGGACATCCCCAGATCGCCGGCAGCTTCCCCAAATATCTCTGCCGGGTGCTGCGGCAGAAGAAGGAGCTTTCTCTGGAGGAAGCGGTGTACAAGGCCACCTTGCTGCCTGCCCGGACTTTGGGCCTGCCCCAGGGCTTCGGCACTTTGGACGAGGGCGCACTGGCCGACATCACCATCTTCGACCCCGAAACCGTGGAGGACAAGGCGGCCTTCCCCCATCTGGGAGACCCCGACGCACCTCCGGTGGGCATCCCCTATGTGCTGGTGGCCGGCCAGCTGGCCGTGGACAATGGCCAGATCACCCAGAGCCGCAGCGGCAAGATCATCCGCTATACCAAGCAGGGGCACCAGGTGCTGTAACTTTCTGCTTTTTCGCAAAAAAATCCCCGCGGCCGGGCCTTTGCCCGAAACCGCGGGGATTTGCCGTCTGTTTTGTCAGCGGGGCAGCAGCAGGAGAACCAGAGAGATCACCGTCTGCACAATGGCGAACCGCATCACCGTCTGGCCGTTGGACCAGCCCTTGTTCTTGCGGAAATGGTCGTGGAGGGGAGTGCGGATGTTCTTCATAATGCGGATCTTGAGGAACCGGGCCAGAGACACCTTGACGATGCCCAAAAAACCGTCCAAAAACAGCACCGCGCACAGGGGGAAGTAGAGCAGCATGTTGCCGGTCTTGAGGATGGCAATGCCGATGAACAGCCCGAAAGCCCGGCTGCCGGCGTCGCCCATCATCATCTGGCAGGGCTCGGCGTTGCGCCACAGATAGGGCAGGATGGAGACGATCATCAGCAGGATGGCCGCCAGCATGGAGCTGTCCATGCCGGTCTCGATGCCCCACAGGCCGATGAAGGTGAGGGTGACGCAGGTGAGGGTGCCGCACAGGCCGTCCACGCCGTCGGAGCAGTTGGTGGCGTTGATGGACACCCACAGCCCCGCCGTGGCCACGATGACAAACAGCACCGGAGGCATCTGCCAGCTCCAGCCGCCGATGGCGATGGAACCCATGTCCGGATTGAAGTTCAGAAAGGACAGAGCGGTGATGAGGCAGACCGCCAGGTCGATGGCGCCCTTTTTGTATTCGTTCCAGGGGGTCTCGCTGCGGTCGTCCAGATAGCCCGAAAGCATGCCGCAGAGCACCATTAAGTAGTAGAGCAGGTATTCCAGCTGCCGGCTCACAAACAGCAGGCAGCCCGCCAGGAACACCAGGATCAGGATAATGCCCGCACCCCGGGGCCGCCCGGCGGTGAGTTTTCCGTTGAAGGCGAATTTGCGCCCGCCGTCCCGGGGCAGCCTGTCCTTGAACAGGCCGAGCAGCAGATTGCCGGCAATAAAGCAGAAGGCCACGCCCCCCGCCCCCAGCCAGGGACTGGCGAACAACTGGGCCAGAATATTCATACAAACAGCATCCTTTCGGCTATTGATGGCCGGCCCAAAGGCCGGGACGAGTCTATTGTACAGCGCCGAAAGGGCAATGTCCAGCGAATTTTGGCCCCCCGGTCCTCACCCCTTGCAAAAACCGGGCCATTTCGGGTATGATATATATTCGGATATACAGTATCATCCGCGGCCAAGGCCGCATTTTGAAAAAACGAAAGTGAGGAAACTACCATGACTGTTATTACCAAAGACACCGTGATCGGCACTTTGCTGGACCTGGACCCCTCTGTGGCCCCCTATTTCCTGGAGATCGGCATGCATTGCCTGGGCTGCCCCTCCGCCCGGGGAGAAACCATCGAGCAGGCCTGCATGGTCCACGGCACCGACGCTGACCAGCTGGTGGCCAAGCTCAACGCCCACTTTGGCAACGAGTAATCCCGTCCGGCTGGATGCCCGGCTGTCCGCCTGCGCCGGCTACCTGCGCCCCGGGGTGCCGGTGGCCGACGTGGGCTGCGACCACGGCAAGCTCACGGCCTATCTGGCCTTGCAGGGCTTTGCCGTGGTGGGCACCGACATCCACGCCGCCCCCCTGGAGACCGCCCGGGCCACCTGTGCAGCCGCCGGCTGCCTGGACCGGGTGAGCCTGCGGCTGGGGGACGGATTGGCCCCCCTTGCCCCCGGTGAGGTGGGCCAGGCGGTGCTGGCAGGCATCAGCGCCGCCACCATATTGCAGATCCTGGACGCCGCCCCCTGGGTGAGGACCCCGGGCTTCCGGCTGGCCCTCTGCCCCGCCACCAAAACGCCCCTGCTGCGCCGGGAGCTGGCCCGGCGGGGCTTTGCCCTGCTGGACGAAACCCCGGTGGTGGCCGCCGGCCGCTGCTATGCGGTGCTCTGCGCCGAATACGACGGCCAGCCCCGCCAGCCCACGGGGGAGTTCTGTCTCATGGGCCTTTCTTTGGGAAAAAACCATGCCGGGGCCCTGCGGGACGACACCGCCTGCAAGCTGGAAAAACAGATCCGGGGCATGTCCCCCGGCGCCGAAAGAGAGGAGAGCCTGCGGCTGCTGGATTGGCTGCGCAGCCTGTCCTTGCCCGACTGATTCGCCCCTTTTTGGCATTCTATCTACTATATACTACATAAAGGAGGAAATTGCCGTGTACGAACTGCAGCAGATCTGCCGCTTTATGGAGCAGTGGGCGCCCCCGGCCCTGGCCGAGGAATGGGACAACCCCGGCCTGCTGGTGGACGCCGGGAGCCTGGTGCGCCGGGTGCTGGTCACCCTGGACATCACCCCCGCCGTGGTGGAGGAAGCCCATCGCCTGGGCTGCCAGCTGGTGGTGAGCCACCATCCGGTGATCTTCAAGCCGGTGCGCCGGCTGCAGAGCGCCGACGCCGCCTTTCTGCTGGCCCGGTACGGCATTTCCGCCCTCTGTGCCCACACCAACCTGGACGCCGCCGAAGGGGGCGTCAACGATGTGCTGGCCGGGCTGCTGGAGCTGGAGGATGTCCAGCCTCTGGAGGGCCTGGGCCGGGTAGGGGACCGGGATTCCATCTCTCCCGCCCAGCTGGCCGAACAGGTGGGCAAGCTGCTGGGTGCCCCGGTGCTGCTGGCTGACGCCGGCCTGCCCATTACCCGGGTAGCGGTGGTAGGAGGCAGCGGCGGCGAGTTCTTCGAGGCCGCTGCTCGGGCCGGAGCCCAGTGTCTGGTCACCGGCGAAGCCAGCCATCACCATGGTCTGGACGCCCTGGAACAGGGAGTGTCTGTGATCGTGGCGGGGCATTTCGCCACCGAATGGCCCATCGTGCCCGAAATGGCCCGCCGTCTGCGGCAGGCTTTCGGGGAGCTGGAGGTGCTGGTCAGCGGCAGCAACCGCCCGCCCTTCCATCTCGCGGGCCGGTAAGTACCCCGTTTTTTCAAGCAAAGGAGGCAATGCCCTATGGCGCTGGACGCCGCCACCCTGGCCCTCACCGCCGGGGAACTGAAAGAGATTCTGCTGCAAGCCAGGATCGACAAAATCTTTGAACCCACCCGGGACGAGGTGGTGCTGCAGATGCGCACCCGCACCGCCGGGTACAAGCTGTTTGTGTCGGCCCGGTCCGGCTCGGCCCGGGTCTGCCTCACCGACGAGACCTTTGAAAATCCCCAGACGCCCCCTTCCTTCTGTATGCTGCTGCGCAAGCATCTGGCCGGGGGCAAGCTCATCGACGTGCGGCTGCCCCAGGGCGAGCGCATCGCCTTCTTCGATTTCCAGTGCGTCAACGAGATGGGGGACCTGGTGGTGAACACTTTGGCCGCCGAGCTCATGGGCCGCTACTCCAACCTGGTGCTGGTGCAGAACGGCAAGATCCTGGACGCCCTCAAGCGGGTGGACTACGAGGCCTCCTCGGTGCGGCAGCTGCTGCCCGGTCTGGCCTACACCTTGCCCCCCAAGCCCGCCAAGCCGGATTTTGTGGCGGTGAGCGGCGCGGGTCTGGCCGAGGCAGCCGCCCAGAAGGATCTGCCCATTGCCGACGCCCTGATGAAGTGCTGCGGCGGGGTGGGCCCGGTGATCTGCCGGGAAATCGCCTGGCGTGCCTTCGGCGCCGGGGACCTGCGGGGCTGCGAGATGACCGCCGCCCAGAAGGCCCGTCTGGCCCAGGTCTGCGAAGAAGTCCGGGCCGACTGGCAGGCCGGGGGCCGTCCGGTGCTGGTGCGCCAGAAGGACGGCAAGCCGGTGGAGTTCAGCTTCACGGCCCTCACCCAGTACGACGGCCTGCTGGAATCTCACCCCTACGAGAGTTTCAGCCGAATGCTGGAGAGCTACTACTGCGAGAAGGACCGGGCCGAGCGGCTGCGCCACAAGAGCCGGGACCTGGCCAAGACGGTGCACAACCTCCACGAGCGGGCGGTGCGCAAGCAGGCGGCCCGCACCGAGGAGCTGGCCCAGAGCGAGAGCTCCGACCAGCTGCGGGTGTTCGGGGAGCTGCTCAGCGCCAACCTCTGGGCCATTGAGAAGGGCCAGAAGCAGGTGACGGTGCAGAACTGGTACACCGGCCAGGATGTGACCATCCCCCTGGATGTGCGTCTGTCCCCCTCGGCCAACGCCCAGAAGTATTTTAAGGAATACAAAAAAAAGCAGACCGCCGCCCGGATGCTGAAAACCCTGCTGGCCGAGGGCGAGAAGGAGATCGCCTATCTGGAAACGGTGCTCTACGAGGTACAGGCGGCCACCGGCGAGCAGATGCTGGGCGAGATTCGCGGCGAGCTGAAAAGCCAGGGTTACCTGAAATACTACAAGGTCCGGGAAAAGCGCCAGAAGCCCGCCGACTTCTACCGCTACCGCTCCTCCGACGGATTCCTGATTCTGGTGGGCCGCAACAACCTGCAGAACGACCGCCTCACTTTGAAAACCGCCCGGGGCAAGGACCTGTGGTTCCACACCAAAAACGCCCCCGGCAGCCACACCGTGGTGATGAGCGAGGGCAAGGACATTCCCGACCGCACCAAAAACGAGGCGGCCATGCTGGCGGTGATCCACTCCAGCCAGGCCGGCGGCGTCAAGGTGGCGGTGGACTACACCGAAGTGCGCAACATCCGCAAGACCGGCGACCTCAAGCCGGGCATGGTGCTGTACGAGCAGTACGAGACCGCCTACATCACCCCCGAGGAGGGGCTGGAAGAGCGGCTGCGGGAGAAATAACCGGCCCCAGGGCCCAAAAAGGAGAGAAGCGGTATGACCAAAGGCAAAGAACGGCTCTGGAAGGCCTTTTATCTCTGCTTTGGGGTGATTTTTCTCAATCTGGCTCTGCGCACCGTCTTTCTCAACTACTGTTTCACCTATTCCATCCCCTGGGTGCTGGCGGGAGCCGCTGTCTGGGGCGGCGCTCTGGCGGGCTTTTACTGGCTGCCGGGGCGGCTGCCTGTGCTGGTGCGCCGCAGCCGGCTCACTTTGGCGGCGGCGCTGGCGCTGCAGCTGGTGGTGCTGGTCTGGATGGGCACCCATCTGGAAACGGTGGGCAACAACGATTTCGGCTCGGTGTATCACTCGGCCGAAACCTGGGTGCTGGAAGGGCGGTTCCCCGAGATCAACTACTTTTCCATCTACCCAAACAACATGGGGGCTTTTCTGCTGCTGAAAGACTGCTTCCAGCTGGCCCACTGGCTGGGCACCGACCGGTTTTCCTGGTGGGGCTGGGACTCAACCTGCTCTCCATCGAGGCGGGCATCCTGGGTTGCTTCCAGCTGGCCCGCAGCCTCTGGGATGACCGGGTGGGTCTGACGACGGCCTTTGCCGTGGCCCTCTGGCCGCCCCTCTATTTCTGGGTGGCGGTGTTCTACACCGATATGCTCACCTTCGGATTCGGGCCCTGGGTGCTGTATCTGGCCCTGCGGGCCGGCCGGGCCATGGAGAGCTCCCGGTCCAAGGGCATGGCCTGGATGGCCGCCGCCGGCTTGCTGGCCGGGCTGGGAGGCTGTATCAAGGCCACCGCCCTGATTCCTCTGGTGGCCGGCTGTGTCTGGCTGGCCCTGGGCCGGCTGGACTGGAAACGGTGGCTGCCCGGCGCCCTGGCGGCGATTCTGGCCGCGGGGGCGGTGCTGGCGGGGCTGCAGCTGCGGGTGAACGCCTGGCTGCCCGCCGAAAACCGGCAGATGGCCCTGCCCGCCGAGCACTGGGTGATGATGGGCCTGGTAGGGGATGGCAGCTACAACCACGCCGACTATCTGGTCTCTACCTCCATCGCCGACCCGGTCCAGCGCAAGGAATACGCCCGCAGCGAGATCGCCGCCCGGCTGACCCAGCGCAGCCCGGCCAAATTTTTGCAGTTTGCCCAGATCAAGCAGCTGCGCAGCTGGGGCAGCGGCAACGCCGACGTGTCCCCCTTCCTGGAGGCCGAACCCCTCAAACCCGGTATCGCTCTGCAGCTGGGGGCCAGCTATGGGGAATACCATTTTATCTACCAATACGCCAGCCAGAGCTGGCAGGTGGTGATGCTGGCTTTGCTGGCCCTGGCTGCCTGGCTGGGCTGGCGGCGGCCCCACTGGCGGCTGCGTCTGGGGCTGTGCGCCGGCAGCGTGCTGGGGGTGTGGCTGTTTTTGCTGCTCTGGGAGGCAGGGCAGCGGTATATCATCAACTGCGTGCCCCTGCTGGCGGTGCTCATGGGGGCCGCTGTAAGCGGATTTGCACAAAACCGGGGCCATGGGAGCCGCCGCCTTGTGCAAAAGCGAGAAATTGCCAAATTCTGAAAAAAACGCGAAAAAAACTTGCGCTTTGCCCGGCTTTATGGTATCATAATCTACGGCTGCGAATGGCTTGCACGGCAAGTCCGCGCAGGCCACGATATGCGATGACGCGGGAGGTTGCCACGACGTTTCGTGGGTTTTTCCGCCGAGTATGTCCGATCTTAGAACCGGGCGAAAGAATTACTGAGTGCAAAGGGATATGTTCGCACAGTTACTCTGCGAACCAATGTTCACTATGCTTTGCCATAAGGATTCTCCGGTTGAACTGCCTGGCGGTTCACCGGTTTTTCTCGTGGGGAAGCGTGAAACACCCGGCGCAGTGTGAAGTGATTTATCGGCTCGCCTAAGCGCAAAATTTTACAGG
>DXDW01000199.1 GCA_019115305.1 Candidatus Anaerofilum excrementigallinarum
AGGGGCATCATCTGTTATCGATGCAGTATAGCCCGCAAACCTTTAAAAAACCTCAAATCCGGCCGGTCTCATATACAACCTATTATAACGTGATGGTTTTGGCCAAACAAGCGCCGGGCCGGCGGTGATGCTTGCCGACCGGATTTCCGGGCCCGCGGTTTCGGATGCTTTTGTGCCGCATTTTTTGTCCGAATAGTAAAAGGAAAAGCCGGGTCGCCTTTGCTGCTATTGACAGCCCCGGCGGCGGAATTGTATACTGACAAAAAAGGAGGAATTGCGACGATGCGGAATTTTTGCTGCAATATGGGCAATGGTGTGTCTGCGGGATAGCGGCGGCCTATCTGGTTCTCATCGTGCTGCTGGCAATGGTGTGGCGCAAAAACCGCCAGCCTCTGGTTTTGTGCATGGCTGCGGTGGGAGCCGGCCTTTTGTACGATGCGGTGAGGATCGCCCTGGGGGCTGTCTGGGAGGGGCCGGTGCATCTGGCCTTCAGCCAGCTGCGGTTTGTCAGCCACGGAGTATTGATCCCGCTGCTCTTTCCCATCTGTGCCTACGCTCTGGGCGCGGGCCGGAAGGTGCTGGGGGCGGTGTGAGCCTTTTCGGTGCTGGTGATGCTGGCCGGTGCCGCCCAGGGCTTTGCCACCGATCTGGAACTGGTGCAGGCCGCCGGCGTGGTGCGCTACGCCTCCTCGGAGGCCACCCCCGCCTGGGCGGAGACCATCAGCCGGATGCTGTCTTTCGGTACGGTCATCCCCCTGATGGTGTGCGGGGTCATCGCCTGGGTGCGGCGGAAAACGCCCATGCTGTTTCTGAACGGGCTGTTTATGTTTGTCTTTGCGGCGGTGGGACCTGCCACCGGCAATATGGACCTGCTGTTTTTGTTCAGTATGATGGGCGAGGTGCTGATGCTGCTGTTCTTCTGGCTGTATGCCCGCCGGCAGAGCCAGAAAGCAAGGAAAGGAAAGATCCGCCTGTGACCAAACCGGAGCGGGGCCGGCTGCCGGCCCTGCCCAAAAAGGAGAAGTTATGCTGAAAGTGATTAGGCGGCAGTCGCCGGGGCGGATCATCGCTCTGGGCTTTGCCGCGGTTATTTTGCTGGGCTCGCTGCTGCTCAGCCTGCCCTGCAGTGTGCAGGACGGGGTGGAGCTGGACTACATCGACGCCCTTTACACCTCCACCAGCGCTGTCTGTGTCACCGGTCTGGCATCGGTGGACCCCGGAGATACCTTTACCCCTCTGGGCCAGATCTTTCTGGGCGGCCTGATCCAGGTGGGCGGCCTGGGGGTTACGGCGGTGGGCGCCGGGGTGATTCTGCTCATGGGACGCCGGGTCAACCTCAAGGGCCGCACCATCATCCGGGAGGCCATGAATCTGGAAACCGCCGGGGGACTGGTGCGGTTTGTCAAACACATTTTCCTGGTCACGCTGGTGTTTGAATTGTGCGGCGCCGTCCTGAGCTTTTTGGTATTCCGGCAGGATTATCCCCCGCTGCGGGCGGCGGGCATCAGCCTGTTCCACTCGGTGGCCGCCTTCAACAACTCGGGATTCGACATTCTGGGCAATTTCCAGAACCTGATCCCCTACCAGAACAATCTGCTGCTGAATCTGGTCACCTGCGGGCTGATCTTTTTTGGGGGCATCGGCTTTCTGGTCATCGAGGAGATGTGGCGCAAGCGGCTGCGGTGGAAAAAGTTTTCCATGCACGCCAAGGTGGTGCTCTCGGTGAGCGGTGTGCTGATCCTGGCGGGCACTTTGCTGCTCAAGCTCACCGAAAACATCAGCTGGCTGGGAGCCTTTTTCCACAGCGTGTCTGCCCGTACCGCCGGATTTTCCACCTATCCGCTGTCGGGCTTTTCCCGGGCGGGGCTGCTGGTGCTGATCGTGCTCATGTTCATCGGCGCTTCGCCGGGTTCCACCGGCGGCGGCATCAAGACCAGCACCTTCTTTGTGCTGCTGCAGGGTGTCAAGAGCGCCGCCACCAACAAATCGGAAAAGGCCTTCCGGTATGCGGTGCCCGCCGAGGCCTTCCGCAAGGCGGCGGTGATCTTTCTCATTGCCCTGGGTGTGGTGCTCACCGGCAGCTACCTGATGGTGCTGATGGAGCCCCACATCCCGCTGCAGGACATTCTGTTCGAGGTGGTCAGCGCCTTCGGTACCGTGGGCCTTTCCACCGGCATCACCCCGGGACTGGGGGCGGACAGCAAGCTGCTGACCATTGTGATCATGTATATCGGACGCCTGGGGCCCCTCACCATCGCCACCTTGTGGTATTTCACCAAGGGCGAGCGGGTGCGGTTCCCCGAGGGAAATATTGCCATCGGATAAGTGGGGAGAAAAGCTATGTTTAACAGTTCCAAAAAGAACAAAAAGACCTATGCCATCATCGGGCTGGGCCGGTTCGGCCATGCCCTTGCCATGGAGCTGGCCGAGAGCGACGCCGAGCTTCTGGTGATGGACAAAAACGAGGAAAAGGTGCGGGAGCTGCGGGAAGTGACCGAAAACGCCTACATCATCAACAGCTACGACAAAAAGGCGCTGACCCAGACCGGGGTGCGGAACTGCGACGTGGCGGTGGTGTGCATCGGTGAGCAGATGGACATCTCCATCCTCATGACCTTGAATCTGGTGGCTCTGGGGATTCCCCGGGTGATCGCCAAGGCCAACAGCGGCGAGCACGGGGCCATTCTGGAAAAGCTGGGGGCCGAGGTGGTCTACCCCGAGCACGATATGGCGGTGCGGCTGGCCCACCGGCTGGAGACCAGCAAGGTGCTGGATTACATTCAGCTGAGCAAAAAGGTGAATATCTCCAAGCTGCTGGTGCCGGACAAGATGGTGGGCCAGACGGTGCAGCAGGTGGACCTGCGGGGCCGGTTTGAGCTGAACATCGTGGCCATCGAAAACGAGAGCACTGTACTGGACTATGTGCGGCCCGACTACTGCTTTCGCCAGGGGGATATCCTCTTTGTGGCCGGAGGCGCAAGCGGTCTGGACAAGTTCACCGACTGGGTGGACAATGCCTGAAGGCTCTGAAAAGGGAGGAAAAAGGGCATGAAACGGGTAGTGTTGGGGGCCGCTCTATTTCTGGCGGCGGTGCTGGGGCTGTGCATCCTCTGCGCCGGGGCTGTGGCCAGCGGATACAGCGTGAACGGGTCCACCGATTTTGTGGATATATGGCGGATCTTCGGGGTGATCCCCTTTGCCATCGGGCTGGTGGTCTGCGGCGGCTGCGGCCTGCTGCTGGCTGTCTGGGGACTGCTGGCCGAGGACCGGTGAGGCCGCGCCCCCGCGCTGCCGGGGGATTTGGGGTATTGCGGCTGTTTCGGCAAAGGAGTATAATAAAATTCAATGTTTTAAAAAATCGGCGCATGAGAGCCGACAAGAACAGAGGGTTCCTTTGGGGGAACGCTCTGTTTTTGCGTCTAAGTTGTATGTATGGTGGTGTGAAGTGAAGAAATGAAAGAAAATA
>DXDW01000200.1 GCA_019115305.1 Candidatus Anaerofilum excrementigallinarum
ATCGTAAAACCCTCCCCCGAAAATCACAAAAAGTCCCAGCCGGGTCTGGCTGGGACTTTTTCTTTGTCAAGCTGCTTTCTATGGGCTTATATTCCCCTAACAGGGGCATACTGAGACTATCGCAAAAAGGAGGACTGCGACATGGATATGTGGGTACAAAAAGGGTTTGAGGGCTGGTATTTCAAGCACCAGAAGGGGGATGACATGGTGGCGTTCATCCCCGGCAGGGCGGAAAGCGGCGCTTTTGTCCAGATGATTTCACAAGAAGGAGCACGCCAGTTTGCCATAGAGGATTTCTCTGTCCGCCACGGCGTTATCCGGGCGGACAAATGCTGGTTTACCCGCCACGGCTGCCGCATCGAACTGCCCGGGGTCTGCGGCAAAATCGACTATGGGCCCTTTACGCCCCTTGCGGGGGATATCATGGGGCCATTCCGCTTTTTCCCCATGCAATGCCGGCACGGCGTTCTCAGCATGAGCCATTCCCTTCGGGGCAGCGTTGCCATAGACGGGCAGCTGCACTGCTTTGACGGCGGTGTGGGGTATACGGAAAAGGACAGCGGCACCTCTTTTCCCCGCTCCTATCTCTGGATGCAGTGCAACGATTTTCCCCGGCCCTGCTCCATCATGCTCTCGGTTGCCCATGTCCCCTTTTTCACCGGCTCTTTCTGCGGATGCATCTGCGCCATTGTCTACCGGGGCAAGGAATACCGCCTGGCAACCTACAAGGGGGTGCGGATTCAGGCATTCAGCCCCCGGCACATCTGCCTTTCTCAGGGCAATCTTTTGCTGGAACTGGACATGCTCCCCTCTTTCGGGGGCCATGCCCTTCGCGCGCCCCAGCAGGGCAAAATGTCCGGCACCATCCGGGAAAGCTGCAACGCCCATCTGCGGGTAAGGCTCTGGAAAAAGGGAACCCGGATCTTCGATCTGGAAAGCGACCATGCCGCCTATGAAATTGTGCCAAGGCATGAGGCGTAAATAAAAGACTGGCGTTTATTTCCGACCAGACTGCTATGAAAACCATCACAGGGGGAAGCATATGGAATCACTGTGGGAGCAAACCTGGCAAAAGCCGAATTTTCCGGCCCTGGAGGGGGACCGGAAAACCGATGTGTTGATTATCGGCGGCGGCATGGCGGGCATTCTCTGCGCTTATCAGCTGCACTGTGCCGGCGTGCCCTATCTGCTGGCGGAAGCCGAAACCATCGGCGGCGGCATCACCAAAAACACCACCGCCAGGATCACCAGCCAGCACGGCCTGATTTACCACCAGCTCATCGCCAAATTCGGCATCGACAAAGCCCGGCAATACCTGGCCGCCAACGAGGCCGCGCTGTATGCCTACCGGCAGCTGTGCCGGACCATGGACTGCGACTTTGAAGAAAAGGACGCCTACACCTATGCAATAGAAGACCGGGGCATGGTGGAGCGGGAACTGAAAGCCCTGGAAAAGCTGGGCTTTCCGGCTACATTTGCCGACAAGCTCCCTTTGCCCTTTCCGGTGGCCGGGGCGGTGAAATTCCCCAACCAGGCACAGTTTCATCCTCTCAAATTCATCTGCGACATCGCAAAGGGGCTGCACATCTATGAGCACACCCGGGTGCAGCAGCTTATCGGCACCACGGCGGTGACGAACCATGGCCGCATCCGGGCCAAAAGGATCATCGTGGCCACCCATTTTCCTTTTCTCAACAAGCACGGCAGCTATTTTATCAAGCTTTATCAGCACCGCTCTTACGTCCTTGCTCTGAAAAACGCACCGGATGTGAACGGCATGTATCTGGGCCAGGGCCAGACGGGCATGTCCTTCCGGAACTACAAGGACCTTTTGCTCATCGGAGGCGGCGACCACCGCACCGGGAAACAGGGCGGCGGCTGGCACAAGCTGCGCGATTTTGCCCAGTGGCATTACCCCCAGGCCGAGGAGCAATCCCACTGGGCCACCCAGGACTGCATGAGCCTGGACGGCGTGCCCTATATCGGGCCCTATTCCGCCTCCACCCGGGGGCTGTATGTGGCCACCGGATTCAACAAGTGGGGCATGACCACCTCCATGGTATCCGCCATGCTGCTCAGCGACCTTGTGCAGGGAAAGGAAAACCCTTATGCAGCAGTGTTCTCCCCTTCCCGCTCCATGCTGCATCCCCAGCTGGCCCTGAACGGACTGGAGACTGTGACCAGCCTGCTGACCCCCACCCCCAAACGCTGTCCCCATCTGGGCTGCGCGCTGAAATGGAACTCCGCCGAACACACCTGGGACTGCCCCTGCCACGGCTCCCGTTTTGCCCAGGACGGAACGCTCATCGACAACCCGGCCACCGGTGACCTGAAAAAATGAAAGAAGGATGTATGCCCGTACTGGGTGACAGTTTGTTTTAGATATCCTGCGGGTTCTTGCGGCTTTTGCGGGACAGCGCGCCTTTTATGCCGCTGTAATCCACAGGGATATCAATGGCCAGCACAATTTTGGCAAACCAGATAAAGGAAAGCAATACCAAAATCGGAATCACACAACAGGTGACCAGCATCACCGCCAGTGCTTCCAGCAGATTGTTGATCATTTCTCCGGCTTTATCGGTGACATCGGAGATCACACCGGAAACCCCATCCGTAACGGAGGAAACCAGGCCGGACCAAAAGCCTTCCTTCTGATCGTCTTCCTCGGCGGCACTGGTTTCGATTTCGGCAGCGGTTTCTTTCGCGGCATCGATGGTCTGTTCCATGGAGGCCTGGTAGGTATCCTCGATCATATTGGAAAGCCAGACGCTGGCGGGAATAATCAAGAAAATCAGCGCTCCAAACACAGCCAGTTTTGCCGCCAGCTGCCGCAGGCCCTTCCAGTCAAATACCACATGCAGAATGTACAGGGCACAGGCAAGGGGGATCAGGATGGAAAATGTCACGGTTCCGGTAATGGTGAGCAAATATTTTTCCAGCAAGATCGCGCAGAGGACCACCAAAAAGTAGGAACTCAGATCTGCCAGCTTGTCCGCAATGGGGGTGGCCGTATCACCGGGAATCAAGGTGATGGCCGCCGAAGCCGCCGCCGAGGCAGCGGACAGTTCCAGCACGGTGGTCTGTTTTTCTTCCAGCTCGGCCAGTGTGCTTTTATGAAAATCTGTGGAAGATGCAAACCCGGATACCACCAGCCAGGACAGCAGGGCAATAACCAGGGCTGCCGCAATAAAAGGCGCTTTTTTCTGCAATCGTTCTACCATACCATTCACTCTTTCTGCTTCAAATTGTTTGCGGATGGATTGCGGGCTGTCATTGGTCCCTGGCGCAAACAACTTTACTATACCAGATTCCTCCCCTTTTTAACAGCCCTGCCCATGCATCCGATTATGGAGAAAGAGCAGATGACATTGTTCTGCATCCGGGGCCCCCATTTTCCCTTGCAACAAAAAATGAGATAGACCGCCCTTTTAAGAGCAGATCTATCTCATTTTTATTGCTGTTTTTATGCCAGGGCCCGGCGGATGATGCCGTACAGCACCGGCTTCATATTGTCGATGGTGTCGGGCTTTTCCTCGATGATGGAGGAATAGCACACCGACCCGCACATCTCCATGATCACAAAGATCAGCTTGAACATCTCATCGTCGGTGTAGGTGCGGGCCAGGGGGCTGGCCTGCAGGTCCCGGATCAGCGCCTGCCAGATCTCGTCGGTGCGCTCGGACATCTGCTTGGTCACCAGCGGCCAGGAGAAGTTGCGCTCGATCAGCCGCAGCTGCAGGCGGTTGTGCTTGAAATACTCGATGATGGCATCGGCAAACAGGATCACATTCTCGGTGAAATCCTCGGTGCGGCGGCTGTCCATCACCCGGTAGGCCTCGTCCAGCACATGGCAGCTGATGCGGTAGATCAGCGCCTGCAGCAGGTCCTCCTTGTCCCGGAAATACAGATAAAAGGTTCCCTTTGCCACCTGCGCGCGGCTGGCGATCTGGTCGATGGAGGTCTTTGCCACCCCGTTTTCTATAAACAGCTCACGCGCGGCCGTCAGCAGGCTTTGCTTTTTTTCCTGTTTTTGCTGTTCCAGCTTTCCCGCCATCCCCAGCGCCTCCTGTGTGTTTTGTATTGGTATCATCCTATCCTATTTTGCCGAAAAAGGCAAGC
>DXDW01000201.1 GCA_019115305.1 Candidatus Anaerofilum excrementigallinarum
GGGCGGCCCCTTTTGGGGCCGCCCGCCTTTGCTGCATAGAAAGATATTTTACCGCTGGCCGTATTTGTGAGCCACAAAATCCTGCATGGCGGCGATGTTTTCGGGAGAAATGGGAATGTACTGCCCGCCGATGGAGCGAATGCGGTAGTAGATCTCGGCGGTCATTTCCAGCACCCGGGCGGTCTTGAAGGCCGATTTCATATCCTTGCCCACGCAGACAGCCCCGTGGCTTTGCAGCAGGCAGGCGTTGGCCTTCTGGCCCAGAGCTTCGGCGCAGGCCCGGGCCAGTTTATCGGTGCCGGGCAGGGCGTAGGGGGCGGTGCGCACCTGATCACCCAGGGCCTGGGCGGCCTCGTCGATGAGCAGAGGAATGCTCTCCCCCATGGCGGAAAAGACGGTGGAATAGATGGGATGGGTGTGGACGATGGCGTTCACTTCGGGGCGGGCGGCATATACAGCCCGGTGCAGGCCGTGCTCGATGCTGGGCACCCGGCTGCCCTCCACCACATGACCTTCCAGGTCCATCACCACGATATCCTCTTCGGTGCAGGTGTCGTAGTCCATGCCGCTGGGAGTGATGTAGACCAGGCCGTCGGCCCCCCGCAGGCTGATGTTGCCCCAGGTCTCCACCGTGAAGCCCTCGTGGAGCAGCTTTTTGCCGCTTTGGATCAGAAGTGTTTTTTCGTTCATGGCAAACCCTCGCTTTCCTGTTTATCCTACCACATCCCGGCCCGGGGGGCAAGCTCTGGCGCAGGGGCAAAAAATATGGTACACTGTAAAAAACGACTCCATACCCAGGAAAGGAGATATTGGATGAAAACGATGGACAAACTGGAAAGCTGTCTGGCCGCCGTGCGCCGGAAAACCGATTTTGAGCCCCAGGTGGCTTTGGTGCTGGGCAGCGGCCTGGGGGACTACGGCAAAGAGGTAGAGGTGGAAACCGTCATCCCTTACAGCGAGATCGAGGGCTTTCCCGTCTCCACCGCCCCCGGCCATGCGGGGCGGTTTCTGCTGGGCCGGGTGGCCGGCGTCAAGGTGGCTGTGATGCAGGGCCGGGTCCACTACTACGAGGGCTACCCCATGGAGGACGTGGTGCTGCCCGCCCGTCTGCTGGGCCTCATGGGCGCCAAGGCGCTGTTCCTCACCAACGCCGCCGGGGGCGTCAACTACACCATGAATCCCGGCGACCTGATGCTTCTGCGGGATCAGATCACCTGCTTTGTGCCCTCCCCCCTCATCGGACCCAACGAGGACAAGCTGGGGGTGCGGTTCCCCGACATGAGCCGGGTCTACGACGAAGAGCTGGCCGGCATCATCCGCACCGCCGCGGCGGGCTGCGGCATCCCCCTGAAAGAGGGCGTCTACTGCCAGCTCACCGGACCCCAGTTTGAATCTCCCGCCGAGATCCGCATGCTGCGGATGCTGGGAGCCGACGCCGTGGGCATGAGCACCGCTGTGGAGGCGGTGGCCGCCCGTCATATGGGCATGCGGGTAGCAGGGGTGTCCTGCATCTCCAACCTGGCCTGCGGCATGACCAGCGCACCCCTCACCAGCGAGGAGGTCAATGAGACCGCCGCCCGGGTGGCCGACCGGTTCACCCGTCTGGTCACCGAGAGCATCCGCGCCATGGGCGCGGTGCTGTAAGGGTAGGGAAAGGAGCGAGTCCATGCGTATTCGATTCTACGGCGGCCGGGTGCTGTCCGGCCGGCCTTTGCAGCCCCAGAACGCCGAGGTCTGGGTGGAAAACGACCGCATTTCCTATGTGGGTCCCGCCCGGCCCGACGCCCCGGCCTTTGACCGGGAGATCGACCTGAAGGGCGATCTGCTGATGCCCGGCTTGAAAAACGCCCATACCCATTCGGCCATGACCTTCCTGCGCAGCTATGCCGACGATCTGCCCCTTCACGACTGGCTCAACAAGCAGGTATTCCCCATGGAGGCCAAGCTCACCGGGGACGACGTCTACCATCTGGCCAAGCTGGCCATTCTGGAGTACCTGGCGGGGGGCATCACCGCCAACTTTGATATGTACATGTTCACCGCCGAAAACGCCGCGGCCAGCCGGGATATGGGCTTCCGCACGGTGCTGTGCGGCTGCATCCACGATTTCTACAACACCCTCGACGGTCTGCGGGCCATGTACGAGGAATACAACAAGGGCGGGCTGGTGAGCTGTACCCTGGGCTTCCACGCCGAATACACCTGCAGCGAAAGCCTGCTGAAAGAGATCGCCGCCATGGCCCACGAGTACAAGGCCCCGGTGTTTACCCACAACAGCGAGACGGTCACCGAGGTGGAGGGCTGTGTGGAGCGCCACGGCGCTACCCCCACGGTGTATCTGGACCGGCTGGGCATGTTCGATTACGGCGGCGGCGGATACCACTGTATCTTCCTCAGCGAGGAGGACAAAGCGGTGTTCCGGGACAAAAAGCTGTGGGCGGTGAGCTGCCCCGGCTCCAACACCAAGCTGGCCAGCGGCATTGCGCCCCTCACCGACCTGCAGCAGATGGGGGTACAGCTGGCCCTGGGCACCGACGGCCCCGCCAGCAACAATTGCCTGGATATGTTCCGGGAGATGTTCCTGGCCACCGGCCTGCAGAAGCTGCGCTGCAGCGACGCCGCAGCCATGGACGCCCAGAGCGTGCTGGAAATGGCGGTGCGGGGCGGCGCTCTGGCCATGGGGCTTGCCGACTGCGACGACATCGCCCCCGGCAAAAAGGCCGACCTGACGGTGCTGGACATGCACCGGCCCAACATGCAGCCGGAAAACAATCTGGTGAAGAACATCGTCTATTCCGGCTCCACCTCCAACATCCGGCTCACCATGGTGGACGGCCGCATCCTCTATGAAAACGGCGTCTTCCATGTGGGAGAGGACCCCGAGGCCATCTACAAAAAGGCCAACGCCATCATCCGCCGCATGGTGGAGGAATAAGCCTTTCTGCCCCTGGGCCTGAAAGCGGACAAAAAAGAGCCCCCGCCGGCCGCTTTTGCGGTTGGCAGGGGGCTTTTTGCGTGTGCAATTGGGAAACCGGAAAAAGCGCCGGGACAACATCAGTGCACACCGGTTTTCTCGGCAAGGCGATGGTGGATGTCAAAGACAAAATGCCGATCCAGCCAGTTGCCCATGATGCCGATGACCTTGCCCATGGTCAGGGCCGCCAGCACGGTGCCGATCCCGATGCCCTGCAGATGGCCCAGAAACAGCAGAGTCATGCCGGCCGTCACCAACAGGCAGATAGCGTCGAAGGAGATTTTGACCTTGGGGTAGGTGATTTTGGTGATCTGGGCCAGCTCCCGGGGGAACAGGTCGGTGGGGACGATGGGCAGCTTGCAGCGGTTGGACAGGGCGATGCCGAAACAGAGGATCAGGTAGCTGACCACAAAGTAGAGCACCCGCCAGCCCGGATTGACCGGCAGCACATTGATCCACAGCTCGTGCAGGTCCAGCAGTTCGCTGAACACAAACCCCACAACAAAGCTGAACAGATAGGACACCACGAACCGGCGCCGCAGCACCATGAGGGTGAGGATCAGAACGGCCTGAAAAAGGTAGGTCCAGGTTCCCAGAGTTAAAAAAGGGAACACCTCCGAAAAGGCGTAGGGGACGCTGGAAATGGCCGAGATCCCCGAGCCCGAGTACAGCATCAGCACCACGCCGAAGGAGTTGAACACCACCGCCAGTGCCAGCGCCAATTCGCCGCGGAACAGCGGCAAAGCATATTTTTCCTGTTTCATAAAATTCCTCCCTGTATGACGGAACCGGAGGCCAGCTTGGCGGCTGTTGCTTTCCGGTTCTTGCAGTCTGCGCTTCTTATTCCATATCTTTTGCCTTCATCTTGACGATTTCTTTTTTCTTGGCAGCTTCGTAGCCTTCCCCCCACATCAAAAAGACGAGCAACGTAGGAAACAAAATTATTTTCCAGTCTCCAGTCCAGTT
>DXDW01000202.1 GCA_019115305.1 Candidatus Anaerofilum excrementigallinarum
TTCAGTGCCAACCAGGCGCTGCTGGCCGCCCGCGCCAGTGCCACCTACGTCAGCCCCTTCCTGGGCCGTCTTGACGACATTTCCCAGCGCGGCATCGAGCTCATCGAGACGATCCACGACATGTTCCTCAACTACCCCGACATCGAGACCCAGATCATCGCCGCCAGCGTGCGCAACCCCATCCATGTGACGGACTGCGCCCTGGCCGGTGCTGACATCGCCACGGTGCCCTACAAGGTCATCGAGCGGATGCTCCACCATCCCCTGACCGACGCGGGCATCGAAAAGTTCAAGGCCGATTACTGCAAGGTGTTTGGTGAGTGATATGACAAAGGAAGAAGGTCTGGAGCTGCAGATCGCAGCCTGCCAGGTACGGATGGGCATTATTGAATCTACCCACGGCGCCAAGGCCGGACATCCCGGGGGCAGCCTTTCGGCGGCCGAGCTGTTCGCCTATCTCTACAACAGGGAAATGCGCATCGACCCTGACAATCCCAAATGGGAGGACCGGGACCGGTTCGTCCTGTCCAAGGGCCACACGGCGCCGGGCCTGTACAGCGCCCTGGCCTACCGGGGATTTTTCCCGGTGTCGGACCTGCCCACCCTGCGCCACATCGACAGCTATCTCCAGGGCCATCCCAACATGAACACGGTGCCCGGGGTGGATATGTCCACCGGCAGCCTGGGGCAGGGCGTCAGTGCGGCGGCCGGTATGGCCAAAGCCGCCAAATACCTGCACAAGGACAAAGTCCGGGTCTATACCCTGCTGGGGGACGGCGAGATCGAGGAGGGCGAAGTGTGGGAAGCATTTCTCTTTGCCGCCAAGTACAAGCTGGACAACCTCTGTGTCATCATCGACCTGAACGGGCTGCAGATCGACGGCCCCACCAGTGAAGTCATGCCCACCGACCCGGTGGACGCCAAACTGCGGGACTTCGGGTTCCGGGTCATCTCCATCGACGGCCATGACTTTGACCGGATGGAGCAGGCCTTTGCCTTCTTCCATGAGCAGAAGGACGCTCCCACCGCCATCCTGATGCACACCACCAAGGGCAAGGGGGTCAGCTACATGGAAAATCAGGTGGGCTGGCACGGCAAGGCCCCCAACGACGAGGAATACAAAACTGCCATGGGCGAACTGCTGGCACAGCTCTGGAAACTGGAGGCACAGCTATGAGTGAGGTCAAAAAAATCGCAACCCGGGACAGCTACGGCGCGGCACTGACCGAGCTGGCAAAGGATCACCCCGACCTGGTGGTGCTGGACGCCGACCTGGCCGCCGCCACCAAGACCGGTGTCTTCCAGAAAGCCTATCCCGACCGCCACTTTGACTGCGGCATCGCCGAGTGCAACATGATGGCTGCCGCTGCCGGCATGGCGGCCATGGGGCTGGTGCCTTTTGCCTCCAGCTTTGCCATGTTCGCTGCGGGCCGTGCCTTTGAGCAGGTGCGCAACTCCATCGGCTACCCCCATCTCAACGTCAAGATCGGCGCCACCCACGGGGGCATCTCGGTGGGGGAGGACGGTGCCTCCCACCAGTGCTGTGAGGACTTTGCCCTCATGCGGTCCATTCCCGGCATGACGGTGCTCTGCCCTTCCGACGACGTGGAGGCCCGCGCCGCCGTCAAGGCTGCCTATGAGCACGAGGGCCCCGTCTACCTGCGGTTCGGCCGCCTGGCGGTGCCGGTATTCCATGACAAAGCAACCTTCAAATTTGAAATCGGCAAAGGCGAGCAGCTCACCGAGGGCAGCGATGTGGCGATATTTGCCACCGGCCTGGAAGTGGGTGAGGCCCTCACCGCCGCCGAGCAATTGAAAAACGAGGGCATCCAGGCCCGGGTCATCAACCTTTGTACCATCAAGCCTCTGGACGAGGAGATCGTCGTGAAGGCGGCCCGGGAGTGCGGTGCCGTCGTCACCTGCGAGGAGCACAGCATCCTGGGTGGTCTGGGCGAAGCGGTGGCCGCCGTGCTGGGCGAGCAGTGTCCCACCAGAATGCGCCGTGTGGGTGTGAAGGACGTCTTCGGCCACTCCGGCCCCGCCTGGGAGCTGCTGGAGCAGTTCGGCCTGCGCAGCGACGCCATCGTCGCTGCCGTGAAGGAACTTGTGTAAGATGATCGCTATCGGCTGTGACCATGGTGGATACGAACTCAAGTAGAAGATTCTGGCCCACCTGCAGGATCGCAGACTGGAATGCCAGGACTTCGGGTGTGAATTCAACGCCTCGTTGGATTATCCCGTCTATGGTAAGGTGGTGGCCCATGCCGTGGCATCGGGCGAGTGCAAAAAAGGCATCGTCATCTGTAGCACCGGCATCGGCATTCCCATTGCCGCTAATAAGATACCTAGTATCCACTGCGCCTTGTACAGGGATTGCTTTTCCGCCAAAGGCACGCGGTTGCATAACAATGAAAATGTGTTGGATCCGGGAGTGCTCTTCACCGGGATGGGGTTGGACATTGTGGATCTTTTCATTGATACTCCATTTTCTGGTGAAGAATGTCATTGCTACTGTATCA
>DXDW01000203.1 GCA_019115305.1 Candidatus Anaerofilum excrementigallinarum
AGTTTTTTTCTTGCGAGGCGAGAGAGATTGTGCTACAATATGCAAGGAAAAAAGGCAATTGTACAAATGGAAGTGTAAAGCAATCTATCTGGAAAAGGAGAGAATCCATATGGCCAACATCTGGCATGACATCAACCCTTCCCGCATCAACCCGGACGATTTCATTGCGGTGATCGAGATCGAAAAGGGCTCCAAAAACAAATACGAGCTGGACAAGGAGACCGGTCACATCATTCTGGACCGCATCCTCCACACCTCCACCCATTATCCCGCCAACTACGGCCTGATCCCCCGCACTTTTGCCGACGACGGCGACCCCCTGGACGTGCTGGTGCTCTGCAGCGAGGTGATCCACCCCCTGAGCCTGGTGCGCTGCTATCCCATCGGCGTGATCAAGATGCTGGACGGCGGCAAGATGGACGAAAAGATCATCGCCATCCCCTTCGAGGACCCCACCTATTCCGGCTACACCGATATTTCCCAGCTGCCCGGCCATATCTTCAGCGAGATGCGCCACTTCTTCACCGTCTACAAGAGCCTGGAAGGCAAGGATACGGTGGTCAACGAGGAGGAAGGCCCCGAGGAGGCCCGCCGCATCATCGCTGCCTGCCTGGACAACTACATCGAGAAGTTCTGCCGCTGATTCGCAGCTTTTTTTCAAAAGCAGCAGCCCCGACCAGATCGGCCGGGGCTGTTTTTTGCGTTTATTCCTGTTCCAGCAGCGGTTCCGTGCCCGCAAATATGCAGGCCACCCGGCTGCCCGGGGCTTCCTCCAGCAGCCGGCAGGCGGCGGCCGCCGCGGCCCCGGCGCTGGGGCAGGCGGGAAGGCCTTCGGTCAGCAGCAGACGGCGGGCGGTCTGCCGGGCCTCGCCGCTGGAAACGGCCAGCACCCGGTCCACCACATAGGGGTTGTAGCTGGGGGGCACAAAGCCCAGACCGATGCCCGGAATGCTGTGCCGTCCCCCGAAGCCCCCTTCCAGCGCCGGGCTTTCGTAGGGTTCCACCGCCACCACCCGGGCCTGGGACCAGGCCTTGCAGTATTCGCCCACGCCGGTGATGGTGCCGCCGGTGCCCACCCCCACCACCACATAGTCGGGCTCGGCTTCCATGCCCCGGAGCAGGGCCGGCCCGGTGACCCGCCGATGGAATTCCGGGTTGTCGTCGCTGGAGAGATGGTCCAGAAAACAGGCTCCCTGCTGCTGGGCAAACTCCGCCGCCTGTCGGGCCAGAGCGGGCAGATCCGCCGCGGCGCAGAGTTTGAGCCGGGCTCCCAGTTCCGTCAGCAGCTGCTGGCGCCGGGAGGAGGTGGAGAAGGGAACGCAGAGGGTGAGGGGATGGCCGGTGCAGCTGCAGGCCACCGCCAGGGCTGCGGCAAAATGCCCCGCCCCGGCCTCCACCACCATCTGGCCTGCCTCCAGCCGTCCGCTCTGCCGGGCGATGGCCAGCATTCCCCAGGCCAGGGCATCCTTGATGGTGCCGGTGGCGCCGCCGGTGGTCAGGCAGGCGAACAGGCTGCCTTCCAGTCCGGCCTTTTGTACAAATCGCTCCAGCTTCACCACCGGAAACCGGGGCAGACTCTGGAAATATTCCTCTGGCGGCATGGCGCGCTTCCTCCCTGTTTGCGGCCCAAAGCCGCGATTTTCTTATATCCTAGATTGTATCCCGCCGGCTGTCAAGGCCCTGCGGCCGGTCAGAGGCAAAAATCCCGCCGCACCCTGTCAAAATCCCGAAAAAAGGCATTGACTTTTGTGTATCTGTATGATAAAATAGGCACCGTTGAGTGTAAAGTAAACTCCTTTACAAATACTGCGGGAGGGAAACGGAATGGCCAAAAATCTGGAGATATCCAATCTGCTGGATTTTTACGGCGACGTGCTCACCGAAAAACAGCGGGATGTACTGGAGCAGTACTACAACGATGACCTTTCTCTGGCCGAGATCGCGGAAAACTTCGGCATCACCCGCCAGGGTGTCCGGGACGCCATCAAGCGGGGAGAGGGGATTCTGCTGGAGCTGGAGCAGAAGGTCGGCTTTGTCGGCCGCTACCGGGCGGTGCAGCAGAGCGTGGCCGAGCTGGAACAGCTGGCCCGGGACATTCGGTTCTACAATTCCAGCAATTACAGCGTTTCGGAGGAGATCGACCGGGACGCGGCGCGGATGCTGGAAATTATCCGTTCCATTTCAGAGTAAGGAGGCGGCAGGTTGGCCTTTGAATCTCTCAGCGAAAAGCTGAATCAGGTATTTAAAAAGCTGCGCGGCAAGGGCAAGTTGAGCGAGAGCGACATCAAAGCGGCCATGCGCGAAGTGCGCATGGCGCTGCTGGAAGCCGACGTAAACTACAAGGTCGCCAAGGACTTCATCGCCGCCGTCACCGAAAAGGCCATGGGCCAGGAAGTGATGGAGAGCCTCACCCCGGCGCAGCAGGTGATCAAGATCGTCCACGAGGAGCTGTGCAGCCTCATGGGCGGCGAGGCCGAGCGGGTGCGCATCAAGTCCAAGCCCCCCACGGTCATCCTCATGTGCGGCCTGCAGGGTTCCGGTAAAACCACCCACAGCGCCAAGCTGGGCAAATATTTCAAAAAAGAGGGCCACCATCCTCTGCTGGCCGCCTGTGACGTCTACCGTCCCGCCGCCATCGATCAGCTGTGCATCGTGGGCGAGAAGGCCGGGGTGCCGGTGTTCCAGCTGGGCCAGGAAAAGCCCGAAGTCATCGCCAAAAAGGCCTATGCCTACGCCAAGGACCACGGCAATGACATCCTCATTCTGGATACCGCCGGCCGTCTGCACATCGATGAGGAGCTGATGGCCGAGCTGGGCCGCATCCGCGAAGCTGTGGAGGTGGACGAGGCGCTGCTGGTCATCGACGCCATGGCCGGTCAGGACGCCGTCAATGTAGCCAAGACCTTCAACGAGGCCGTGGGCGTGGACGGCATCATCCTCACCAAGTTGGACGGCGATACCCGGGGCGGCGCCGCTCTGTCGGCCCGGCAGGTTACCGGCAAGCCCATCAAGTTTGTGGGTGTGGGTGAAAAGCTGGACGACCTGGAGCTGTTCCACCCCGAGCGGATGGCCAGCCGCATTCTGGGTATGGGCGACGTGCTCACCCTCATCGAAAAGGCGCAGGAGACCCAGGACCTGAAAAAGGCCGAGGAAACCGCCCGCCGGATGATGGAAAATAAATTCGACCTCAACGATATGCTGGATCAGTTCGCCCAGATGAAAAAGATGGGCGGCGCGGCGGGCATGCTCTCCATGCTGCCCGGCGGCAACCAGATCGACCCCGACCAGATCGACGAGAGCATCTTCACCCGCATGGAGGCCATCATCCAGAGCATGACCCCCGCCGAGCGGGCCAAGCCCTCCATCATCGATCCCAAGCGCAAGCGGCGTATCGCCGCCGGCAGCGGCACCAAGGTGGAGGATGTGAACCGCCTGCTCAAGCAGTTCGAGCAGATGAGCAAGCTGCTCAAGCAGATCAAGAAGAGCCCCCGGGCCTTCGGACGGCGCTTCGGCCTTGGCCGACGCCGCTGACCAACGGTATTTTCCGGCACTGCCGGCTACAAATACAAATAAATTATCAGTATCAGGATATATTCAGGAGGTACCACAAAATGGCAGTTAAGATTCGTCTGCGCCGCATGGGCGCCAAGAAAGCTCCCTTCTACCGCGTTGTTGTTGCTGACAGCCGCTTCCCCCGCGATGGCCGCTTCATCGAGGAGATCGGCTACTACGATCCCACCAAGGACCCCGTTGTCGTGAAGATCGACGGCGAGAAGGCCAAGAAGTGGATCGCCACCGGCGCTCAGCCCACCGATACCGTTCGCGCTCTGCTGAAGAAGTCCGAGATCCTGTAAGCGACGGAGGCGTTCAGAACCATGGAAGAGTTGCTTGTTGCCGTGGCAAAGGGCCTTGTGGACGACAAGGACGCTGTCCGGGTAACGGTGGATGAACCCAACGAAGAGGGCATGGTGGTCTACCATCTGTCCGTCGCCGAAGGGGACATGGGCCGTGTGATCGGCAAACAGGGCCGTATCGCCAAAGCCATCCGCGTTGTCATGCGCGCCGCCGGCGTGCGTCAGGGCGTGAAGGTCATGGTAGAGATCGACTAAAACCCCAAGAGTCCCCGCGGGGACTCTTTTTTCTTACACACAAGGGCGGAAAACGCCCAGGGAGGAAACCGGATGCTGAAACCGTTTTTGGAGATCGGGGAGATCGTCACCACCCACGGCGTGATGGGCGAGGTGAAGATCTACCCCTGGTGCGACGAGCCCGAAGTGCTGTGCGAGCTGCCGAGGCTGTATCTGGCCGACGGCGCCCAGCCCCGGGATATCCTGCAGGCCCGGGTACACAAAAATATGTGCCTGGTGCTGCTGGAAGGGGTGGAGGGCATGGATGCCGCCCGCCGTCTGGTGGGCCGCACCGTGTGGGCCGCCCGTGCCGACCTGCAGCTGGAGCCGGGGCGGTATTTTGTCCAGGACATCCTGGGCTGTGAGGTGCGCAACGCCGACACCGGCCGGGTGTACGGCCGGGTGGTCAAGGTGGATCACCCCGCTGCCAACGACGTCTACACCATCGAAGACGCCCAGGGCAAGCAGTTTTTGTTCCCGGCGGTGGCCGAATTCCTGGATACCCTCTGCCCCGAGGAGCAGTATATCCTGGTGCGGCCCATCCCCGGCATGTTTGAGGAGCAGGAGAATGGGGACCAATGAGAATTGATATTGCAACCTTGTTCCCCCAGCTGTGCGACAGCGTTATGAGCGAGAGCATCATCGGCCGGGCCCGGAAAAAGGAGCTGTTCGAACTGCACTGCCATCAGATCCGGGACTATACCCTGAATAAGCAGAAGCAGGTGGACGACTATCCCTATGGGGGCGGCTGCGGCATGGTGATGAACGCCCAGCCCATCTACGACTGCTGCCAGGAGATCATCCGCCAGGTCACCGAGCAGGGCCTGGAGCGGCCCCACATCGTCTTTATGACGGCGGCTGGTCAGCCCTATTCCGAGGAAAAAGCCCGCCAGCTGGCCCAGAAATCGGCCCTGCTGCTGGTCTGCGGCCACTACGAGGGCATGGACGAGCGGGTGATCGAAGAGCTGGCCGATGAGGAGATCAGCATCGGGGATTATGTGCTCACCGGGGGCGAGCTGGCCGCCCTGGTGGTGGCCGACAGCGTGCTGCGGCTGCAGCCGGGTGTCCTCAGCGACCCCGAGGGCTACCAGGAGGAAAGCCATTGGGACGGCCTGCTGGAATACCCCCAGTACACCCGCCCCGAGGTGTGGCGGGACAAAGCGGTGCCCCCGGTACTGCTCACCGGCCACCACGCCAATATCCAGGCCTGGCGGTCGGAACAGGCCAAGGAGCGCACCCGTCTGCGCCGGCCGGATCTGTGGGAAAAGTACCAGAAAGACCATCCCCCCGAGCCCGAAAAAAAGCGCCGCCGCAAATAATTTATGCAATTTTATTTGTATACTGTGTACAACATGAGCTTTTGATGTTGACTATTTTTGGCAAAAGAGGAGCTATTTTTGGTTGGCTGGTATATAAATCACGG
>DXDW01000204.1 GCA_019115305.1 Candidatus Anaerofilum excrementigallinarum
AAAAAACAAAATAGTCTATATTTTATATTGAAATGAATTTAGTTTAAGAAAAACAAATACAGCAGTACAAATCCCATGCGGGAAGATGCTATCATCCCATTGTAAAACCGGAAACAGTTTTACAGAGAAACCGAGTCCATCCGGTACTGCTTGGGTGTGACGCCCACCTCCTCGCGGAAAACCCGGTCAAAGAAGATCCGGGAGGCGAAGCCCACCTTCAGGGCAATCTCCTCAATGGAGAGAGCGGTGGTGGAAAGCAGCATCTTTGCCCGTTCGATGCGGGCGAATTTGATGTAGCTGTTCACCGAAACGCCGGTCTCTTTTTTGAAGCAGGTGGAGAGGTAGTATTTGGCATAGCCCAGGCGATCAGCCAGGGTTTCGATGGTGATGGGCTCGGCAAAATGCAGGCGGATGAAATCGCAGCAGCTCTGCACCATGGGGGAATAACTTTTGTTCACCTGGCAGCTGCGCACCCGCTGTACAAAATCCTTGTACATCTGCCGGCTCACCTCATCCAGCTCCCGGGCGGAATGGGCCATCAGGGCGCTTTTGATATAGGCGTCTCCCAAACTGTAGCCCAGGGACACCGAAAGCCCGCCTTCAATGGCGGCCCGGCTGCACTGACTGATGAAAATGATGGCATAGATCTTGCGGTTTTTCAGATCGTTGTCGGTGTAGTGGGGAATGCGGACCACAGCTGCCGCGTTGGCCTGGGCTTCCGAAAAGTCCATGTCTCCCTCTCGCAGCAGGTCCAGCAGGGCGCGCTCGGCCCGGTAAAGGGGCAGGCGGTCCTTCACCCGGTGAGATTTCAGGTGGGAAAAGTTGGCGGTGTCCAGAGAACTGGTGGAAACCAGCTGCAAATCGCTAACTCCGATGTGCTGCTGGGTGAGGCAATAGTGCAGCAGCACCCCGTATTGCAGGTACAGAATCGAGGAGACCGCCGGCAGATCAGCCAGAAGCTGGTTCAGCTCCTGGGCGCTTTCTTCCGATTCGCTTTGCTCCAGCACGTTCTGAAAGACGCTTTCCAGAAAATACGGGTCGCAGGAATTGGCATAAAAGGGGCCAAATACATACACCTGCACCAGTTCATCCCCGGCCATCTCCTTGCCAGCGATCCAGCAAAGGCCGATTTCATGGCAGAAAATGATGGGCGCCGCTCCTTCGGCCTGGTACAGCTGCTGGTGATAGCCCAGATGCCGGAAAATGGCGTCGAAGGTCAGCTTGCGGGGACAATCGCTTTCCAGCAGTGCGCCTCCCGCGCTGTATCGAAAATAATAGAGGGCCTGGTTGCAGGCCACAGTTTCACGAAAAAAGGCAAGTCTTTGTTGCAGATCCATTGTTCTTCTCCCGTCCTTGGATAATGCCTGGTACAAATTGTAGCATACCCGGGCGGGATTTTCCAGAAAGCACCCTTTGAAAAAGTGAAAAAGGAAGGATGACAAAGGTCCTTCGGTCCTGGGAAGGCGCTGCAGAGCATTCCGAAGCCGAAAACTTTGTCTCGAAAATAAGAACGGAGGAATCTTTCTCATGGCAACCACCGAAAACAATATCCATATCACCTGCAAACCATGGCAGATCCTGCTGTGGCCTCTGCACAGCACCACCAGCAGTTTTTTCTACATCCTCACCATGTTTATGGGCTATATCGCCACCGGCGGATACGGCATTGCCGTGGCCACTGCGGGCATGATCGCCACCGGTACCCGACTGTTTGACGGCATTGTAGACCCCTTTGTGGCCATGTTTACCGACCGCATCCAGTCTAAATTCGGACGTGTCCGCATCCTCATTGTGCTGGGCCGCGGCATCCAGGCGCTGTCCTGCTTTGCCATGTATTACTGGGGTCTGGGCGGCGGCGCCGTGGTGTACACCCTGATTTATATGGTGTACATCGTGGGCGGCACCATCTCCTCCATCGCCACCCACACCGGCAACCCGGTGCTCACCAACGACCCCAAGCAGCGGCCCAAAATCTTCCGCTGGCAGATGATTTACAGCACCACCATTGGCGCAGCTTTCCAGATCTTCCTGTCCAAGGTGCTGGTTCCCCGCCACGGCGGCCTGAATGTGGAGCTGTTCCAGGAGATCTGCATCTGGGTTGTGGTGCTGTCGGCGGTGTTTGAGCTGCTGGCCTGCATCGCCATCACCCCCTCGGACAAGCCGGAAAACTTCCCCAAGAAGAGAAACAAGAAAAACGTCAACCTGCTGGACACCTGGCACCTGCTCAAGGATAACCGGGCCATGCAGATGTACATTATCAGCGGCGTTTCCGACAAGGTGGCCTCCAATGCCGCCAGTCAGGCGGCCATCACCACGTTGATCTACGGCGTTATCATCGCCAACTACGGCTTCAGCGGTACTGTGAGCGGATACAGCATGATCCCCAATATCCTGTTTTTGCTCTTCGGCACCCAGCTTATGACCAAATCCGGCACCAAGCGATCTTTGGTCACCTGGACCGCCATCACCACCGTGCTGTGCGGTGTGATGGTCGCCTTTATGGCTCTCACCGACCCCACCGCCATCAGCGTTTCGCCTCTGCCCACTGCAATTTTTATCGGTCTGATGCTGCTTTACGGCGCTTCCCGCAACATGACCAGCGCCGCCACCAACGCCGTGGTGCCCGACATCGTGGACTACGAGTTCTACCGCTCGGGCAATTTCATCCCCGGCGCTGTGGGCACCCTGTATTCTTTTGTGGATGAGATGACCTCCTCTCTGTCCACCACCATCGTGGGCTTCTGCCTGGCAGCGGTGGGCTATGTCACCATTCAGCCCCAGCCCGGCGACCCCTGCACCACCGCTATCTTCTGGATGGCCATGTTCCTGTGGATGGGCCTGCCCATCATCGGCTATCTCTGCACTCTGGTGGCCATGAAGTGGTATCCCCTGGACCGCGAGACCATGGAGAAGGTCCAGATGGCCAACAAGGCCGCCCGTGAGGAGGCCAAAGCCGCCAAATCCTGATTCGCTTTTTCCGTTTCCTGTTCACCGGAAGCACCTTTCCGCGCCCGGCGGTCCCTGTCCGCCGGGCGCGGGGATGTTTCCCAGACGTCCGTTTACCGTTTTACAAAAAGGAGCAAACCATGCCCAAGATCAACAAGGTGGTCACCACCGTCTGGTACAACAAGCAAGATATGTACACCCTGCGCCGGGTGTTTCCCGAAGCGCAGTTCGTCTATGTGGATTTTTACGACAAGGACACCCTGGCCCGGGAGGCCAAGGACGCCGACGCGGCCATTCTCATGGGGGATGTGGACCCCTGCCTGCTGGGGGAAAACAGCCTGAAGTGGATTCACTGCGACCACGCCGGGCTCAACGGCTCGGCTCGGCCCGAGGTATTCGCCCGGGGCATCCCGGTCACCGGCGCCGCCGGCCGCAGCGCCCCGGTGCTGGCCGAACACGCCGTCTACTTCATGCTGCAATACTGCTACCACACCAAGGAACTGCTCCAGGCCCAGAGCAAGGGCCAGTGGGGCGTGGAGGGCTCCGCCCAATGGCGAGGGCTGTATGGCCGCACCGCGGGCATCATCGGCATGGGCAACAACGGCCGGATGCTGGCCAAGCGGCTGGCTGCCTTTGGCATGAAGGTGATGGCCTACGACAAATTCCCCATCCAGGACGACGAGGGGGAACTGGCGGTGAAGCTCAGTGCCGCCGCCGGCGACACCATCGACCCCATTCTGGAGCAGGCGGATTTTGTGGTGCTCTGCCTGGCCCTCACCGACGAGACCTTCCACCTGATGGATTACAAAGCCTTTTCCAAGATGAAAAAGGGCGCTTTCCTGGTCAATATCGCCCGAGGCGGCGTTGTCTGCACCGAGGACCTGGTCCGGGCCCTGGATGAAGGGCTCATCGGCGGCGCGGGGCTGGATGTGTTCGAGCAGGAGCCTCTGCCCGCCGACCATCCCCTCTGGCAGCAGCCTAATGTCTACATCACCCCTCACTGCACCCCTCAGGTGCCTCACCGGGCGGGACGCAGCATTGAGATCATCCGGGAAAACGCCCGCCGGTTTGAGGCAGGGGAACCCCTGCTGAACCTCATGCGGCCCACCGACGCCGTCACCGGCGAAGCCCAAAGCGGCTGGTCCCGGATGATGAATGCCCGGCTTACCCGGGAGCAGGCGGAAAAGATGGACTTGGAAAAATATCTGGGCAAACGGGACTGGAAAGATCCCTCGGAGTGGATGTAATCCCCTCCGGCCCATAGCAGAAAAGGGGGCCTACTATGGCACATTGGTGGGAGAAATATCCCTGGCGGATGGTGCAGACCAACCTGCGGGAAATCGACATGGCGGACATCGACGCCGAAGCCTATGCCGATTCCCTGGCGCAGTTCGGCGCCACCGTCGTGACACTCAATGCGGGCGGGATTCTGGCAAGCTATCCCAGCCGCTTGCCCTACCAGCAGGTGAGCGAATACCTCACGGGCAGCAGCCTGCGGCAGCTGGTGGACGCCTGCCACGCCCGGGGTATCCGGGTGATCGCCCGGATGGATTTTTCAAAAATACCCCTGGAGGTGTACCGGCAGCATCCCAACTGGGCCTTCCGCACCGAAACAGGGGAGATTGTGGAGCAGAACGGCTATGTGCAGACCTGCCAGAACAGCGTCTACCAGCGGGAAAAGACCAGCGAGATATTCACCGAGCTGCTTTCCACCCATCCCTTTGACGGGGTCTACTGCAATATGAGCGGCTTTGTGGCCACCGATTACAGCGACCGGGTCTATGGTCTGTGCCACTGCGAAAGCTGCCGCCGGGCCTACCTGGCCGAAACCGGCCAGCCTTTGCCTGCAGGGTCCAACCCCGCCGACCCGGCCTTCCGCCGGTATATGGCCTTTCAGATGAAATGCGCCGGGGCTACCCGGGCGGCCATGGTGAAAACCATCAAGGGCATCAATCCCGAGATCGCCGTGGACAAGGTGGACTATCTGCGCACCGAAAGTCACAGCGAGATCGGCTACCACATCTTCCCGTACAGCGCCTCCAGCAACAGCCGGCGCACCGTGGGGCCGCTCCATGACCGGGTCAGCGACAACGCCAGCGTGGACTTTATGGGGTTCCGCTACCGGGATTCCTCGGTGTCCCCCGCACTGCTGGCTCTGCGCCAGTGGCAGAATCTGGCCAACGCCGGCAGCGTGAGCCTCTACATCATGGGGCGGCTGGACAACCATGCCGACCGCAGCGGTTTTGACGCCAGCCGGAAGGCCTTTGCCTTTCACCAGCGCCACGAAGAACTGTTCACCAGCCTGTCCAGCGCCGCCCAGGTGCTGCTGGTCTGCAAAAATCAGGCCGCCCGGGAGGAACCCGAGGGCTACGGCTGGATACGCACCCTGACCGCCGGACATATCCCCTTTGACGAGATCCGCTGCGGCGAATTGGACCAAAAGGTGCTGGCGGGCAAAAAGCTGGTGATTCTGGCCGATGTGGGCCGGCTGGCTCCCGGACAGGCGGCCTTGCTGGATGATTTTGTCCGGCAGGGGGGCAGTCTGGTGGCCAGCGGAGACAACGGCCAGGCCGCCCAGCCTCTGGCCTGCCTGGGAGTGGAGGTGACCGGGGAGAAAAAAGACCATATGGCGGCAGTGCTGGAAGTTGCCCGGCCGGAGGTTTTCCCCCGGTCCCGGGCGGCCCGGTACATCCCCTTCGGGCCGGTGCTCTGGCAGCTGCAGCCCCGGGAGGAAACCGAAACCCTGCTTACTTTGGTTCCGGAACACCCCTATGGACCGCCGGAATGCTGCTACTGTACCCAGACCAGCGAACAGCCGGGGCTGACGGTGCATCCCTGGGGAGAGGGAAAGGGCATCTGCCTGCCCTGGAAGGCGGGCAGCTTCTACCACACCGAGGGCCACCAGAACACCCTGGATTTCCTGCTGGATGTGCTGGAACTGGCCGGGGCCCAAAGCCTGGCCCCCGCCCTCACCCCCATGGTGGAACTCACCTTGCACAAAACCTGCCGCGGGCTGCTGGTGCAGCTGGTCAACGCCAGCGGATGCTTTGCCAACAGCTACCTGCCCCCCTTGCCGGTATACAACGTGGAGCTGTGTCTGCCGGGAGTGCAGGCCGAGCGGGTGCGGGCGCTGGCAGGCGGAAACGCCGCATACAAACAAACCGAATCGGGCCTTTGCATCACCCTGGATAAGCTGGGGGAATACGAGGCCATTGAAATTCTCTGAAACAGAAAAGGAGCGTATACACTATGAAAATCGGATTGATCGGTCTTGGAATTATGGGCAAACCCATGGCAAAGAACATGCTGAAAGCGGGCTACACCGACCTGCTGGTCAGCGACCTGAATCAGGCTGCTGTGGATGAAGTGGTGGCCGCCGGCGCCAAGGCTGCCGGCAACGCCGAGATCGGCGAGAGCTGCGACGTGGTGCTCACCATGCTGCCCAACAGCCCCCAGGTGAAGGCCGTGATGCTGGGCGAGGACGGCGTGGCCGCCCACATGAAGCCCGGCAGCACCTTCATCGATATGAGCTCCATCAACCCCGTGGCCAGCAAGGAGATCGCCGCGGTGCTGGCGGAAAAGAACATCGAAATGCTGGATGCTCCCGTTTCCGGCGGCGAGCCCAAGGCTATCGACGGCACCCTCAGCTTTATGGTGGGCGGCAAACAGGAGGTATTTGACAAGTTCAAGCCCCTGCTGGAAACCATGGGAGCTTCGGTGGTTCGCTGCGGCGAGGTAGGCGCCGGCAACACCACCAAGCTGGCCAACCAGATCATTGTGGCCTGCAACATCCAGGCCCTGGCCGAGGCCCTCACTTTGGCCCAGAAGGCCGGCGTAGACCCCCAGCTGGTCTTTGAGGCCATCCGGGGCGGTCTGGCGGGCTCTACCGTGATGAACGCCAAGGCCCCCATGATGATCGCCGGCAACGACAAGCCCGGATTCAAGATCGACCTGCACATCAAGGACCTGAACAACGCCCTGGACTGCGCCCACACCGTGGGCTGCCCCCTGCCCATGACTGCCGAGGTGCAGGAGATCCTGCAGTGGATGCACAACCGCAACGGCGGCCAGAAGGACCACAGCGCCATTGCTCAGTATTACGAGCATCTGACCGACATCAAGATCGGCCGCTGATATGGCGGGATATCCCTATCGCCCCGACCTGCCGGCCCCGCCGGCCCGGGGCACGGTGGACCCCGGCGATGCACGCATGGCGCCCATGCTGCGGGTGATGGCGGAAAACCTCCGGGCCCAGGCCCGGGGGTTTTCTCCCCCTGCCGGCGTGAAGATGCGGCTTTTGCAGCTGCCCGCCTGGGACGGCGGCAGTCTGGACTGCTTTGTGCTGGAGCCGCAGGACGCAAAGGAACCCCTGCCCGGCATGGTCTACTGCCACGGCGGCGGTTTTTTCCTGCCGGTGCAGCCCACGGCATTGCAGTTGGCGGCCCTGTATGCCCAGGCTTTGGAAATGCGGGCGTTTTTGCCGGAATATCGCCTTTTGCCCGACTATGCCAGCCCCTATCCCTTCCGGGATTGTCTGTCCGCCTGGCAGGCCATCTGCACCGAAGCCGGGCGGCTGGCAGTGGACCCATGCCGGATGCTGCTCTATGGCGAGAGCGCCGGGGGCGCTTTGGCGGCGGGGCTGGCTCTCTGGCTGCGGGACCATGAGAAAAAGCAGCCCAAAGGACAGCTGCTGGTCTACCCGGTGCTGGACAACCGCTGCAGCCGCTACCCTTCCATGGTCCGGTACAGCCAGGCGGCCTGGCCTTTGGGGTCGAATCTGGCCATGTGGAAAAACTACCTGCGGGATGGAGACCAGGACATGAAACCCTATCTCATTCCCATGCAGGCGGAAAAGGTGGACGGTCTGCCCGCCGCCTACATCGAGCCCCAGGAGATCGACATTCTCCGGGACGAGGGCATCGCCTATGCCCGGCGGCTGGAGCAGGCGGGCTGTCCGGTGCGGCTGCAGGTGGTGGAGGGCAGCTACCACGGCTTTGACGCCGACACTGCCAACCCCTTTGTGCGCCGGATCATCGGCCAGCGAACGGCGGCCATGGAGTGGATGCTGGGGCTTTGAGCCGCCAGCGGTACAAATAGAAAGAAAGGAATATGCCTTTATGACCATCCAACAGCGTGTTGACGCAGCCAACCAGAAGGTGGCGCAGATGCTCACCCAGGGACGGCCGGTGTGGGTGGATGTGCAGCCGGCGGGCCAGGTGATCCCCGGCATGACCTCCCACACCATTCTGGTGCCCGGTCCGCCCATTGAAATCGGGCGCATCACCCCGCCCATCCGCACCTCTGTCTGCGGAGCGGTCATCCACGAGGGCCTGGCCCAGACCCCGGCCCAGGCCTGGGAGATGGTGGAGCGGGGAGAGATCCTCATCCGCTCCTCCCAGGACTATGGCGCGGCCAATGCCGCCTGCATGGTCACCTCGGCCAGTATGCCGGTGATCGTGGTGGAGGACAAAACCTACGGCGGCCGGGGATATGCCCCGCTGCATCCCGGCCCCAACCCCAAGTGCCTGCGCTGGGGTCTGTATGACGAGGAAGTGGAGCAGGATCTGCGCTGGTTTCGGGACGTATACGGCCCGGCCCTGGGCCAGGCCGTGCGGCTGGCCGGCGGCATTGACGTGATCACCGTGCTGGCCAAAACCGCCGGCATGGGGGACGAAAACCACAACCGGCAGCCCGCCGCCTCCATGTACCTGGCTTTGCAGCTGATTCCCTGGCTGCTCCAGATCCAGAGCCCGAAAAAGGATCGGGTCATCACCCATCTGGCCGCCAACGACCGGTTTTTCCTCCATGTGATGATGGCCGGCGTGGAGAGCATCACCCAGAGCTGCAAGCAGGTGCCCCTCTCCACCGTGATGGTGGGCATGGGCGGCAACGGGGTGGAGTTCGGCATCCAGATGGCCGGCACCGGCAACCGGTGGTACACCACCCAGGCCCCTAAAATCCAGGGTACCTTCCTCAAGGCGGGCATCACCGAAGCGGACATCGTAGGCTATCTGGGGGACAGCTGTGTCACCGAGGTGTACGGTCTGGGAGGCATGTCGGCCATTGCCGGCCCCGCCTATATGCGGCTTACCGGCTCCGACTACGCCGAGGCCCGGAGCCGCACCCAGAAGGCCCGGACCGTGAGCCTGGCCGAGCACACCTTTGCCCCGGTGCCCTGGGAAAACTACGCCGGGTTCCCGGTGGGTGTGGACGCCCGGAAAGTGGTGGGCTGCAATGTGCTGCCCATCAGCCACGGGGGTTCGGCCCTGCGGGCGGGAGGCCAGGCGGGAGCCGGCGCCGCCGAACTGCCGCTGGAATGCTTTAAGGAGGCGCTGCGGGGCATTGCCGCCCAGGCGCGCCGGATACAGGCCGAGGAGGAAGCAAAATGACGGTATTTGCCAACATTCAAAAGGGCCGGTACATGGATTCCCTGGAAACCCTGTTTGCCGCCAGCCTGCTCAACGAGCAGGAGGGGGTGAGCCTGGGCTTTGTGGGCATGGCCACACCGGCTTTTCAGAAAGAGCTGGAACAGGCCGGCATGCTCACCGAGGAGATCCGCCAGTGCACCGGCAGCGACACCGTGGTGGCGGCCCAATGCCGGGACCAGGCAGCCTTTGATGCCGCTCTGGCGGCGCTGAACAGCCATTCCACCGCCGATGCTCCCCGACAGACCGAGGAGAGCTTTGTCAGCACCCGGGCAGCGGTGGAAAAGCACCCTGAAGCCAACCTCTGCTCCATTGCAGTGCCGGGAGAATATGCCCTTTCCGAGGTGCGCAAGGCCCTCAATCTGGGGCTGCACTGCGTGGTGTTTTCCAACAATGTGCCCCTGGAGGACGAGCGGGCCATGAAGGAGCTGGCCCGGGAGAAAGGGCTGCTCTGCATGGGCCCCGACTGCGGCGTTGCCAACATCAACGGCGCGGCTCTGGTGCTTTCCAGCATCAACAACCGGGGACCCTTCGGCATCTGCGGCGCTTCGGGCACCGGCATCCAGCATGTGGCGGCCATCCTCCACGAGGCCGGCACCGGCGTCAGCCAGACCATCGGCACCGGCGGCAACGACCTCAAGGACCAGGTGGGGGGCATCACCATGCTCATGGGCATCGACGCCTTGGAAGCCGACCCCGAAACCCGATACATCGCCCTGATCTCCCGCAAGCCGGGCCAGAAGGTGCTGGACAAGATCCTCGACCGGGTGCGCCGCTGCCGCAAGCCGGTGGTGGCCCTGCTTATGGGCTGTGAGCGGCAGGTGGTGGAGAGCGCCGGGGCGGTATGGGCCGAAAATCTGGACGACTGCGCCCTGAAATGCCTGGAACTGGTGGGCATCCGGTATCCCCTGGCTACCGAAGAGCAGCTTGCCCAGCTGGCCCAGGAGCAGGTGGGTAAACTGTCCAAGGGGCAGAAATATCTCCGTGGCCTGTACAGCGGCGGCACCTATATGGACGAAGCCGCCGGCGCCCTGGTGCCCCGGGTGGGCCGGGTGTGGTCCAACTGTCCCCTTGACCTTGCCTGGAAGCTGGAGGACAGCTATTGCAGCCGGGAAAACAGCTGTGTGGACTACGGCGAGGAGGAGTTTACTTTGGGCAGACCCCATCCCGCCATCGACCCCAGCATCCGCAAGCCTGCCATTCTGCGGGAGGCCGCCGATCCCGAGGTGGCGGTGATGCTGCTGGACTTCATCCTCACCCCGCCGGGCCATCCCGACCCCGCGGGCTATTTGCTGGAGGATATCCGGCTGGCCCAGCAGATGGCGGAAAACGAAGGGCGGCATATTATCTTCATCGCCTCGGTACTGGGCACCACCGCCGACCTGCAGGATCTGCGCCAGCAGCAGCAAAAACTGGAGCAGGCCGGGGTGATCGTCTGCCAGACCAACTACCGTGCCGCCGTGCTGGCGGGGGCGATTATCCGGCTGAAGAAGGAGAGGGACGCAGATGAACTGTGACAAGATTCTGGACCTGTTCCGCTCGGAGCTGGTCACCGTGAACGTAGGGCCGCGGCTGTTTGCCACTGCCCTGGAGAAGCAGGGCTATGCCGCCATCCAGGTGGACTGGAAGCCCGCCGCCGGCGGCGACGCCGAAATGATCGAGATTCTGGAGCTGCTGGGCGGCCTGGACTGAACAGGAGGAAAACCATGAAAGTACTGATCTGCAACGCCGGCAGCACTTCGCTGAAATTCAAGCTCTACGAGATGCCCGCCTGCACCTTGCTGGCCACCGGCAAGGTGGAGCGGGTGGGTTCCCGGGACGACGCCATCTTCGGCTACTGCAACACCCTTTCCGGCTATGCGCTGGAGCAGGAAGGGCAGGATATCCCCGACTACCAGATCGGTATCCGCCGCTTTCTCCAGTACCTCACCCAGGGGGAAGGTGCCGCCCTGGGGGCCGTCTGCGAGATCGAACGGGTGGGCTTCAAGGCCACCTTGTCCAAAGGCCATTTTGGCGTCCACGAGATCGACGAGGAAGTGCTCCAGGGAATGCGGGACTGGATCGCCCTGGCTCCCCTACACAACACCGCCTACATCAACGCCATCGAGGTGATGCGCCAGGTGCTGCCTGACGCCCGCTTTGTGGGTGCCTTCGAGACCTCTTTCCACCGCCAGATCCCCCTGGAACGGCGGATCTACGGCGTGCCCTATGAGTGGTACGAAAAATACGGGTTGCAGCGGCTGGGATACCACAGCGCTTCCCACGGCTATATCGCCGACGTGCTCAACGGGGAGAAAAAGGAGTACGGGGCCATTTCCTGCCACCTGGGGGGCAGCGCCTCGGTGTGTGCCATCCAGAACGGACAGAGCGTGGACACCAGCTTCGGCATGTCTTTGGAAAGCGGCCTGATCCATGCCAACCGGGTGGGAGATGTGGATACCAGTCTGCCCTATTTTTTGCGCCAGCAGGGGCTCAGCGATGAGGAAATTCTGGAAGGATTCCAGAAAAAGGGTGGTCTGCTGGGCATTTCGGGGGTCAGCAACGACCTGCGGTATGTGCTGCAGGCAGCCGATGAGGGCAACCAGCGGGCCGAACTGGCGGTTGACGTGTTTGTCAGCGGCATAGTACACTATATAGGAGCATTTTTCCTGGATCTGGACCGGCTGGATTATCTGGTGTTCACCGCCGGCATCGGGGAGCATTCCCACCGCATCCGCTCCATGGTCTGCCGGAAACTGGCCCCTCTGGGGGTGCGGCTGGACGAGGAGAAAAACCGCAATTGCCGCGGTGCGGCGGTGATCTCGGCGGAGGATTCCGCCGTCTGCGTGCGGGTGATTCCCACCGACGAGGAGCTGGGCATCGCCCGGCGGGCCTACGAGATGTGACAATCTGTTGTGAACAAAAGGGGGATTTGGTATGAACGAGCAGCTGCGCGCCGACGCCGAAGCCATTGTCCGGGCCGCCATTGAGGCGGTGAGCCCGGCCCGGGCGGTGCAGAAAGCCCTGCAAAACCGGACTTTCCCCGGCAAAGTGTATCTGATGGCGGCGGGCAAAGCGGCCTGGGAGATGGCCCGGGCGGCCCTGGAGGTTCTCGAAACGCCGGTGGCGGCGGGCATCGTGGTGACCAAATACCACCATGTCAAACACCCGCTGCCGGGCATCCTCTGCCGGGAGGCGGGGCATCCCGTACCGGATGAAAACAGCTTTTCCGCCGCGGCCGAGGTGCTGGAGATGACCCGCGGCCTTGCAGAAAGCGATACAGTGCTGTTTTTGCTGTCGGGGGGAGCCAGCGCCCTGTTCGAGCTGCCCCTGGTGTCCGGCGAGGAACTCCAGGATATCACCGGCCAGCTGCTTGCCTGCGGGGCGGACATCACCGAGATCAACACCATCCGCAAGCGGCTTTCGGCGGTAAAGGGCGGGCGGTTTGCGCTGCACTGCGCCCCGGCCCGGGTGGAGACCATTGTGCTGTCTGATATTCTGGGAGACCCCCTGGATCAGATCGCCAGCGGGCCCACCGTGGCCGACGCCACCAGCTGTGCCCAGGCTGCTGCTATTGCGGAAAAATACCAGCTGCGGCTCAGCCCGGCGGCACGGGCCTGTCTGGAAAAGGAGACCCCCAAATCTCTGCCCAACGCCACGGCGCAGATCATCGGCAGCGTGGGGCAGCTGTGCCAGGCGGCGGCCGAAGCCTGCCGCCAGAAAGGGTACCGGCCCTTGCTGCTCACCGATCGGCTGGACTGCGAGGCCCGGGAGGCGGGGCGCTTTCTGGCAAGTATTGCCCGTACCCAGGCAGCCGTCTGCTCCGGCCAGAAGCTGGCGCTGCTGGCGGGCGGGGAAACAGTGGTGCATCTGCGGGGCAAGGGCCTGGGAGGACGCAATCAGGAACTGGCCTTGGCGGCGGCCGCCGGTCTGGACGGCCTGGCAGGCGCAGCGGTGATCAGCGTGGGCTCCGACGGCACCGACGGCCCCACCGATGCCGCCGGCGGTTATGTGGACGGCGACACTTTGGCTGCTCTGGCGGCCAAGGGCTGGAACGCGGACGCCGCCCTGGCCGACAACAACGCCTACCACGCACTGCAGGCGGTGGACGGCCTGATCATCACCGGCCCCACCGGCACCAATGTCAACGACATCGCTTTGGTATTGCTGGATGGTTGAGAGTTACATTATATAAAGGAAGAGCATGGACTGGAGAAAAGCTTCCCCAGCCCATGCTCTTGTTTTGCAGTACAGAATGTTTTCCGGGCAGCGTCCCGGACCAGGAAATGCCCTTTAGAACATTTCCAGCAGAAAATCCGCCACATGGCAGATGGCCCGCTCCGACTGTTTGAGGAGGAACATCTGGAACACATGCCACATATCCTCCCAGCACTCCATCCGGCAGGGAATGCCCTGGGCCAGCAGGTTTTCGTGCAGGCGGGCGGAATCGTCAAACAGGATCTCCTGAGAGCCCACCTGGATCATCACCGGCGGAAAACCGGTAAAATCCCCGAAAACCGGGGAGAGCAGCGGGTCTTTCCAGTCCAGGCCGGGGGCGTAGGCGTCCCGGGTGGCCTGCATGTAATCGGCGGTGAGAGAGGGGTCGCTGTGGGCGCAGCGGGCGTAGGATTCCCCGCTGAGGGTCATGTCGGTCCAGGGGGAGAACAGCACCAGCCGGCGGGGCAACTGCCGGTGGGCGTCCCGCAGCATCAGGGTCAGCACCAGGGCCAGGTTGCCCCCGGCGGAATCGCCCAAAAGCACCACGTCCCGGGCGCCGTAGCCCTGGAACATCAGGTAATCCCAGGCCTTCATGGCGTCCTGCCGGGCGGCGGGGTAGGGGTGTTCGGGGGCCAGCCGGTATTCAAAACAGAGCACTTCGTAGCCGGTGCGGTTGGCGATTTTGGAGGCCAGCACCCGGGAATAGTCCAGGCTGCCGCTGGTGTAGCCGCCGCCGTGGCAGTAGAGCACCACCTTGCGGGGATCGTGGCCCCGTTCGGGGCGGACCCAGGCGGCGGGCATGCCGTCCAGATCGAAGGGTTCCCAGCTCAGTCCCAGGGAAGGGGAGGCCAGACGGCCCAGCACCTTCTGGCCGCGGCGCTGGCGTTCCAGTTCGGTGGGGCTGGCGGGGGCGGGAGATGTTGCCGAGCGCACGGTGCGCAGTGCTTTCAGCATGGCGTTGGTCACTGCCTGGTCGGCGGCGCTGGTTTCGGAATATCGCGGCATGGGGATGTGCAGTCCACCCCGGGAATCGGCATTTGTTTTTTGCATAGTGCTTCTCCCTTTTATGAAAGGTGATGTGAAGACGGGCGGAACGTATATCCTCAGTATACCACAAATCGACGTGAAATGATTGCTCTTACTGTGCATGAATGCTACAATATCAATAAAGAGCAGGGAAAGGAGATCCGATACAGATGGCACAGCCTTGGCAGGATTGGTATCGGCTGGACAATGCCGCTATGGTGTATTCCGCTATTCAGCGGGACGACTATTCGGCGGTATATCGATTTTCGGTGGTGATGGACCACACGGTGGAGCCCGATCTTTTGCAGCGGGCGGTGCAGCGGGTGATGCCTCGGTTTCCGGGCTTTCAGGTGCGGCTGCGCCGAGGGGTGTTCTGGTCCTATTTCGACGCCGACCCCTCCTTTGTACCCCCGGTGGAGCCGGATATCGCCAACCCCTGCCAGCCCATCCGCTTTTCTTCCAAAGACCGGCTGCTGCGGGTGTTTTACTACGGACCGCGCATTTCCATCGAACTGTTTCACGCCTTGGCCGACGGCGCCGGAGCGCTGGTGTTTTTGAAGACTCTGGCCGCGGAATATCTGCGCCAGCGGGGCGTGGAGGTACCCTGCACCCAGGGGGTGCTGGACCCGGACCAGCCCCCCGATCCCCAGGAATGGGAGGACGCCTATCCCCGGTATGCCATTTCCCGGGCCAGGCGCAGGCTGAAAGCCAAGGCCGCCTACAACTATATCGGCACGCCCGAACCCTTTTACACCCTCAATGTGACAATGGGGGTGTTTTCAGTGGAAAAAGTACACGCCGCCGCTAAAAAGTACGGCGTGTCCATCACGGAATTTCTGGCCGCGGGTCTGATCCAGGCCCTCATGGCCCGCCAGCGCAGCGAGGGCAGACGGCGGGAAAAGCCGGTGGCGCTGGTCATCCCCATCAACCTGCGGCCCTATTTCCCCAGCAAGACCCTGCGGAATTTCATCCTCACCACCCGTCCCTTCATCGACCCCGAACTGGGGGACTACACCTTTGCCGAAATCGCCGCCCAGGTGCACCACTACATGCGGCTGCACATCACCCGCCAGGAAATGCAGGCCTATATCACCCAGAACGTGGGGCTGCAGCGCTCACCCCTGCTGCGCTGGATTCCCCGGCCGCTGAAAAACTGGGGCATGGCGGCAGGATTCCGGATGCTGGGGGAAAAGCCCTATTCGGCTACCTTCAGCAATCCCGGGGTATTCCAGCTGCCCGAAGCCATGCAGCAGCATATCCAGCGGGTGGAGATGATTCTGGGGCAATCCTATTCGGGACGCACCAACTGTTCGGCCATCAGCATGGGCGATACCATGGCCCTGAGCTTTTCCGGCACCATGAAGGAAGCGGATCTGGAACGGGATTTCTTCCGCTGGCTGGTGCGGGAAGGGGTACCGGTGAAGATACTTTCCAACAGAAAGGACTGACAGACCATGTCATATTGCGTAAATTGCGGTGTGGAGCTGGATGCGGGCGCGCACAGCTGCCCCCTGTGCGGCACGCCGGTGATCAATCCCCGGTGCCCGGTGGACGAAACAGCGCCGCCGCCCTTCCCCTTGGTACGCCGGGAGGTGGAGCCGGTGGACCGGCACAGCATCGGTCTGCTGCTCACCGGCGTGCTGGCGTCCATCGCCCTCTGCTGCGGGCTGATCAACTGGCTGGCCTTTTTCCCCACGGTGCCCTGGTCGCTGTATGTGGCCGGCGCGGCGCTGCTGCTGTGGGTATGGGCGGCTCTGCCTTTTTTGGTCAGCCGGCTGCCGATGCCGGTATATCTGCTGGCGGATCTGGCGGCGGTGGCCGGGATGCTGGTTCTTATTGCCGCCCTCACCAACGGCTGGGACTGGCTGGTGCGGCTGGCGCTGCCCATCTGGGCCGCCACCGGCGTAGTGGGCATCGTGCTGGGGGCCATGATTGCGGGACACCGGTCCCGCCTGACCACAGCGGGCGTGTTTTTTTTGATGCTCATTGCCTGGCTGCTGACCCTGGAAGCGCTGATCGATCTCTATGTTCTGGGCCGGTACCGGCCCAGCTGGTCGATCATCGCCTCGGCCGCGGGGCTGGTAGCCGCGGTGTTTTTGCTCATTGTGCGGTTGCGTCCCCGGCTGCGGGCAGAATTCCGCCGCCGCTTTCACACCTGAATAGCAAAACAAAAATCGCCGACAGACTGCTGCCGGCGATTTTTTCTGTTTGCAAAGGCTTCAATGGCCCGCATCTGCACAGGGCATCCCGCCTATTTATTGCCATTATTCTACAACAAGTTGTTGCTTTACGGGCAGGGCCGGGGATGATACAATAAAAATATAATAAAAAGCCACAATCCGGTGCAAACACAGGAATATGGATTTTAAGGTGATCGAGAGCAAGAAAAGCGTTTTGGACAGCAAACACCGGGACGCAGAACTGCTCAGCGGGCGGGAATTCAATATTCGCCAAGTCCGGGTGATCTGAAAAACAACACCAGCCCCGTGGGCAAAAGGCTTTTGGGCCGGATGTTGCCCCGGGGCTGCAAAAAGGAGATTTCTATGGAAAAACACACGACAAAAGCCTATGACGTGGTGGTCATCGGCGCCGGCAACGGCGGACTGACTGCCGCCATCCGGGTGCTGCAGGCGGGGCGTTCCTGCCTGGTGCTGGAAAAGCACAACCTGCCCGGCGGATTTGCCACCAGCTTCAAGCGGGGCCGGTTTGAGTTTGAGGCCAGCCTCCACGAGCTCAACGATTTCGGTTCCCCGGAGGAGCCCGGCGATATCCGCACTTTGTTCCGGGAACTGGGGGTGGAGGACAAGATCGACTGGGTGCGCATCCCCGAAGCCTATCACCTCATCACCACCGACAAACAATACGATTGCGAGATGCCCTTTGGAGTGCAGGCCTTCATCGACAAGATGGAGCAGTATGTGCCCGGTTCCCGCCGCTCCATGACCGAATTCTTTGAACTGTGCGAGGAAGTGCGCAATGCCCAGACCTATTCCAACTCGGTGAACGGCAATACCGACGCCGAGTATATGAAGAAAAACTTCCCCAACTTTATCAAAGCGGGCAGTTATTCGGTGAACGAGGTGTTGGAAGCGCTGAAAATGCCGCCCCGCGCCCGGGATATCCTCAACGCCTACTGGTGCTATCTGGGGGTGGACTGCGACCGGATGAGCTTTCTGCACTACGGCTCCATGGTCATCCGGTACATCACCCGGGACGCCTGGATGCCCAAAATGCGCTCTCATGAGATCAGCCTGGCCCTGGATGCCCGCATCCGGGAACTGGGGGGCGATATCTGGTACAATTCCCCCGCCGAAAAGATCCATGCCGACGGGCCCGGCGCCATCACCGGGGTGGAGTTGGCCGACGGTACCTTGATCCCCACCCACCATGTCATCGCCAACTGCGCGCCCCATCTGGTGTTTGGCCGGATGCTGGACAAAAAGGCCGTGACCGAGCCCATGGTCCGGGCCACCAACGCCCGCACCTTTGCGGGACGGGGCTTCACCCTGTTTTTGGGCCTGAACAAGTCCGCCGAGGAACTGGGCGTCAAGAGCCACAACTATTTTATCTACGACACCGCCGATACCGCCAAGCAGTATGACCTGATGTGCCGGGTGGACACCAACCATGTGCAGGCCACCGTCTGCCTCAACAACGCCTGGCCCGAATGTTCCCCCGCCGGCACCTGCATGATGTATTTCACCACCATGTTCATGTCCGACGACTGGGGCGATGTGTCGGATACCGATTATTTCAAGGCCAAGGACCGGGTGGCCGAGGATATGATCCGGGTGTTTGAGCGGGAGACCGGCTGCAAGATCCGGGACGCCATCGAGGAGATCGCCGTGGCCAGTCCCACCACCTATGCGCGCTACTGCGGCCATCCCCAGGGCGTGATCTACGGCTACGAGACCGCCGAGTGGGACAGCCTGATGCCCCGCATGATGATGATGAAAGAGGACGCGCAGCTGTTCCCGGGCCTTCGGTTTGCGGGCGGCTGGGCCATGCGTTCCAGCGGATATTCCAGCGCCTATGTGTCCGGCGATCTGTCGGGCCGGCAGACGGTGGGCGATCTGAAACAGGAGGGGCGATAAGATGAAATTCAAAAAACAGATTTTTGGCTTTATGGATATGCTGCGGTTTAAAAAGCTGGTGCCCAACCGCCGGGCGGCACTGGCCGCCGGCTCTGCCCAGCCGCTGCCCCAGGATTACCGGGTAAACCAGCAGGCCCGCCGGCTGCATCCCGGCATGATGGAGGTGGAGCTGACCGCCGTCCGCAGCCTTTGCCCCGGCATGAAGGAATTTACCTTCCGGCGTACCGACGGCGACGCCTTTCCCTTTTTCCGGGCCGGACAGTATGTGTCCCTCCAGGCCCAGGTGGGCGGCAGCGTGGTGAGCCGCCCCTATTCCATGGTGTCCAGCCCCCGCCAGGCGCTGGAGAACCAGCTGGTTCTGGGCATCGCCGATGCGGGCTTTTTCTCCGGCTGGCTCCATGAAAACGCCAAGCCCGGCGACCGTTTCCGGATGACCGAGCCCAGCGGCGAGTTCCACTACGAGACCCTGCGGGACAAAAAGCAGATCGTCTGCATCGCAGGCGGCGCAGGCATCACGCCTTTTATCTCCATGGCCCGGAGCATGGTCGAAGGGGACGAGGAGTATGAGATGATCCTGTTCTACGGCGCCCGGGACGAAGCCCATCTGGCCTACAAGGCGGAGCTGGACGAGCTGACCCAGAAGGGCCTGCGGGTGGTGTATGTGCTCAGCGACGAGGAGAAACCCGGCTTTGAGCATGGTTTTGTCACCGCCCAGCTGCTGGAAAAATATGTGGATGTGCCCAATGCCAGCTTCTTCCTCTGCGGGCCGGTGGCTATGTACAACTTTGCGGACGAACAGCTGGCCGGCTACCATCTGCCCCGCAAGGCGGTGTACCGGGATGCCAGCTGCTGCCCCGATCTTGCCATGGACGCCCCCCGCACCTTCCGGCTCACGGTGCATCTGCGTGACCAGGTGTATACCCTGGAGGCGGCCGAAAACGAAACCCTCCTCACCGCCATGGAGCGGGGCGGGATTCCGGCTCCCAACAAATGCCGCGCCGGCGGCTGCGGCTATTGCCACAGCAAATGGCTGGGCGGCGAGTTCCGCATCGCCGAAGGCCGGGATGGCCGCCGGGAGGCCGACCGCAAATTCGGTTTTGTCCACCCCTGCGTGACCTATCCGCTGTCGGATATGGAGATCGAGGTGCCCGTCAGCGAGTGATAGACAGCCGGCAAGGCGCCGCGCTGCTTCATATACTATAAAAAGGCCCTGCGCTTGGAAAGGGGATAGCCCCCTCAAAAGCGCCGGGCTTTTTTGTTTTTGCGGCAAAACGGCCCGGCGGCTGGATTTGTGGGCGGCGTTTTAGTATAATGGAAGTAGAAAAGAAAAAGCGCCCCGCCTTTTAGCTGCAGCAAGGGGAGGTGATACTGTCCTGTACAGCTCTGCCGTTTCCTGTATACATTGTCCGGAACTTTTTTCAGTACCAGTCCGATCTGAAACGCATGAAACAAGGCGGCCGCCTGCCAACGCGGGAAATACCCTGCGCCGCAGCGGCCGACAGGGTGAACGACATGAAAAAATACTTTTTGATCTGCCTGGCTGCACTCTGCTGTCTGGCAGGCTGCCAGGTTGCTCAGCAGACGCCCAGCTCTCAGTCGGCGTCTTCCCAGGCGCAGCCGGTCCCCAGTGCACAGCCTACGCCCACGCCCGCGCCGCAGAGCGAGCCGGCCATCGACCTCCACGAGTGGTATGACTTGCCCGAAACGGTGGAGATCACCGACGCCTATGGAAAGTGGCTGGAGGCTCCCATGACCACCCGCTCTATGGAACTTCTGAAGTCTTTGTTTGAAAATGCCATGGCGGGGAAATGGGAAGAAGCAGGGGAGCTGGTCAGCAGTGCCCCCGGGGTGTTTGATGGGCTGCAAAATGTAAAGATCGACGAGTTTACCATCACAAGGATGGATATTTCGGGGCCCGAGACCCTTTCCCCGGAACAGGCCATGGTGTATTTTGACCTGGTTGTGTCGGAAAGCGACAGCGAACTTTTCCAGGTGGGGCGCACCTCCTGGGTGGCGCGGCTGATCGAGCTGGAAAGCAACTGGGCCGAATATATCCTGCCCGCAGACAAAGCGGTCACCACCTGCAATTACGATGATATGGAGCCGGTGGAGATGTTCTGTTTCCGGCTGGCCAGTACCCTGCCCGATTTGCAGGGCACCGATTTTCAGCAGTATCTGAAGTTCTCCGATGCATACGAGCAGGGGGCTGCCGTGGATGCGGCCTGCGTCGTTTTGGAGGATGCCAATCTGCCCGAGGTGGAATACACCCCCGAAACCAGAGGCATCCCGGCCTTTTGCGAGAACATGGAAAAGGTCTTTGGAGTGGACATGCGGGATGTGGACCTCACCCAATACAGCGAATACCAGCGGACGGGTATGGTGCTTCCCACTCCCCGGGGCGGGAAATGGGTGTACGCGGTAACCCGGGAGTGCACCTTTGACCAGGCGCAGAATTGCTATACCGTGACCATGGACCTGTACGCCGACACCATCTGCTGGATGGTGAGCAGAACCGTGCAGTATACCGTTTCGGTCAACGAGGACGGCTCCTTCCGGCTGGAGGAGGTAAAGGATCTCTATTCCTCCGGTCTGCCCATGGAAGTCGGCAGCATATAAGAGGGCCGGTTTTCCAATGGTATAAAAGGTGCCTTTGTAAGTCCCGTGCGGATGGAGTGAGAGAATGAAACAATACCTTGCCGTGGATATCGGCGGCACCAGTGCCAAATATGCGCTGGTAGGGGAGGATGGGCAGTGCGGCCCGGTCCGCTCCTTTGCCACCGGCCGCGAGATGACCGGCGAAGAGATGGAAAAGCAGCTGACCTGCGCGGTGAATTGGGCGCTGGAAAAGGGCGCCCAGGGCGTGGGTATCAGCTGTCTGGGAATTATAGATCCCAGCGACGGCCGGGTGCTGGCGGGGGTGGAAAATCTGCCCTGCCTGTTGGAAAGCTCGCCGGTACAGCTGCTTTGCAAAAATTTTCCCCGGCTTGCCGTGGCTATGGAAAACGACGCCAAGGCCGCCAGTCTGGGGGAGATGTGGCAGGGAGCCGGCCAAAACTGCCGGAATTTTCTGTCGTTGGTCTTTGGCACCGGCATCGGCAGCGGACTGGTACTGGAAGGCAGGCTGGTGCGCGGCAGCCATTTTCGGGCAGGGGAGATCGGCTACTGGAGCGAAGGCGGCCAGGCGTGGGAACAAGAGGATTCCGCCTGTGCCCTGTTTGCCCGAACGGCCCGGCGGCTCGGCTTGCTGCAGCTTTCGGGACAGGAATTTTTCGAGCGTCTGCGCCGAGAAGATTTTGTCTGCCGGGAAGAATTTGACGCCTGGGCGGCCCGGGTAGGGCGTGTGATGGCCCATGTGACTTTGCTGCTGGACCTGGACCGCATCCTCGTCGGCGGCGGGATCTCGGCGCAGGGAGTCTTTCTCACCGACCGTCTGCAGCGGGAGATGGACCGGTTTCTTCCGCCGGATTTTGCCGGAGAATGCCGGGTGCTGCCCGCCGCTCTGGGCAACCAGGCCGCTCTGCTGGGGGCGGTGTATGGCTTGCTGGGCCGATAAAGGGGCAGCTAAAAGGCTCTAGTCCAAAATAAAATGTACGGCGATACGTCGCTTTGATGCCGGCTGTATAGGAAAGAATGTGTTCTTT
>DXDW01000205.1 GCA_019115305.1 Candidatus Anaerofilum excrementigallinarum
CATTTGTCTTAAAATTATGCATTTTTGTTGTTGAAAAGAGCCCGGGGAGAGTGGTATACTAAAAGTAACGCGGGCTGTCTGCCGGCGCTGTTTTTTTGTCAAAAAAAGCCCCGCTTTCCTTAGGAAAGGCGGGGTTTTGGCGTCAGGGCAGTTCCTTGAGGGCGGTGGCGCAGCCATGCTGGATGGGCTTCCACTCCACCCGGCGCACCAGGGCCGACAGGGCGATGGGCACATATGTAAACATAAACAGGGGGAAGGTGATGGTGTACAGCAGCTTTTTGGCGGTGGGGGCGTAGATCTTGTTCCACTCGGTGATGGTGGTGATCACGCCGTACATGAACAGTCCCATATAGAAGCTGAGCACCGCGTTGGCCATGAACTCCACCGTCACAGCCAGCACCTGCCGGGCCTGCAGAGGAGGCAGCAGCAGACAGCTCACCGCGCAGATGCCGTTGAGCAGCAGGGCCGCCAAAGTCAGCAGCATGCCGGGGGCAACGGTCATCAGCATGTCATAGCAGGAGAACCGGCGCCGGCCGGCGAAGCAGCGGCGCACCAGAGAGAACACATAGTGGGCGTCCACCTGGTAAAAACCCTTGGACCAGCGAAGCCGCTGGGTCCAGGACTGGGAGAAGCGGGTGGGCTGCTCGTCGTAGATCACAGCGCGGTCGCAGTAGCCGATGCGCTGGCCGCGGATGGCGCAGTCAACCGAAAACTGGATGTCCTCGGTGAGCAGATGGAAGGGCCAGCCGCCGTTTTCCTGGATCACCTTGCTGGACAGCAGGAAACCGGTGCCGGAGATGGCGCAGTTGGTGCCCAGCAGCTGACGGGGGAAGTTGAGGAACCGGCTCTCACGCAAAAACCACAGGGCATAGCCGGCGGAGATCCAGTTGGAGCCGAAGTTTTTGGAGTTGCGGTAGCAGGTGATGGCGCTGTACTCGCCGCTGGTGAAGGTGTTGTTCATCTCGGCGACGAAGTTGGGGTCCACCAGGTTGTCGGCGTCGAATACAAAGAAGCCGGCGTACTGGCTGAGCTTATCCGCCTGGATCAGCTGGCGGAAGAAATAGTCCATGGCGTAGCCCTTGCCCACCTGCACCTTGTTGAACCGCTCGTAGACGGTGGCGCCGGCCTGCCGGGCGATGCCGGCGGTGTCGTCGGTGCAGTTGTCGGCCACCACATAGATGTCCAGCAGCTGGCGGGGATATTTCTGCTGGCGCAGGCTGGCGATCAGCTCGCCGATCACCCCGGCCTCGTTGCGGGCGCAGATGATGACGCCGTAGCGGTTGAGGGTGCGGGCCATCTGTTTGTCCTGCCGGCGGCGGTTCACCAGGCCGTATACCAGAAAGAACAGCTGGTAGGCGTAGGCGGCCGTGAGCAGAACCGCCAAAGCGGTATTAAACAGCTCGATCATGTCCAACATACGATCTGCCTCCTTGAAAAAATCACGGATATTTTTCTAAGTAGATATAAAAACTGCACAAATACGCAGTTTGACTTTTGGTGATTAAGTATACCTTGCTCCCGGAAAAAAAGCAATCGTTTTCACGCGAGTTTAACATATTTTTTCCGAATTGTAATCGATTTGCAAGGTGTTCGAAATCTTTTGTACGGCATCTGAATACGATTGCGCCAAAGGGCGGCAGCGTGGTACAATAGTGCTTGCCAAAAGTCCCGGCGCCGGTGTGCGGCGGGAGAAAGGAGCGGAAAAAGGATGAATCTGAGTGTGTTTGAGGTGCTGGGACCGGTGATGATCGGGCCTTCTTCCAGCCACACCGCCGGGGCGGCCCGGCTGGGTCGTGTGGCCCGGATGGTGGCGGGACAGCCCTTTGACAAGGTGTGGTTCGGGCTGCACGGTTCCTTTGCCAAAACCGGCTGGGGCCACGGCACCCACCAGGCGCTGCTGGCCGGGGCGCTGGGGCTGCGGGAGGACGACGAGCAGCTGCGCAACGCCTATGACCTGGCCGCCGAACGGGGAGTGGAATATGAGTTTGAGGAGCTGGAGCTCCCCGACGCCCACGAGAACACCGCCCGCATCCGCTTTTATCATACCGACGGCAGTCAAAGCGAGATCGAGGGCAGCAGCATCGGCGGGGGACGCATTCTCATCACCCGCATCGACGGCATGCCGGCGGGCTTTTCCGCCGAAGCGCCCACTCTGCTCATCACCCAGCGGGATGTAAAGGGTGTGGTGAGCGAGATCAGCCGCACCCTGGCCATGGAGGATATCAACATCGGGGTGATGCGGGTGAGCCGGGAGGCCCGGGGCAGCCTGGCCACCACCGTGATCGAGACCGATTCGCCCATTCCCCGTCGGGTGGCCGACCGGCTGCGGCTGATGCCGGACATCCTGTCGGTGCGGATCGTGGACCTGGCCCAGTGAGACGGCCGGATACAAGGAGGAAATGCGTATGTACACAACCATTCGGCAGCTGGTGGAGCAGTCCCGGGACAAGCCCATCTACCAGGTGGTGCTGGAGGACGAGCAGGCCCTGACCCAGGCCTCGGAAGAGGAGATCTGGGAAGGCTTCCGCCAGCGCTGGCAGGTGATGCAGGCCAGCGCCGCCCGGGCCCTGGAACAGCCCCAGCCCATGGTGGGGGGACTCATCAGCGGCCAGGCCTGCCGCCAGCAGCTGTACAGCCAGCAGGGCGGGCTGCTGGGAGGCGCGGCCAACCGCATGATGGCCATGGCCTTTTCCAGCAGCGAGGTCAACGCCGGCATGGGACGCATCTGTGCCGCCCCCACCGCCGGCGCCTGCGGGATTCTGCCCGCGGTGCTGCTCACGGTGCAGCGGCAGCTGAACGCCGATGAGGACCAGGCTTTGCAGGCTCTGGTCACGGCCACGGGTTTCGGGGCTGTCATCACCAAGAACGCCACCGTTTCGGGCGCCGAGGGAGGCTGCCAGGCCGAGTGCGGTGTGGCGGCCGCCATGGCCGCCGCCGGTGCGGTGCAGATGGCCGGGGGCAGCGCCGAGATGTGCGCCAACGCCTGCGCCATCGCCCTCATCAACTGCATGGGGCTGGTCTGCGACCCGGTGGCCGGGCTGGTGCAGCTGCCCTGTTCTTTCCGCAACGCCAGCCAGAGCATGAACGCCCTGGCCAGCGCCGATATGGCCCTGGCGGGACAGAGCAGTATCATCCCCGCCGATGAGGTCATCGAGAGCATGTACCGGGTGGGCAAAAAGCTGCCCATGGAGCTGCGGGAGACCGCCCTGGGCGGCATCGCCGCCAGTCCCACGGGCCGCAGCATCGCCCAGCGCCTGTTTTCCGGGTGCGCCTCCGGTTCCCAGTGAACCCAAACCTTCTTTTTGCCGGTTCCCCGCCGGGGTAGGGACGGCTTTTTCCGCCGGAAAAACGCCGCGTCCTTTTCCTTCAACGACACAGGGGAGCCGGCATTTTCAGTTTTGCGCCCGCGAAAAATATTACAAAATTGTAAAAAGAAGAAAAAGGTGAAATATTCTATCACTATACGGCGTAATAACCACAGAATATGCCCTATCTCCGGGCCCCGCGGCCGGAAAGGAATTTTGCCATGAAACACCTTGTCATCCCTGTCCTTCTGGCGGCGGCCTGCCTGTGGGCGGTGCCGGCTGCGGCAGCCGAGCCCGCCGCCCAGATTTCCCCCGCAAGCTGCCAGGGAACCCCCGGAGCCGAGGACGGCCGCCTTACCGACGGCAGCCGCTCCACCCGCCTGGCCGCCGAAGACGGCCGGGTGGAGTTTACTTTGGACCAGCCGGCGGCGGGGGTCTACCTGGAATGGCGGGTCTTGCCCCAGAGCTGGAGTATTTCCGCCGCCGACACCCAGGAGGGGCCGGAGTTCCAGCACGCCTGGCTGCCGCTGGACACCCCTTCCAGCCAGGTGACTCTGGAATGGCAGGGACAGGGGGAACTGTGCGACGTCTATTTCTTTTCTGACGGCCAGCTGCCCGACTGGGTGCAGGTCTGGCAGCCCCCCTGCGAAAAGGCGGACCTTCTGCTGCTGCCCACCCACGCCGACGACGAGCATCTCTGGTTCGGCGGGGTGATGCCCCTGTATGCGGGGGAAAAGGATCTGGCGGTGCAGGTGGCCTATATGGTCAGCCACGACGGCGAGCCCTACCGCCGTCAGGAATTGCTGGACGGCCTGTGGACGGTGGGGGTGGAAAACTATCCCATCCTGCCCGATTTTCCCGACCTCTACTCCGAATCCCTGGAGCATGCCCGGACGGTATACGATGAAGAAGCCGTGATCTCCTACCAGGTGGAGCTGATCCGCCGGTTCCGGCCCGATGTGATCGTGGGCCACGACATCAACGGGGAGTACGGCCATGGAGGACACCGGCTCAACGCCGACGCTTTGATGCAGGCGGTGGAGCTGGCGGCGGACAGTGCGGCCTGTCCCGAGAGCCTCTCTCTGGGGGTGTGGGATACCCCCAAGACCTATCTGCATCTCTATCCCGAAAACCAGATCGTCATGGATTGGGACCAGCCCCTGGAAGCCTTTGGGGGCAAAACCGCCGCCGAGGTGGCGGCCGAGGGGTATGCCTACCACGCTTCCCAGCAGGGGTACTGGTTTTCGGTGAAGCAGTCGGGCCCCTACGACTGCCGCAAATTCGGGCTGTGGCGGTCCACCGTGGGCCCCGACACCCAGGCGGATATGCTGCAGAACCTGCCCCAGCCCACCCCCACCCCGGCGCCCACGCCTTCGCCCACCCCGGTGCCCACCGCCGCCCCCAGCCCTACCCCCGCGCCCCAGCAGAACGGGCCGGAGGGGCTGCCCTGGCAGGCGATGGCTGCCATAGGTCTGGCGGTGCTGCTGGCGGCAGGCTGGATACTGGGCCGCTTTTGGTCCAGACACAGGAGGAGATAAATCATGCGGGTAACAGTAATTCTGCCTTCCCTCAACCCCGACCAGCGGCTGGTGCAGACGGTGCAGGGGCTGCTGGGGGAGGGCTTTGAGCGGATCGTGGTGGTGGACGACGGCAGCGACCAGGCCCACCAGGAACCCTTTGCGCAGATTGCCGGGCTGCCCGGCTGCGTGCTGCTGCGCCACGGCAAAAATCTGGGCAAAGGCCGGGCCTTGAAAACCGGCTTCAACTATTTTCTGTGCCATCCGGAACAGGATGTGGGGGTGGTCACCGCCGACGGCGACGGCCAGCACCATCCCGCCGATGTGGCCCGCTGCGCCCGGGAATTGGAGGCTTTTCCCGACAGCGTGGTGCTGGGATGCCGGGATTTTTCCGGCCCCGACGTGCCCGCCCGCAGCCGGGCGGGAAACCGCACCGCCTGCGCCATGTTCCGGCTGGCGGCTGGGCTGAAGATCAGCGATACCCAGACCGGCCTGCGGGCCTTTTCCCGCCGGGCGGTGTGGGAACTGCTGGACGTGGAAGGGGAACGATTTGAATACGAGACCCTGATGCTGCTGGAGCTGCCCGGCCGTGGCATCCCCTTCCGGGAGGTGCCCATCCGCACCATCTATCTGGACGAAAACAGCTCTTCCCATTTCCGCCCGGTGGCCGACAGCCTGCGCATTCTGCGGCTTTTGCTGCGGTTTGTGGCGGCTTCTCTGGCCTCCTTCGGAGTGGATATTGCGGCCTTCTGGCTGCTGAACCTGGTGCTGGGGGATATGGAACTCTCCCGCCGGGTGCTGCTGGCCACGGTGGGGGCCCGGCTGCTTTCCTCTCTGTTCAACTATGCAGTCAACCACAAGGTGGTGTTTGCCCGCAAAAAGGGGGTCAAGGGCTCGCTGTGGCGGTATTACCTGCTCTGCGTGGTCCAGACGGCCCTGTCCTATGGGGGCGTGTATCTGCTCAGCCTGGCCCTGGGTGGCCGGGGTGAGGTGCTCTGCAAGATCGCCGTGGATCTGGCGCTGTTTTTCCTCAGCTTCCAGATCCAGCGGGAATGGGTGTTCCGGGAGGAAAAGCCATGAAAAACAAACATCCGAAAAACCGCTATATCTACCATGCCCCTTCCTCTGCCGGCTGCCCTGCCGGGGAGGAGGGGAGGGCACCTTCCCGCCGCCCGGCGCGGAAAAAGAGCCGCTGGCGGCAGCGGATGGGGCATTTTCTGGCCTGCCTGGGGGTGAGCCTGGTCTGTCTGGCCATCTTTGTGTTCGGCGGAGCGGCCATCATCAACTACGGGCCTTCCCCCTCGGTGCGCAACCTGTTCGTCACCTCCATGATGGAGACCAGCGCCGCCAAATTTTTGGCCAGCTGGTATTTCTCTGACGAGGAACTGGAGAGCATCCTCCAGGCCAATTCCATACAGGATACCGGCGCGGTCACCGACGGGTCCCTGGTGGAGATCCCCGATCAGCCCCCCTCCGAGGACCAGCCCCCTCTCCAGCTGGAGGATGTGTCCGGCCCCACCTTCAAGGGCAAAATGCTCATCGTGCAGGACCCCTCCCGGGTCTATCTGGCCACCAGCGGTTCCTTCGGCTCGGGAGCCGAGGGCAAAAAGGTGGAGCAGATGATGGAGCGGGACGGCGCGGTGGCCGGGGTGAACGCCGGCGGCTTTGTGGATGAAAACGGTGTGGGCAACGGCGGCCAGCCTCTGGGTATGGTCATCGCCGGGGGCGAATTGCTCAACGGCGGGCTCAACACCCCCTCGGTGATCGCCGGTTTTGACCAGGACAACAAGCTCATTGTGGGTTCCCTCACCGGCAGCGAGGCGCTGGAAATGGGCCTGCGGGATGCCGTCAGTTTTGGGCCGGTGCTCATCGTCAACGGCGAGCGGGCCCAGGTGGAGGGCACCGGCGGCGGATTGAATCCCCGCACCGCCATCGGCCAGCGGGCCGACGGCGCGGTGCTGCTGCTGGTCATCGACGGCCGGCAGCCCCACAGCATCGGCGCTACATATAAAGACCTCATCGACGTGATGGAGGAGTACGGCGCGGTGAACGCCTGCAACATGGACGGCGGTTCCAGCTCTCTGATGTTCTACGAAGGGGAACTGGTGACCACCTGCGCGTCCCTCTACGGCTCCCGCAAGATCCCCACCGCATGGCTGGTAAAATAAAAACAAAGGAGGCCTCCGTCTTGGAGCAGGCCCGTTATTACGATGCAAACACCCCTCAGCAGACCCCTCCCCCAAAAGGAAAAAAGCGGAAAAAACGCAAAAATTTCTGGCGGTTCTGGCGCCGGTATACGTTGGTCAGCCTGGCGATCACAGCCCTGGCTCTGGCGGCTCTGTGGCAGCTGCTGGCTCAGTACGAGGCCTGCCGCCCGGCGGCGGTGGCCGAGGGGATGACCGCCCAGCTGACCCAGGGGCAGCTGGACTGCCTGATCCCGGCATTGGAGCAGCAGCAAAGCCCCTATGCCGACGCCGCGGCTCTGGAAACGGCCCTGCGGGACAAGCTGGAAGGGGCTGCTCTTGACAGCCGCAGCGAGCCGGGGGCCGAAAACAGCTATCTGCTCACCGCCGACGGCGAGGCCTTTGCCCGGGTGGCCCTGGCCCCCGACGGCGGAAAGGGCCTGCTGGGCTTTCAGAAGTGGAAGGCCGACGGGGTAGAGCTGCTGTGGCAGCTGACCCAGGAATACACCGTCACCGCCCCCCGCCAGGCCAGCGTGACCCTCAACGGCCAGCTACTTTCGCCCGATGAAGGCCAGACCGGTGTGCTGAAGGGGTACGCGGGGCTGCCCGAGGACATGCCTGCCCCCGAACTGGTGACCTGGACGGTGAAGACCGCCGGCCAGCCCCAGCTGGAGGGCTCTATGGAGGGCAGCGGCCCCTGCCGGGTGGACTGGCAGGACAGAGTCGCCACCCTTTCGCTGCCCGCCTCGGAGCAGCTGCAGCAGGAGATCGCCCCTCTGGCCGAGGAGTTCTCCCAGTATTACGCCCGGTTCATTACCCAGGACGCCGGCTTCGGCCAGCTGTCGGGCTATCTGCTGCAGGGCACCGAATTTTATACATCCCTCACCCAGTTTTACAATGGCTGGTATGTTACCCACGATTCCTACCGGTTCTCCAATCTGGAACTGTCGGATTATCAGATGTACAGCCCCGATCATCTGTCCTGCCGGGTAAAGTTTGATTACAGCGTCTTCCGAGGGGCCAAGGAGTATCCCTTCCCTTCCTCTTATATCCTGTATTACCAGAACACCAATTTCGGCTGGAAGCTGGCCAATCTGGTGATCCAGTAACCGGGGCAAAGCCCCATAACAAATAAAAAACAGCGCGTCCCCGGGTAAAAGGGACGCGCTGTTTTTTTGTTGTCAGGCTGCCGGCGGAGCCGGCGGAAAGGATCAGTTCACCTGATGGTTGGCGATCCAGTCGGCCACTTCCCGGGCCACCTGGGCCAGAGAGCCCTCCTCAAAGGGCACCTTCATGCCAGCCGACTGCACCAGTCCGGCATAGGGCAAAGTGCCGGCCTTTTTCACCAGGGCCAGATACCGCTGCCAGGCGTCGGCGGGGTCTTTGAGCCAGGCGGCGAAGAACTGCAGCGCCACGGTCTGGGCCAGGCAGTAGTCGATATAATAGAAGGGGCTGCCGAAGATGTGCAGCTGCCGCTGCCAGCCCGCGCCCCGGCCGTAGAAGGGCAGGTTGTCCATATCCACCCAGGGGCGGTATTTCTTTTCCAGCTCCAGCCAGGCCTCGTTGCGCTGGGCGGGGGTCAGTTCGGGATTGGCATAGACGATGTGCTGGAACTCGTCCACCATGCAGCCGTAGGGCAGGAAGAACAGGGCGTCCTCGGCGTGGGCCAGGGCATATTTGTCGGTATCCTGCTTGAAGAAGGCGTGGTGATAGGGGCTGGTGAGGAACTCCATGCTCATGGAGTGGATCTCGCAGCTCTCCATGCCGGGATACAGCAGTTCGCCCGGCAGATCCTGGCTGAAGGCCATGTAGGCGGCAAAGGCGTGACCCGCCTCGTGGGTGAGCACATCCACATCGCCGCTGGTGCCGTTGAAGTTGGAGAAGATGAAGGGACAGCGCCATTTGGGCAGGTCGGAGCAGTAGCCGCCGGGAGCCTTGCCGGGCCGGGACAGCACGTCGAACAGGCCGTTTTCCATCATCAGGTCGATGAAACCGGCGGTCTCGGGGCTGAGCTGGTGGTACATCTCCTGGCCGGCCGCCAGAATCTCCTCGGGGGTGCCGTGGGGCACCGGGTTGCCGGAGGCAAATTCCAGGTTGAGGTCGTAGAATTTGGCGTCCTTCACCCCGATGCGCTCCAGCTTGCGGGCCATGGCCTGGGCGGCCAGAGGCACCACGTCCCGGACGATCTGGCGGCGGTAGCTCTCCACCTCGGCCTGGCCGTAGCCCAGCCGCTCCATGCGGATGTAGCCCAGAGGGATGTAGTTTTCATAGCCCATCTTGCGGGCCTGCTGGGTGCGGTTTTTCACCAGCTGGTCGTAGATGTCGTCCAGCTTTTCCCGGTTCTGGTCAAAGAAGGCGCCCTCGGCCTCAAAAGCCGCCCGGCGCACCGCCCGGTCGGGGCTCTGCTTGTAGGGGGTGAGCTGGGCCACGCTGAGGATCTTGCCGTCGAAGGGGATACGGGCCGAGGCGTACAGCTTTTCGTATTCGGTGGAAAGAGCGTTTTCCTGCTGCATCAGCTCCAGGATCTCGGGGGTGGCGCTCTTCACCTTCACCTCCATCTTTTCCAGCAGGAGGGGGGCGTATTTCTCGGCCAGAACCTCCTTGGCGGGGTTGGCCAGAATGGCCCGGTAGAGCGCCAGCACCGCGTTGTTCACCCGGGGGCTGTTCTCGTCAAAAAAGTCCTGCTCGCCGTTGTAGAACTCGTCCTCGGTGTCGCAGGTGTGGCGGATGGAGGCCAGCTGCCAGGCGGTGTAATAGTCTACCTGCAGCTCGCAGTGGGCGGCAAAGACATCCAGCAGCCCCTGGGCGTCGGCCTGTTCGGCGTCGGCGGCCAGCTGGGCATAGCGGGCCAGCAGGGTGTCCATATCGGGCCGCTGGTAGGGCATATCCTTGAATTTCATCTAAAATCACTCCTTATCACAGGAAAGTATGGCATACGCTGCCACTCATTATAACAAAAAAGCCGCCGGCTGTATAGGCGGCCGGTCAGCGCCCGCCGTGAAGCTGACGCAGCTTTTGCAGACCGATGTAGTCTGCCACCGCCTGCCTGCCTGCTTCGTCCAGGTTCAGCAGGTCCTGCAGCAGCTGGCTGCCGGTGTATCGGCTGGTGATGTATACACCGTCCAGCGCCGCCGTGTCTCCCGGCTGGCATCGGCCGCAGAGGTAGTCGGTGGAAACACCGTAAAAATCCGCCAACCGTACCAGATGCTGCAGCGGAAGCTGGTAGTCGTTTTTTTCGTATTTGGAATAATGCTGCTGGGAAATGCCCAGCACTGCGGCGACCTGGGCCTGGCTGAGGTCGTGGTCTTCCCGCAGTTCGCGCATGATCTGTGCAGTGGTTTTCATGTCATCCACCTCTTTCATGCAAAAAAGTATCATACATATAATGCTATGTATTGAAAATACTTATTTTATGATGTAAAATACATATAAATCTATGTTGAAACGAGGCGGAGCTATGGAACGGAAAAGCTGTGCACTGATTGGGGGAAGCCGGGCGGCAGACCTTTTGAAAAAAGGGGAGAAGAGTACGGCTTGTCTGCGGTTTAAAATGGCTTTGGCTGTACAGCTTGCCCAGCTTATCGACGCCGGCATCTGTCACTTTTTCAGCTGTATGCAAGCCGGGGGCGGAGCAGTGGGCGGCGGCCATGGTGTTGGAATTTGCCCGCAGCCGGCCGGATATCAGCCTCACGGTGATGGCAACACCGGAGCGGGAAAGATCGCTGCCGGCCCGGGTGGAACGACAAGCGGAAATTTTGCACAAAAAGAGCCGCCGGGCCTGTCTGGCCTGGATGGCCATGAACGCCGACACGGTGCTGGTGCTGGCGGGAGGCGGCGAGGAGGAGCGCCGGGAACTGCCGGTCTGGCTGCAGCCCAAGACCGTGTGTTTGGAGGTGGCGGAATTTGGCCTTTGAAGGCAAAAAAGCGCCGGCCAGCCGCCCGGGGAAGGCGGAGACCGGCGCTTTTGCACCGAAAGATCAGGCAGCCCGGCTGCCCAGGCTGCGGCGGTAGAGCTGCTGCACCAGCCGGGCACAGGCCAGAAGCAGCAGGGTTTCGGGGACCAGAAGCACCAGGTTTTTCACCACCGAGGCCAGCAGGCTGGCGGCGGTGTAGGCGGCCCCGAAATAGATGTACTTCCACAGGCTGTTCAGGCCGATGTTCAGCACCAGGCTGATGGTGGCCCGGGCGGCCAGGCAGTTGAGCAGCCGGGGATTGCGGCCGTAGAGGAAGATCCCCCACACCGCCCCGGCCAGAATGGCCGTGATGGTGAAGCCGGGGAAATAGGCCCCGCCGCCGGGATTGACCAGCCAGCCCACCATGTCGCCGGCAGCTCCGGCGGTCATGGCCGCCACCGGACCGAACAGCATGCCCACCATGGCGCTGGTGAGAAAGCCCACCCCGATGCGCAGATCGGGGGTGAGCTGGATGCGCAGGTTGAGCAGGTCCAAAGTGAGGTTCATGGCCACGAACAGGGCCGTAAGGGCCAAAGTGCGGGGGTTTTTCAGCTGCCGGGCCGAGGAACGGAAGATGTCGGAGAGATTGTGCATAGAAAAAAGCCTCCTTGTAAGCGGATGTCCGGCGGGACATGCAAACCCGCCGGCAGGCGGTTGCTGCGCTACAGGAAGGCCTGAAAATACAAAAACCTTTCCATATTGCAGCAGCGGGATGCGGCCGGCACACCGCAAGAGAAATCTCTCTTTTCGTCCGGCGGACAACTCCCCGTTCCCCCGGCACTTTACGCGTGCTGGCCTACTCTGCCAATGTGTGGGCGCGCTGTGGCGTCCGGTATCATTATAGCGCGGCGGCGCGGGGGTTGCAAGGCGAGGTTTTCACAAAAAAGCGGCGCTCTTTTTCCGGATCTGTTGTATAATAAGGAACAAAAACCGAAAGG
>DXDW01000206.1 GCA_019115305.1 Candidatus Anaerofilum excrementigallinarum
CGATATGGACTTTAAGGTCGCGGGTACCCACAAGGGCATCACCGCCATCCAGATGGACATCAAGATCGACGGTCTGACCTACGAGATCATCGAGCAGGCCTTCGAGAAGTGCCGCAAGGGTCGCCTGTATATCCTGGACGAGATCATGCTGCCTGTGATCCCCGCTCCCCGTGCCGAGCTGAGCAAGTACGCTCCCAAGATGCTGAGCATGGTCATTAGCGTGGACAAGATCAAGGACGTCATCGGCAAGGGCGGCAAGGTGATCCAGGAGATCTGCGCCAACTGCAACTGTAAGATCGATGTGGAGGAGGACGGCCATGTCTTCATCTCCGCCATCGACATCGACGACGCCCGCCGCGCCGTGCACACCATCAAGACCATTGTGGAGGACCCCGAGGTGGGCGCCATCTACAAGGGCCGCGTCACCCGTCTGATGAACTTCGGCGCCTTCGTGGAGATCGCTCCCGGCAAGGAAGGCCTGGTTCACATCTCCAAGCTGGACAACAAGCGCGTGGAGCGCGTGGAAGATGTGGTCGCCGTGGGCGACGAGCTGCTGGTAAAGGTTACCGAGATCGACCAGCAGGGCCGCATCAACCTGTCCCGCAAGGACGCTCTGGCCGACCTGGCTGCCAAGAAGAAGCAGCAGTAAAAGGCGGCTGTCGAAAGGATTCGACAGCCTTCTGAGGGACACCAAACGCACCCCCCGCGCAAAATGCGCGGGGGGATGCTTATTGGTTTCCCCCAGGGCCCTTTTACGTGGGCGGTAGAGTGTATCGGTAAATGCAATACAGAGGTATTTGCAACAAAAGTTTTGTTCCCGGCTGTGGATTTTTTATCCACAGCCGGGATTTTTTGCTTTTTGGGCAGAAAACTGACCCCAGCCTTGCTAAAAAGCGGCAAAAGATGGTACAATAATACAGTATACAGCCTGGGGCAGTCCGCCCGGCTGTATGCCGATACAACGCAAAGGGCGCATCCCGCGCCGGAAAAGGGGAACGGATATGGAACGTACACAGGTTACCGCGGGCATTGTGGCCTACGGCGGCGCCGACGAAGTGGCGGCGGCTGCCCGGTCGGTGGCGCAGCACACCCAGGGTGTGGATCTGCGGCTGGTGGTGCTGGACAACGCTTCCCCCGACGGCGCCGGCAAGGCTCTGGCGGCCATGGACTGGCCCGAAAACGTCCAGGTGGAGTGCAGCGACAAAAACCTGGGCTTCGGCCAGGGACACAACCGCATTTTCCGCAAGCTCAACAGCGACGGACTTTCCCAATACCACGCGGTGATCAACCCCGACATCACCCTGGACAGCGACGCCATCACCGCCATCTGCGGCTGGATGGACCAGCATCCCGATGTGGCCATGGTCACCCCCCGGCTGCTCTTTCCCGACGGGCGGGAGCAGCAGACCCCCAAGCGGTTCCCCAGCCTGGTGGCCCTGGCGGCCCGGCAGCTGCGTCTGCCTTTCCTCAAAAAGGCCGAGGAGCACTACCTGATGCTGGACGAGGACCTGTCCCAGCCCACCGATGTGGGCTTTTGTTCCGGCTGCTTTTTTGTCATGCGCAGCGAGGTGTACCAGAAGATGGGGGGCTTTGATCCCCGGTATTTCGTCTATGTGGAGGACGCCGACATCACCCGCCAGGCTTTGCAGTATGGCCGGGCGGTGTATCTGCCTTTGGTGTCGGTCTACCATGCCTGGCACCGGGACGCCAACAAAAAGCTGAAAAACTTTTTGATGCAGCTGGGCTCCATGTTCAAATACTGGCGCAAATGGGGTTTTAAACTCTTCTGAACCGCGCTGTTTTTTCCCTTTACCCATTTTTAAATTTTTGTAAGGTGTGGGCGGTACTTAGCCCGTTTTTATAAAAAGAGAAGAAAAAGGAGAATCGCAGATGAAAGGTATCATCCTGGCCGGCGGCGCCGGCACCCGGCTGTATCCGCTCACCATGGTCACGTCCAAGCAGCTGCTGCCGGTCTACGACAAGCCCATGGTCTATTACCCCCTGTCCACTCTGATGCTGGCAGGTATCCAGGACATTCTCATCATTTCCACCCCCGAGGACACCCCCCGCTTCGAGAGCCTGCTGGGGGACGGCAGCCAGTTCGGTCTGCGGCTGCAGTACAAGGTGCAGCCCAGCCCCGACGGCCTGGCCCAGGCGTTTATTCTGGGCGAGGAGTTCATCGGTGACGACTGCTGCGCCATGGTGCTGGGTGACAATATCTTCTACGGCAACGGCTTCTCCCGCATCCTGAAAAACGCTGTGCACAACGCCGAGGAAAACGGCAAGGCCACCGTGTTCGGCTACTACGTCAACGACCCCGAGCGGTTCGGCATCGTGGAGTTTGACGAGAGCGGCAAAGTGATCAGCGTGGAGGAAAAGCCCGCCAATCCCAAGTCCAACTACGCCATCACCGGCCTGTACTTCTACGACAAGCGGGTGGCCAAAATGGCCAAGGAGGTCAAGCCCAGCGCCCGGGGCGAGCTGGAGATCACCACCCTCAACGACATGTATCTGCAGCAGGGCGACCTGAATGTCCAGCTGCTGGGCCGCGGCTTTGCCTGGCTGGATACCGGCACCATGGACAGCCTGGTGGACGCCGCCGACTTTGTGCGGATGGTGGAAAAGCGCCAGGGTATCAAGATCAGCGCCCCCGAGGAGATCGCCTACAAGAACGGCTGGATCACCAAGGAAAAGCTGCTGGAAAGCGCCGAGCGCTACGGCAAGAGCCCCTACGGCGCCCATCTGCGCCAGGTGGCCGAAGGCAAGCTGCGGTATTGATGGAGGCAAACACATGAAAATTCTGATCACTGGCTGCCGCGGCCAGCTGGGCACCGAGCTGCAGAAGCAGCTGGCCGCCGGCGAAAGCGAGCTGGGCCGGCTGCCCGAAGCGGTGCAGCAGGCCGAGGTTGCGGCGGTGGATATGGATGTGCTGGATATTTCCGATCTGGCCGCCACCAAGGCCTTTGTGGGCCGGGAAAAGCCCGATGTCATCATCAACTGCGCCGCCTACACCAACGTAGACGGCTGCGAGATCAACCGGCAGGACGCCTTCAAGGCCAACGCTCTGGGTCCCCGCAACCTGGCCATGGCCGCCGAGGCTGTGGGCGCCAAGCTGGTGCATGTCTCCACCGACTATGTGTTCAGCGGCGCCGACAACGGCGGCGTGCCTCTGGACGAGGCCGACCGCCCCGCCCCGGTGAGCGCCTACGGCGTCACCAAGCTGCTGGGTGAGGAATACGCCCGGCAGTTCTGCAGCCGCAGCTTTGTGGTGCGCACCGCCTGGCTGTACAGCTACACCGGCAAGAACTTCGTCTTTACCATGATGAACGCCGGCAAAAAGTTCGGCGCCCTTACGGTGGTGGACGACCAGCGGGGCAACCCCACCAACGCCGTGGACCTGGCCCATCACCTGCTCAAGCTGGCCGCCAGCGAGGAGTACGGGGTCTACCACTGCACCGGCGAAGGGGTATGCAGCTGGTACGAGTTTGCCAGCGAGATCATCCGGCTGTCCGGCACCCCGGCCACCGTCGCCCCCTGCACCAGCGAGGAGTACGCGGCCAAAAATCCCGCCGCCGCCCGCCGTCCCGCCTGGAGCGCTTTGGAAAACCGGATGCTGGCCTGCACCGTGGGCAACGAGATGCGCCACTGGAAGGACGCCCTGGCTGCCTTCTTTGCCCACTACCAGCCCGAAAACTGACATACCGGCGCCCCGGCGGCGCTGCTGCGATAAAAGGAGAAGAATATGAAACGCTATCTCATCACCGGCTGCGCCGGTTTTATCGGCTCCAACTTTGTTTACTATATGTTGAATAAATACAAGGATATCCTCCTTGTAAATCTCGATAAGCTTACCTACGCCGGCAACCTGGAAAACCTCAAGGGGGTGGAAGGGGACAGCCGCCATGTCTTTGTCCAGGGCGACATCTGCGATCGGGAACTGGTGAGCAGCCTGTTTGAGAAATACGATTTCGACTATGTGATCAACTTTGCCGCCGAGAGCCATGTGGACCGCTCCATCACCAACCCCGAGATCTTTGTGGAGACCAACGTGCTGGGCACCGTCAACCTGCTGCAGTGCGCCAAAAACGCCTGGTACAAGGACGGCCAGTGGGCCCAGGGCAAAAAGTACCTCCAGGTGTCCACCGACGAGGTCTACGGCAGCCTGGGCGAGGAGGGCTACTTCATGGAAACCACTCCCTTGTGCCCCCACAGCCCCTATTCCTCCAGCAAGGCCAGCGCCGATATGTTCGTCATGGCCTTCCACGATACTTACGGCATGCCGGTGAACATCACCCGCTGCTCCAACAACTACGGTCCCTACCAGTTTCCTGAAAAGCTGATCCCCCTGATGATCAACAACGTGAAAAACCACAAGCAGCTGCCGGTGTACGGCGACGGCATGAACGTCCGGGACTGGCTGTATGTGGAGGACCACTGCAAGGCCATCGACATGGTGGCCAACGGCGGTCGGGACGGCGAGGTGTACAATGTGGGCGGCCACAACGAGCGGCCCAACATCTTCATCGTCAAGACCATCATTGCCCAGCTCCACGACCGGCTGCAGGATGAGGGCATCGGCGAGAACCTGATCAAGTATGTGGCCGACCGTCTGGGCCACGACCGCCGCTACGGCATCGACCCCACCAAGATCAAGGAGGAACTGGGCTGGTATCCCGAAACCCCCTTCGAGGTGGGCATCGTCAAGACCATCGACTGGTATCTGGCCAACGAGGAGTGGATGGACCACGTCACCAGCGGCAACTACCAGAAATACTATGAGGAAATGTACAAGAATAAATAACCTTTTGTATAATCCTGTCGGATAAAAAAGGCCGCGGCCCTTCCCCCAAAAGCGGGAACAGGGGCCGCGGCTCTTTTGTTTTTTGCGGGTCCTGGGAACGGAGCCAGGGGTGAAAGGGCGGAGCTCAGCGGGAAAGCTGGCCCAGCCGGTCCAGAAAAGCCTCCGCCGCTTCTTCCCGGGTGGCCCAGCTGGTCACCAGCCGGATTTGGGTGCGGCCGTTTTCGGAAGGGGCCATGACCTCCCAGTGGAAATCCCCCTCCATCTGGGCCAGAATTTCATCGGGCAGGATGGGGAAGATCTGGTTGGAGGGGCTGTCGGAGGCAAATTCGTAGCCCAGGGCGGCAATGCCCTGGCGCAGCCGGGCGGCCAGCTCGTTGGCGTGGCCCGCCAGCTGGAGGTAGAGGGCGGCGTCGTTCTGCAAAAGCTGCTCAAACTGGATGCCCAGCAGCCAGCCCTTGGCCAGCAGGCCCCCGTGTTGCTTGAGAATGTAGCGGAAATCGGGCTGCAGGGCCGGCTCGGTGATGACCAGAGCCTCCCCGAAGAGGGCGCCGTTCTTGGTGCCGCCGATGGAAAAAGCGTGGCAGCAGCGGGTCAGATCGGCAAAGGTGGTGCAGCCCAGATCCAGGGCGCTGCCCAGCCGGGCGCCGTCCAGATACATCCACAGCCCCAGTTCGTCGCAGGCGGCCCGCAGGGCTTCCAGTTCGGCGGTGGTGTAGATGCCTCCCAGTTCGGTGGTGTTGCTGATGTAGACCAGCTTGGGCTGCACCATGTGCTCGTCGGGATGGGCGGCTACGGCGGCCTGCAGCAGAGCCGGGGTCAGTTTGCCGTCGGGGGTGGGCATGGCGATGCACTTGTGGCCGGTGGCCTCAATGGCCCCGGTCTCGTGGACGCAGACGTGGCCGGTGGCGGCGGCGATCACCGCCTGGTGGGGCCGCAAAAAGGCAGCGATGGCGGTGAGGTTGGTCTGGGTGCCTCCCACCAGAAAATGCACCGCCGCACCGGGGGCGGCGCAGAGGGTGCGGACGATGTCGGCGGCCCGGGCGGTGTAGGGGTCGGCGCCGTAGCCGAAGTTGCCCTCGGTGTTGGCGGCGGCAATGGCCTGCAGAATGGCCGGATGGGCGGCTTCGGAATAGTCGTTGGTAAAGCGGTACATAGGCG
>DXDW01000207.1 GCA_019115305.1 Candidatus Anaerofilum excrementigallinarum
AGGAGAATCATCCGTGATCGAAGTTTCCCATCTTACCAAGAATTACGGCGCCCGCCGGGCGGTGGACGATCTGTCCTTCTCGGTGCCCACCGGGCAGATCGTAGGACTGCTGGGCCCCAACGGAGCGGGCAAATCCACCACCATGAATATGCTCACCGGCTATCTGGCCCCCACCAGCGGCACCGTTTCCATCGAGGGCCACGACATTCTCGACGACCCCATCCAGGCACGCCGGTGCATCGGCTACCTGCCCGAGATCCCGCCCCTTTACCAGGACATGAAGGTGGACGAATACCTGCGCTTTGTGGCCGAGCTGCGGGGCATTCCCCGGGCCCAGCGGGCCGAGGAGGTGGCCACCGCCGCCAGCCAGGCCGGCGTCACCGATGTCATCGATCGGCTGATCCGCAACCTGTCCAAAGGCTATCGCCAGCGGGTGGGTCTGGCAGCCGCTTTGGTAGGGAAACCTCCTTTCCTGATTCTGGATGAGCCCACCGTGGGCCTGGACCCCAAACAGATGATCGAGATGCGCTCTCTGATCCGGGAACTGGGCAAAAACCACACGGTGCTGCTGTCCAGCCACATCCTCAGCGAGGTCAGCGCTGTCTGCGACCATGTGCTGATCTTGTCCGGGGGCCGACTGGTGGCCAGCGGCACCCCCGCCGAGCTGGAACAGCGGGTGAGCGGCGGCGGCCAGCTGTCCATCACCGTGGCCGGACCGCTCCAGGCGGCCCGCAGCGCCGCGCTGCAGGTGGGCGGGGTGCTGTCGGTACAGGCAGTTCCCGCCGCCGAAAAGGGGCAGACTTTGCTCACGGTGGAAGTGCCCGCCGACAAGGACCTGCGGGCTGCTCTGTCGGCGGCTTTGGGCCTGGCGGGCTGCCCTGTGGTGGCCATGGCCCAGCAGCGCATGAGCCTGGAGGACATCTTCCTGCAGCTGACCGAAAACGCCCCCGACACCGCCGACCAGCCGGATGACACCGACGATGCCCAGCCGGCGGAGGAGGCAAAGGAGACGCTGCCCGACGAGACGGAGGAACCCCAGCCGCCCCAGGAAAGCCAACAGGAGGAGGATGCACAATGAAGGCCATTTACAAGCGGGAGGTAACCTCCCATCTGCGGGGTCTCATCGGCTGGGTGGCCATCGCGGTGATGCTGTTTGTCACCGGCATCTATTTCACCGCCTACAACCTCCAGCAGGGATACCCCTATTTCGGATATGTACTCAGTTCCATCAGCTTTTTGCTGCTGTTTTTGTGTCCGGCACTGACCATGCGCACCTTTGCCGAGGAGCGCCGCCAGCGCACCGACCAGCTGCTGCTCACCGCGCCGGTTTCCATCACCGGCATCGTGGTGGGCAAGTACCTGGCCCTGCTCACCATCTTCGCCATCCCCACGGCGGTGTGCGGGGTCTACCCCCTGGTGCTGAGCCAGTTCGGCACCGTGCCCATGCTGGAGACCTACGCCACTTTGCTGGCCTTCTTCCTGCTGGGCGCTGCCTGCCTGGCGGTGGGCATGTTCTTCTCCTCCATCACCGAAAACCAGGTCATCGCCTTTGTGGCCACGGTGGTCACGCTGCTGGTGAGCTACCTGATGGACGGCCTCAAGACCTTTGTCACCTCCGGCTCCACCGCGGGGCTGGTGCTGTTCACCGCTTTGGCCATCGCCGCCGGCGCTCTGGCCTGGTATTTCACCAAAAGCTGGCTGCTGGGCGGCGGGGTGTTCGTGCTGCTGGAACTGGTGCTGGCGGGGGTCACTCTGCTGCGAAACAGCGCCATCTCCTCGGCTTTTGACGCCGTGCTGAGCGCCGTGACCCTGTTTTCCCGGTTTGACGGATTTTTGAGCGGCACGCTGGATCTCACGGCCTATCTGTATCTCATCACCGTGGCCGTGCTGTTCAATTTCTTCACCGTGCAGACGCTGGAAAAGCGCCGCTGGAGCTAAGGAGGAGGACCCATGAAACTGCCTGCATGTATGAAACCCGGCCGCCGGTTCAAAACCGGCGCGGCCGCCGCTCTCACCACCGCGGTGGTGGTGGCGCTGGCGGTGGCGGTCAATCTGCTGGCCGCCGCTTTGCCCTCCAGCATCACCCAGCTGGACATCAGCGCCGGGGGCCTGTATACCCTGGGAGATTCCACCAAGACCTTGGTATCGGGCCTGGAAAAGGAAACCGTGATCTATTACCTGGCCCAGGAGGGGGCGGAGGATTCCTCTGTCACCACTCTGCTGGACCGCTACGCCGAACTCAGCGGTAAATTGTCCTGGCAGCTGAAGGACCCGGCGGTCTATCCCACCTTTGCCCATAACTACGACGACGCCGCCGAGGGCAGCCTCATCGTCACCTGCGGCGACAACTACCAGGTGCTGGACCAGTACGATCTGTACCAGTACGAATACGACCACAACACCGGCGGCTACAACACCAGCTTTGACGCCGAAAATCAGATCACCTCGGCCATCCGGTATGTCACCAGCGACACCTCCCCGGTGATCTACCTGCTCAAGGGCCACAGCGAGGCCGACCTGCCCAGCGACATCACCGACCAGCTCAAGCAGCAGAACCTCACCACCCAGGACCTGAACCTGCTCAACGAGGAGAGCGTGCCCGAGGACGCCGCCGCCCTGCTGATGGTGGCGCCCCAGAAGGACCTCACCGACCACGAGGCCCAGCTGCTCAAGGACTATCTGGCCGGCGGCGGACAGCTGATGCTGTTCACCGACCTGTCCGAAACCGACACCCCGCTGCTGGACGGCATTCTGGCCGATTACGGCCTGTCTCCCTCGGGGGGACTGGTGGTGGAGACCGACACCTCCATGCTCTACGGCGGCTATCCCAATGTGCTGCTGCCCAACATCTCCACCAGCAGTCTGTTCAGCCAGGTGGACCAGGACGGCTATGTGCTGCTGGACACCTGTGAGGGCATTCTCACCAACACCGAGCTGGAAGACGTCACCGTCACCAAACTGCTCACCACCTCCGAGGGCGCCATCTCCAAAACCGGCTGGCAGACCATGACCACCTGGGACAAGGAGGAAGGCGACCTGGACGGCCCCTTCGCCGTGGGCGCCTGGGCCCAGAAGACCGTTTCCACCGGAACCGACGATGAAACCGCCGACGCCGAGAGCGCCGAAAGCGCCGCATCCACCGAAGATACCGAGGACACCGGGGAGACTGTGGAAAGCAGCATCGTCTGGTTCCCCTCTTCCAGCCTGCTGAACAGCCAGCTGGACATGATGGTAAACGGCAACAACTCGGCGGTGGTGCTGTCGGCTTTGTCCCAGCTGGCGGGCCAGGACGTGGAGTCTCTGGGCATCGCGGCCAAGTCTTTGTCGGTGGATTATCTCACCGTGTCCACCGGCCAGATGCAGCAGTGGAATATGATCTCCATGTACCTGCTGCCCCTGGCGGCGCTGGTGATCGGCATTGTCATCGTGCTGCGGCGCAGAAAGGCATAAGGCTATGAAAAAACGATACACCACTCTGCTCATTCTCTGCATTTTGCTGGCGGTGGTGGCCGGGGCCGTGGTTCTGCTGCGGTCCGGCCAGGCCGAGGACGCCGATTCCGCCTCCGAAGTGGCCACCATTCTGGAAACAGAGGCCGACCAGATCACCTCTCTGGAATGGACGGCCGGCGATGCTTCCTTTGCCCTGCAGCGCACCGAAACCGACGATTCCTCCTCCAGCGACGGCTGGGATTATCCGGCCAACGAAGCTTTGCCCCTGGACGGCAGCGTGGGGGAAGACCTGTCCGACCTGCTGGCCGGACTGACGGCGGCCCGCACTCTGGACGCCCCGGAAAACGCCGCCGACTACGGCCTGGACGCCCCCCGTCTGACGGTCACCGTGGGCACCGACGCGGGCAGCCACACTCTGCTGGTGGGCAGCGTCAACGAGACCACCGGGGACGTCTATATCCAGATGCTGGACACCCAGACCGTCTACACTTTGGAAAGCGATATCGTGGACCAGTTCCCCACCTCGGAAAATGACCTGATTCTGGTGGAGAGCCTGCCTTCCATCAGCCTGTCCAGCGTCACCGACGCCCGGCTGCAGACCCCCCAGGGACTGCTGGAACTGCACTACACCGAGCCCGTGGAGGAGGATTCCTCCGCCGCTTCGGATTCCGCTTCCGATTCCGCTTCTGACTCGGCTGCTTCTGATTCCGCCGCCGAGGAGACCACCAACTGGACCGCCACGCTGGACGGCGCGGCCATTGCCGTCACCAACGACCAGGCCGAAGCGGTGGTGCGGGACGTTCTGGCCCTGCAGTACACCGCCTGCGCCGACTACGCGCCGGCATCTTTGGCCGACTACGGACTGGACCAGCCCCTCTACACCCTGACTTTGACCTACACCGAGGAGACCGCCTCGGACAGCGATTCCAGCGATGCCTCGGAAAGCCAGACCACGGAAAAGACCTTTACTTTGTATCTGGGCAACGTGGATGACTCGGGCAGCGTCTGCGCCTTCCAGGAGGGGGGCGTGCAGGTGGGTCTGGTGAGCAGCACCGCCTACGACGCTCTGCTCAGCGCCCTGGCCGATCTGACAGCCGCCGGCTGATCCTTTACAAAACAGGAACTCCCGGCCCCCAGAGGGCCGGGGGATTTTCCCGCTCCTGACAGGCGGGCCGAAAAAGATAGCAAATTATACCATTCCGCTTCGCTTCATGGTAAAACAGCCTCGAAAAGGCCGTTTTACCCCCTTTATCTAAAGGCCCTTTTTCTCGCCCCGGCGGGCGGGCCGAAAAAGATAGCAAATTATACCATTCCGCTTCGCTTCATGGTATAATAGACCCAACAATCAACCACTGGCCCGGCGGACAGCCGGTAAGTGCTCCAGTGGCTTCGGGAGGTTTTTTGTATGAGTCCCTTTCTTATCCTTGGCGTTTTGTTCCTGGTAGCGGCTGCCGGCTGCCTGTGGACCATGCTGCGGGTCAACAAAGCTGTGAAGACCCAGCGCCGGTTCGACGGCCACGATCACGCCAAGCTGCTCAAGGTCTGCCAGCGTCAGCATCTGCCCGGCGGGGTGGTCTCCGCCGCCAAGGTGGGCAGCCTGTCCGGCATGGCCAGCCCCGGCGAGGAATACCCCATGCTGGCCTTCGACCCCGAACCCCGGGTCCACATCGAAACCACCACCAGCTTTGGTTTCCCCAAGGGCTTTTTCAACGGGGTGGAAACGGTGGAGATCCAGTATGACCTCAACGACCCTCACCGGGTCTACGTCTGCGACGAGCGTCCGGTGCTGGCCCGCGCCGCCCTGTTCCGCAACATCGCCATTGCCCTGGCGGTGGTAGGGGCACTGCTGGTGCTGATGGGTCTGTAATTTCTTTTTCGGCAAATTCGGCAAACAAAAACGGCGCTGCCGGTCTTTTCGGACCCGGCAGCGCCGTTTTTTCTTTTCATATAAGAACCACAAGCTATGCTTGTGGGCGAATCTAGCACGAGCGTTGAACCGAAAAAGAAAGCATGCCCATTTTAACGAAAGGGACATCAGACAACAAAGAAGAGCATAAAACCAGCGATAGCTGAACCGGCAGTAAATATCCGAGAATGTATGGTCCTTTGGTATAGAGTTTAGTAGATACAAGGGTTAGCCTGCGGCAAAGGACAAATAGAAACAAGGTCGCAGTAGAAGAAGAAACTAAAAAGCAACGCCAAGTGCGGTTGGCGTTGCTCATTACGCACCTTTAGGTGCTGCTGGAATAATGGCCCTTATAGGGCCGTTCTGCAAACCCCACGTTCAACGTGGGGTTATGATTT
>DXDW01000208.1 GCA_019115305.1 Candidatus Anaerofilum excrementigallinarum
CAGCTGACCGCCGCAGCAGTCTCCATCAGTCTGCTGGGGCTCTGCGCCTTTGCCCAGATCCGGGCGCTGGCCGGGATCTCGGTGCTGCCGCTGCTTGTTTCCCGGCTGGTGCATCTGCCGCTGATGCTGGCTTTCACCCGGCTGTTTGTGCGGCTCTGGCCGGGAGAAACCGCCGCCTGGGCGGGAAGCGAGCCGGCGGCAATTCTGCCTTTCCGGATGCCCAAGGAGGCCGCCCTGGTCTTTTTTGCGCTGGCCTTCGCCTTCACGGTGTCGGGCCGCCCCGCTTTACAATCCCGTCAGGGAAAGCTATAATGAAGGCAGGCAATCGCTGTCTGCGAGGAGGAATTTGATTTGTTTGGAAAGCGGAAATTGTTTGGGGATACAGTGCCCCCCGCCTGTGAATATTGTGTGCATGGGCATCCTGCCACCGACAAGAGGATGGTCCTCTGCCGGCGCAGCGGTGTGGTGTCTCCCTTCTATAAATGCAAAAAATACGAGTACGATCCACTCAAGAGGGTGCCTCGCCGGCCGCCTCAGCTGCCCACATTTTCCGCCGACGATTTTAAATTGGACTGATTTTCCGCCCTGCGGCGGCGGAAAGCAAAATTTCCTGCGGAGTTTGTCCGCAAACAAGGAGTGATCTTCTATGAAACGCAAAACATGGCTTATCCCGGTGGCCGCGGGGCTGCTGGGAATTTCTCTCACGGCCTGCGGGCTGTTCGGCAGTTCTTCCCAGACTTCGAGCAGTTCTTCTTCCCCTGCTTCTTCCGGCTCGTCCAGCAGTTCTTCTTCCGCCGGCCAGTCGGCGGGGCAATCCTCTTCCCAGCCGGTTTCTTCGGCGCCGGAAAGCACCAGTTCTTCTCAGTCTGCGTCCCAGCCGGAAAGTTCTTCCGCGCCGGCGTCCTCGGCGGCCCAGACCGTGGACTGGAACGGCTCCTACGTGATGGCCGAGGGCAGCGCCTCCCAGCGCTCCCTTACCATTTCCGATTCCAGTGCCACCGGCTTCACCTTCTCCTTTTACAGCCGGGGCATTGAATACACCGGCACCGCCTCGGTAAGCGGCGTCAACGCCACCTACCAGGACCCCAGCGCCGACTATTCTCTGGTGTTTGAGATCAACGGCAGCCAGATCTCTGTGGCCGATCAGGGAGATTTTCCCGGTGCCAACGTGAGCTGGGAGGGCGTCTATCGCCTGGAGTAAATCCTTCATACCACGCAAAAACCCCGGAACGCATAAGCGTTCCGGGGCTTTTTTGTATCCGCTGTACATCAGGCGGGATTATAGCGAATGGTGGAGCGGTCGAAGAATTCCCGGATATCCCGGCGATAACCGCTCTGGGTCATCTCAAAATGCAGATGGTTGCCGAAGCTGTATCCGGTGTTGCCCACCGTGGCGATGACCTGTCCCTTTTCCACCGACTGGCCTACATACACATTGAGGCTGTCGCAGTGGCCGTACAGGCTAGTGCGTCCGGAACCATGCTGGATGACAATGCTGTATCCGTAGCCGCTGCCGGCGCCGTTCCAGCCCGACTTGATGACCACGCCGGAGTCCGCCGCCACAATGGCGGTGCCACGGGGCGCGCAGATATCGGTGCCCTTGTGGCGACCGCCCATCCACTGGCTCACATAGGTGTAGCCCGGCACAGGCCAGGTCCAGGTACCGGTGCCCAGCATGCCCACACCGCCGTCGGGCAGACGGGTGCCCTCCTCGGTGATCTCGGTCACAGGGTCATACAGGCGAACCCGTTCCACCTCGGTGACCTGGGTGAGGATGCCGTTGACCCGTACATATTCGTAGGTGACCTGATCGGCGCCGTCCGCACCGGTCTGCACTACCCGGGTCTTGCCGTAGTTCAGCTCGTTGGTGCGGTTCACCTGCTTGGTAAAGGGCACCACTTCCTCCACCGTCTGGGTCTCAATGGTTTTCACCTGGAGATAGGGCACCTCCTGGTGCACCACCAACGTGTCGCCGATGGGCCAGTTGTAGCTGGGATCGGCCAGCTTGGGATTCAGCTCGGTGAGCTGGGCGCTGGTGAGGTCAAACCGGGAAGCCACCAGAGTGAGGGAATCCCCTGCCTGGATGGCATAATCCTGCTGCTGTTCCCGCACGCCCGACAGCATGGCGATCACGTCCTGAACGCCGCGCACCGTCTCCGATGCATACAGGCCGTCCACCACCTGCACATCCTGCAAAAATTCCACCCGCAGGTTGGGGTTGTCCGGCTGCTCGTATTCCGCCTTGCGGGAATCGAGATACTGCCGCAGCTCATCGCCGCCGTCGGTGATGGCCACCAGCTGGCCGTCCAGCTCCAGGCCAACTGCCTCCTGGATCTCATCCGAGGAGGCCATGAGGATAGCGTCGGCGGTTTCGTTCACGTCCATCACCGTATCGGCGCTGGCCAATGTAAAGGTGGGTTCCACGTTCCAGTCCTGGTCCTGGACCAGCACGATGCGGCTGCGCACCTTGTCCCGGGCCTCGTCAAAGACCAGTTCGTCCTCCACATAGCCCACTACCTGGCCGTTGCATTCCACCGCCAGGGCGTAATTCTGGTCCAGCTTGTCCCCCACCGTCACGGCAAAGAGGACTACGCCTGCCACCGGCAGCAGATAGCTGGCCATGCGGCTCACCAGCCGGCCATACTGCACCAGACCGCGGCTCACATAGGCGGCGCTGTTCTTGGCGGCCGCCGGGGCGCCGTCACCGGCATAGCCGGCTTTGGCGGTGTGCCGCAGGCCCCGAAGACCCCGGAACACCCCGGTGATAGGGCCGGTGAGGTCCCGCCAGATATCCAGCAGCCAATCCAGCAGAGTTTTGGCCAGACGGATGGCCGCCCAGCGCACGCCGTGCCACACCATCCCGGCCACAGTTGCCAGAATGCGGGCCGCCTGTACCACCATGTATTCGGCTCCGAAGCCCACCTGATAGAACCACTGGCCCAGCAGCCAGGCATGGTAGGTGCCGGCAAACTGGGTACGGCGGCGATGCAGCCAGATACCGGCCCGGGCCAGCACCGTCTGCCGTGCATGGGCAAACCGCAGACGCAGACTGCGCAGCCGCTGCTTCAGGCTTTCGGGTATAATATGTCGTTTCGTTTCACGCTCTGGGCGCTTTTCGCGCAGAGGCATTTCTGAACATCCTTCCTTTTTGGGGATCTTTTTGCAGTCGTCTCTGAGGACAACTGCGGTGTGCAGATCACTTATAAAAACGCAAATGCATATATATTTTACTTGTTTTCACATTTTTGTGCAAGTGTCGGCAAAAATTGGCCCCTGTGTTTGTATGTTTTTACGAAATACCCGCTGCAGCTTGTCGCTTTTTGCCCAAAGCGACCGGAAATTTTTTATGCTACTCCCAAAAGTACCCGCAGCACCAGCAAAGTGATCACTCCGGGGGCTCCCAGCACCACAGCCACAAAGGCGGTGAACCAGTTGAGAGCCAGCACGATGCCGCTGTACGGCGCCAGCAGCGCCAGCAGTCCCAGGCAGGCCACGCCGCAGACGCTGCTGCCCAGAGCCCGGGAAAACCAGTTTTTGCACCGGCTGGCAGCCCCCGCCGTTCCCAGCAGACTCACCAGCCCGAAAAAGGCGGCCACCGCATACAATTTGTTCATTCCTTCTTCTTCTCCTTTCCCGGCAGCTCTGGGCCGCCCGCATCATCCAAAGGCAAACCACCTGCGGGCCCGGGGAGCCGGCTTTTCGCTCTGGCGCACCCGGCGCAGCAGATACCGGTATTCGCATTCCAGCGAAAGCCGGCGATAGATGTGAGCTTCGATGAGTTCCGGTTCTGTTTCCAGATCAAAAAGCTGCTGGTTGTGCCGCTTTTCCTCCAGACACGCCTTGAGCTGCTCTTCAAAATAAGCCCGGTCCTGCCGGGGGTGGTCCATCTCGTCCCATACTTCCGGTTGCTGTTTCATGTGGCATCCCTCCGCTATTCATTGTATGCACAAAGTCTGGGCGCAGAACGCCAATTTATTCCAGCCGCCGGTATTTTGAGAAATAAAAAGAAAAAGAGCGCCCCCGCTGCCGGGAACGCTCCAAAACAGATCAGATTCAGGCCAGTTCAAAGTCCACATTGCCCGCCGGTACGCTGACGCCGGTGCATTTCACCTGCACCTCGCTGCCCAGCTGCCACAGACGGCCGGTGAGCGGATCGGACAGGGCCACCCCTTCGATGAGATTCAGCGGGCCTTTGGCCAGGTTTTCGGCCCGGATCATCCCTTCCACCGTGTTGGGAAGCTGCACATACAGGCCGTGAGGGGCTACCCCCGACACTACCCCGGCAAAGACCTGCCCTACCCGGGGCTTCATATACTCGGCCTTGTAGCAGGCTTCTATCTCCCGCTCGGCCTGCATGGCCGCCACCTCCCGCTGGGAGCTTTGCAGGCTGGCCGTCTGGGCAAAATTGCCGAAGCGCTTTTGCAGGGAATCGGCCTCCTGTCCCGCCAGAGCCTGGGAAAGGATGCGGTGGATAGCCAGGTCGGGATAGCGGCGGATGGGGCTGGTAAAGTGGGCGTAGTCGGTGAGGGCCAGGCTGAAATGCCCCTTGGGCAGGGACTCATATTTGGCCTTGCTCATGGTGCGCAGCACCGCCGTGTGGACCGGGCGCTCCAGGGAAGTATTCCGGGTCTCGTCCAGCAGCCGGGACAGCTCCAGCGGGGTGGGGATCTCGCCGGCAAACCGGCAGTTGAGCCCCACAGCATGGAGCAGCTTTTTGAGAGAATCTACCCGGTCGGACTCGGGGGCGGTGTGCACCCGGTAGACAAAGGGCAGCCCCCGGCTGCGGCCTTCCAGAGCGGCGCAGGTGTTGGCCTGGAGCATGAAGGACTCGATCATCTCCTCGGTCTGGCCCCGCACGGCCTTGACCACGTCCACGCAGCAGCCGTTTTCATCCAGCTTGAGCTTGGCTTCGCCGCTTTCGATCTCCATGCCGCCCCGGCTCTCCCGCCGCTTTTCCAGCAGCTTGTACAGGGCGATCATATCCGGCAGCTGATCGGCCACCTGGGCGTATTTTTCCGCCAGAGCTGCGTCCTGGCTGCCCTCTAACAGGGCGTTGAGCTCGGCATACACGCCCTTTACCCGGCTGCGGATCACAGTTTTGGCAAAGCGGTAGCCTTGCAGCCCACCCTGCCGGTCCAGTTCCATCAGGCAGGAAAAGGCCAGCCGATCCTCGTCGGGGTTCAGGCTGCACACCCCGTTGGACAGCTGTTTGGGCAGCATGGGCACCACCTGGTCAGCGTAGTAGACCGAGGTGCCCCGGCGCAGGGCCTCCTTGTCCAGCTCGCTGTGGGGGGTGACGAACCAGCTCACGTCGGCGATGTGCACCCCCAGCAGCCAGCCGTTCTCGGTGGCCGACAGGCTGATGGCGTCGTCGATGTCCTTGGTGGAGGCCGAGTCGATGGTGAAGATGGGCCAATCCCGCAGATCCAGCCGCTTTTCCAGCTCCTCGGCGGGGATGGCGAAGCCTTCCAGCGCCTCTGCCTCCCGGCAGACCTCCTCCGGGAAGGGCTTTTGGATCTGGTGGGCATACAGCACACCCTGGGCGCAGTTTTTGGCCAGCTGGGCCGTGCCGAAATTGCGCGCCACCTCGGCCCGGTGCTCGTCGTGGTGGTCGCCACGGCGCACCAGCCGGATGGCCGCCTTATCCCCGGGCTGTACCTGGTCGGCGCAGGACCGGCGGAGCAGAATGGGCGTCTGGGGGGCGTCGGAGGGGACCACAGCCAGACGACCGCTGTCGGTGCGCTCCACAGTACCCACAAATTCATCCCGGGGCGCGGTGATGGCCACCACCTCCCCTTCCCGGCTGCCGGGAAGGCGGGGATGCTCAAACAGCTCCACCTCGATCTCGTCTCCCGGCATGGCGCCCAGCAGGCACCGGCCGGGGATGAAGATATCGCCGCTGCCGTCCAGGGGCTGGGCAAAGCCGAACCGCCCGCCCAGCTTGACCAGCTGGCAGAGGATGCCGCGCTGCTTGCGGCCGGCCAGCTGATACCGCTCCCCCTTGCGGGCGATTTTGTCCCGGGCCAGCAAAGACGCCAGGGCGGCGGTCACCTTGCGGTCGTTGCCCAGCTTCTTTTTCAGTTCTCGTTGGCTGCGGGGTGCCTTTTCCAGCTCCCGCAGAATTTTTGTTTCAATAGACATAGTTTTCCTCCTGCCGGCAAAATCCGGCACTAAAAAGCAAAAACAGGGCAGTACCCGCTGCCGGCCTTTGGCCGGGCGGAGTCCCCACCCTGTTAGTTTGCACCTTTTGCTTCGGTTTTTTCAGCCGATCATCACAGACGAGCGCTCAGCACGCAGGTGAGGATCGACAGCACAAACAGCACGATGCCGGCGTACCGGGTGATCAGTGCCAGTTTGGCGCTCTGGGTCATGCGGCCGCGGGTCTCCTCCTGCATGGGACCGCCCATGATGGCGCTGGACAGGCCGCGGTTTTTGGACTCCTGCTTCAGCACCAGAACCACGATCAGGATGCAAGTGGCAATCAGCACAAAGCTGCCGATGATTTCAAATACGTTCATTCCATGCTACCTCCAGTTGTAGTACACGCATCATCATAGCACATTCCCGGTGGGAATGCAACTAAAAACAGGGAAAAATCCCCTTTTTCTCTGTAAAGTTATTCCCCAAGGCTGGTTTGCTCCACCAGGTCCTCGCTGCGCAGCAGCGCGCCCGCGGCAGGCAGAGTGCGAACCCGGTAGCGGTGGGGATTGGCCAGCTCCAGCTGATCGGCCGGGCGGACGTCGGTGATGGTCTGGTTCTTCTTCAAGGTGACCACCGCCACGCCGGCTGTGGTCTTGGTCTGCTTCTCGCTGATCTGGGTGGAGTGCACCAGCAGCAGCCTGCCGGCGCTGGTGCGCACCGCCAGCTCGGTATCCTGGGGCAGATAGCAGATCTGGGCCAGGGGGTCCTTGCCGCTGTATGCGTTGAGCAGCTTGCGGCGGTTGGTCTTGGTGGCGTAGCCCTCCATGGGGATGCGGGCGCATTTGCCGGTCTGGTAGAAGAACAGCATATGGCCGCTGTACTCGGTGGTGATGGCCAGGAAGATGGGCATTTCCCCTTCCTCCATGCCCAGCCGTGCGGGGATGTAGTCCCCCAGCTGGCTGGCCTTGCCGTCCTCAAAATCCCCGGCACGGCACTTGTACACCTGCTGGCGGTTGGTGAAGAAGAGCAGGTGGGCGTCGTTGCGGGTCTCCTGCTGATAGCGCACCTCGTCCCCTTCCTTCAGCTTCTGCTCGCCGCTCATCCGCAGGGACTGGGGGGTGATCTTTTTGAAATACCCCTCCTTGGTGAAAAAGACGGTGACGGGGTAGTCGGGCATGGCGCTCTCCTGCTCCTCGCCGTCCTCCTGGGGCAGATCGTAGAGAATCAGGCTGCGCCGGGGCTGGCCGTACTTTTTGGCCACTGCCTCCAGTTCCGACACGATGATGCGCCGGATCTTGGCCGGGCTTTCCAGAATGCCCCGCAGCCGCTGGATCTCGTTTTCCAGCTCGCTGATCTCGGTGGTGCGCTTGAGGATATATTCCCGGTTCAGATGGCGCAGCTTGATCTCGGCCACATATTCCGCCTGGACCTGGTCGATGCCGAAGCCGATCATCAGGTTGGGCACCACCTCGGCGTCCTCGTCGGTTTCCCGGACAATGCGGATGGCCTTGTCGATGTCCAGCAGAATGGCCTCCAGGCTCCGGAGCAGATGCAGCCGCTTTTCCTTGCCGGCAAGGTCAAAGTAGGTGCGCCGGCGGACGCACTCGGTGCGGAAGGCGGTCCACTCCTCCAGAATCTGCCGCACGCCCATCACCTTGGGCTGGCCCGAAATCAGGACGTTGAAGTTGCAGGAGAAGGGGTCCTCCAGGGGGGTGATGCGCAGCAGCTTGGCCATGAGCTTGTCGGGGTCCTGGCCCCGCTTGAGGTCCAGAGTGAGCTTGAGGCCGTGCAGGTCGGTCTCGTCCCGCATGTCGCTGATCTCCTTGACCCGGCCGCTTTTCACATGCTCGGCGATCTTGTCCATGATGGCCTCCACCGTGGTGGTGGGGGGGATCTGGGTGATCTCGATCATGTTGCCTTCCTTTTCATACCGCCAGACCGCACGCACCCGCACGCTGCCCCGGCCGGTCTCCACGATCTTTTTCATCTCCTCCTCGTTGTAGAGGATGCTGCCGCCCCCTACAAAATCCGGGGCGGGCATGGTGGAGAGGATGTCGTGGTTGGGGTCCTTGATGAGGGCGATGGTGGTGGCGCAGAGCTCGGCCAGGTTGAAGGAACAGATATTGCTGGCCATGCCCACGGCGATGCCCAGGGTGTTGTTGGCCAGAATGGTAGGGAAGGTCACCGGCAGCAAGGTGGGCTCGGTGGTGGTGGCGTCGTAGTTGGGCACAAAGTCCACCGTGTCCTTGTCGATGTCCCCGAACAGCTCGGCGCAGACCGGTTCCAGCTTGGCCTCGGTGTATCGGCTGGCGGCGTAGGCCATATCCCGACTGTACGCCTTGCCGAAGTTGCCCTTGGAATCCACATAGGGCACCAGCAGGCTCTCGTTGCCCCGGCCCATGCGGACCATGGTCTCGTAGATGGCGGCGTCGCCGTGGGGGTTGAGGTGCATGGTGCTGCCCACGATGTTGGCGGACTTGGTCCGGGCCCCCTTGAGCAGCCCCATCTGGTACATGGTGTAGAGCAGCTTGCGGTGGGCCGGCTTGAAGCCGTCGATCTCGGGCAGGGCCCGGGAGACGATGACGCTCATGGCGTAGGGCATATAGTTGCTCTCCAACGTGCGGGTGATGGGGGTTTCCAGCACCTCGCCCGCCGAGAGGATTTCTACGTTGTCTCCCAGTTGCGGCCGGGAGATCTGTCGTTGGGTTTTCTTTTTTGCCATGGGTGCCCTCCTTTAGGAAACGTCCAGTTCGTCCAGATACTCACAGCCGTGCTGGGCGATGTGCTCCTTGCGGCCGGCCAGGTTGTCCCCCAACAGCAGGTCGAACATGGCGGCGGTGGCGGCGGCCTCCTCGGGCATCACCTTGATGAGCCGCCGGCTGGCGGGGTTCATGGTGGTGATCCACATCATTTCCGGGTCGTTTTCGCCCAGACCTTTGGAGCGCTGGATGGTGTATTTTTTGCCCTCGATTCGCCGCAGAATGTCGGCTTTTTCCGGCTCGGTGTAGGCAAAATAGGTCTTTTCGCCGCTGTTGATCTCATACAGGGGGCTTTCGGCGATATAGACATAGCCCTCCTGGATCAGAGTGGGCACCAGGCGGTAGATCATGGTGAGAATCAAAGTGCGGATCTGGTAGCCGTCCACGTCGGCATCGGTACAGATGACGATCTTGTTCCAGCGCAGCTGGGCCAGATCGAAGGTGGCCAGATCCTTTTTGCTCTTGCCTCCCAGCTCCACGCCGCAGCCCAGCACCTTGATGAGGTCGGTGATGATGTCGGACTTGAAGATGCGGCCGTAGTCGGCCTTGAGGCAGTTGAGGATCTTGCCCCGCACCGGCATGATGGCCTGGAACTCGGAGTCCCGGCTGGTCTTGACCGCACCCATAGCCGAGTCGCCCTCCACGATGTACAGTTCCCGGCGGGATACGTCCCGGGTGCGGCAGTCCACAAACTTCTGTACCCGGTTGGCCAGGTCGATTTTGGCCGAAAGGGTGCTTTTGGCGCCCAGACGGGCCTTTTCGGCATGTTCCCGGCTCTGCTTGTTGATGAGCACCTGCTGGGCGATGCGCTGGGCCTCCTCGGGTTTTTCGGTGAAATACACCTCCAGCCGGTGCTTGAGGAACTCGGTCATGGCCTGGGCAATGAACCGGTTGTTGATGGCCTTTTTGGTCTGGTTTTCGTAGCTGGTCTGGGTGGAGAAGCTGCTGGACACCAGCACCAGACAATCCTGCACATCCACAAAGCTGATCTTGCTCTCGCCCTTTTTGTACATATTATGGGACTTGAGATAGGCGTCGATCTGGTTCACAAAGGCGGTCTTCACTGCCCGGTCGGGGCTGCCGCCGTGTTCCAGCCAGCTGGAGTTGTGGTAGTATTCCAGCAGCTGCACCTTGTTGGAAAAGCAGAAGGCCACGTTCATCTTGACGGTGTAGTCGGGGCGGTCTTCCTGGTCCCGGCCGGTGGCGGTAGACTGGCAGAACACCACAGGGGTGAGGCTTTCCAGCCCGGCCACCTCTTCCAGATAGTCCTGCAGGCCGTTTTCGTAGTAGTACTCGTAGGTCTGGGGCTTTTCCCCTGTCTGGTCCTCCAGCACGAACCGCACCCCGGCGTTGACGATGGCCTGGCGGCGCAGAGTGTCGTCGTAGTAGGAAAAGGGCACGTCGATGTCGGTGAACACCTCCCGGTCCGGCTTCCAGCGCACGATACTGCCGGTGCGCTTTTTGCCGTAGGGCTCCTTTTGCAGGCCGCCCACATTTTCGCCCTTTTCAAAATCCAGGTGGTAGTGAAAACCGTCCCGGTAGACGTCGGCCTTCATCCACTCGGAGGCATACTGGGTGGCGCAAAGGCCCAGGCCGTTGAGGCCCAGAGAATAGGTGTAGTCGTCGGCGCCGTATTTGCCGCCGGCGTACATCTCGCAGAACAGCAGCTCCCAGTTGTAGCGCTCTTCGTTTTTGTTGTAATCCACCGGCATACCGCGGCCGAAGTCCTCTACCTGGATGCTGCCGTCGGCAAAGCGGGTGACGATGATCTTGCTGCCGTGTCCCTCCCGGGCTTCGTCGATGGAGTTGGACAGAATCTCAAAAATGGCGTGGGCGCAGCCGTCCACACCATCGGAACCAAAAATAACGCCGGGGCGCTTGCGCACACGGTCGGCGCCCTTCAGGCTGGTAATGCTCTCGTTGGTATATGCCTGTTTTTTTGCCATGCAGTTTCCTCCGTATCTTGCTCTTGGGGCACCCTTTTTAACAGGGGATTGCAGCGCAGAAGGGCCGGCAGCCATAGCTGTCCGGCCCTGACGCCGGCCCCTGGGAACCGGCTTTTTCGCTTGTTATCGCTGTATGTCCTGCTGTCAGCGGGCGAACATCTGGTACCACAGCACCCCGCCGCCGATCACCAGCAGGCAGAGCAGGCCGGTGATCACCGGCACCCAGCGGATAATCAGCCGCGCCCGGGCTTCCCGGTCGGCGATCTCGTCGTAGTCCTCGTCCTCCTCCGGTTCGTCCATATCGGGCCAATCGGTGTTGTCCACCGGCTGCGTGGGAGAAGGCTGGCGGTCCCAGTCGCCCTGACGGGGCACCTCCCGGGTGGGCTCCTCCACCGGCTGCTCGGGCACAAAGGTCTTGCGCTCGGGGGCACAGCGGGTGGGCTGTTTGTCCACCGAGGGAACGGCAGGCTCCCCCTGGCTGCCCCTGCGCAGATTGGCGATGGTGTTCTGCAGCAGAATGCGGTCGGCGCCGCACTCGTCGCAGTAAACGCTGTCGTTGCCGGGATGGAAAGCCCCGCAGGCACACTGCCAGCCCTCGGGCAGTACAGCCGGCTCGTAGATCAGCTTGTCGTTGTGGGTGCTGGCCTGGAGGGCCTGGCGCAGCTCCTCATCCAAGGGCTTCTGAGCAGGCAGCCGGACCCGGTGATATTCCTGGAGGGAGATCTCCTCCCCTTCCATGTTTTCGGCGCTCTGCAGCCGCACATCGATGCTGGCCAGAGGCTCGTCGCTGAGATAGACCGCCTCGTTGGAGCCGAACTCCTCGCCGGGAAAAGCCTGCACCCCTTCGTAACAGAAGGTGGAATCGCAGACCAGATCTCCCTGGCCGTTTTTGCACTTGAACTGGATCGTCAGGTTCTGCAGGGCTTCGGAGCCCACATTTTTAAAGCTGAAGCAGACCGCCACATCGCCGCTGGAAGCCTCCTGAAGCAGGTCGATGCGGACAAACTGCACCGGGCTGCCCTGGGTGTAATAGTTGGCTTTGCTGCTGGCCATCAGCTCAAACTTTTGTTTCAATGCAATGCAACCTCCTTTTGGGTCCTTGCCCGGCCGCTGCCGGGCAGGCCATCGCCCCGTACCCTGTCCCGGATGGACGGCCGGTTTTACTGGTCGTCAGCCGGCGCCTGTTGGGTCTCGCCGGCGTCGGCGGGCTGGGCGGATTCGGCTTTTTCAGCCTGTTCGGCCATCTCGGCGGATTCGGTCGTTCCCACAGACTGATCGGCGGGCTTGGGCTGCTCCGCCTTGCCGGCGGCGGTCTCCAGGCTGCCGCCTTCCATAAGGGTGCGGAACTGGTCGCCGCTGAGCTTCTCCCGCTCCATCAGCTGGCCGGCCACCACATGGAGCAGATCCATATGGTCGCAGAGCATACCGCTGGCAGCTTCAAAAGCCTCGTCCAGCATCCGCCGCACTTCTTCGTCGATTTCGGCGGCAATCTCCTCGGAATACCCCCGGCCGTGGCTGAGGTCGCGGCCCAGGAAGGTCTCGCCGGGATCGTTGCCGTAAACCACCGGGCCCAGCTTCTCGGAGAAGCCGTACCGGGTGACCATGGCCCGGGCAATGGCGGTGGCCCGCTCCAGATCGTTGGAAGCGCCGGTGGAGATATCCTCCAGCACCAGCTTTTCCGCTACCCGGCCGCCCAGCAGAGTGATGAGCTGTTCGGTCATCTGCCGGCGGGTGACAAAGCTCTTGTCATCCTCGGGCAGGCTCATGGTATAGCCGCCGGCCATGCCGCGGGGGATGATGGAGATCTCGTGTACCGGGTCGGCGGTGGCGCAGAAATAATGGGCAATGGCGTGGCCCGCCTCGTGATAGGCGGTGAGCCGCTTTTCCTTCTCGCTGACCACCCGGCTCTTTTTCTCGGGACCGGCGATGACCTTGATGCTGGCCTCCTCGATCTCCTTTTCGGTGATGGCCTTGCGGCCCCGGCGGGCTGCCAACAGGGCGGCCTCGTTGACCAGGTTTTCCAGATCAGCGCCCGAGAAGCCGCTGGTGGATTTGGCAATGGTTTTCAGATTGACATCGGGAGCCAAGGGCTTTTTGCGGGTGTGTACCCGGAGGATCTCCTCACGGCCCTTGACGTCGGGCAGGCCCACATACACCTGGCGGTCGAACCGGCCGGGACGCAGCAGCGCCTTGTCCAGCACGTCGGCCCGGTTGGTGGCGGCCACTACGATCACGCCTTCGTTGGCGCCGAAGCCGTCCATTTCCACCAGCAGCTGGTTGAGGGTCTGTTCCCGCTCGTCGTGTCCGCCGCCCAGGCCGGCGCCGCGCTGACGGCCCACGGCGTCGATCTCGTCGATGAAGATGATGCAGGGGGCGCTGCGCTTGGCCTTGTCGAACAGATCGCGCACACGGGAGGCGCCCACGCCCACATACATCTCTACGAAATCGGAACCGGAGATGGAATAGAAGGGCACGCCGGCTTCACCGGCACAGGCCCGGGCCAGCAAAGTTTTACCGGTGCCCGGAGGGCCCACCAGCAGCACGCCGTGGGGGATGCGGGCACCCAGAGAATTGAATTTGCCGGGATTTTTCAGGAACTCCACGATCTCCTGCAGTTCCTCTTTTTCCTCATCGGCGCCCGCCACATCGGCAAAGGTGGCCTTGCGGCTGTCGTCCGAGAGATTTTTCACCTTGGCACGGCCCACGCTCATGGCCTTGCTGCCGCCGCCCTGGCTGTACATAAAGAAGATGAGCAGACCGGCCATACCGGCGGTCATCACCAGGCTGATCACCACTTCCCAGGGGAACTCGCCCTTGAGCTGGGACATATCGTACTCGATGCGCGCGTCGGGATTGGCGGCGTTGTACTCGTCCACCACCTGGCGAAAATCATCGATGAAAAGGGCCAGATAGGGAATCTTGTACTGCAGGATCTCCTCCCCGTCCTTCTGGGCGGACTGGGGCTGCTGCTGCAGAAAGCCGGTGAGGAAGCTCTGGGAGGCCGACTGGTTCTGGGGCTTATCCAGCTCCAGCTCAGCCAGGGTGCCCTCCTTGAGGGTGAGCTCCACCATGCTGTTGTTCAGATCCAGATAGAACTCGGTGACCTTTCCGTCCTCCATCAGCTCCAGGATCTGAGAATATTTCAGATCGTTCTGGCTCTGCTGCATGCCGGTGGGCATGAACATGGTCAGAACCATCATCAAAAGCGCCGCGCCGACAAGAATCGGCATCAGGTTGAATACTTTAGGTCGTTTGTCCAATTACGCTTCACTCCTTCAGGGTTTTCCCGGCCCCGCGGGGGCAAGGCGGCCTTACTCGGAATATACTTCCGGCTTCAGCACGCCAATGTACGGCAGATTGCGGTATTTTTCGTCGTAGTCCAGGCCATAGCCGATGACGAAATCGTCCGGCACCTCAAAGCCCACATAGTCGGCCTTCAGGTCGGCCTTGCGGCGGGCGGGCTTATCCAGCAAAGTGACGATGCGGATGGAGGCCGGGCCGCGGTTTTCCAGCATCTGCTTGATATAGCTGAGGGTCAGGCCGGAATCCAGAATATCCTCCACGATAAGGATATGGCGGTCCTTCAGGGGAATATCCAGATCCTTGACGATCTTCACCACGCCGCTGCTCTTGACACCGGCGCCGTAGGAGGACACCACCATAAAGTCGATCTCGGCGGGAACGTCGATGCAGCGCATCAGATCGGCCAAAAAGACCACGGCACCCTTGAGCACCGTGACCAGCAGCAGATCCTTGCCCCGGTATTCCTCGGTAAGCTGGCGGCCCAGTTCGGCCACCCGTTGTTTCAGCTGTTCTTCACTCAACAGCGTGCGCAGGACATCCTGCTCCATATTCGCACTCACACTCATGATTATCCTCCTGTTCCTGGATCACATGGGGTCCTGCCCACAGCCGACAGGCAGCCGACGCACCCGAAAGGCCGTCGGCAAATCCGTAGCCCCACACCCACAGCACCCGGCTGCCGCTGGCAAGCACCGGCAGAAAGGGCCGCTGGGCGGCAGGGATTCCCTGTTCCCAGTAAAATTTACGCAATGGTTTGGATACGCCCCGCCCACGGGGACGGAACCGATCTCCGGGCTGCATGACCCGAAGAACTGTATCAGATGGTATTTTATCACAATCCGCGCAATAGTTTAAGGCTTTTTTGTGAACTTGCAGGAAATTTGTTCCATTTTCATAGGTTTCACACCAAATTTTTACCGAATATTCTTCATTCAGAGCAAAAATTCCGGTGGAAAGGGGGATCACAGGCTCCTGGGCAGGGACGGAAACCTCCGATTCCCACACCAAAAGGCCATGACTGCGGGCCAGCCGGGCGTTTTTTCCCAGCTGCACCGCCCGCAGCTTTCCTGCGGCCAGCTGCCGCAGCCAAGCGATTTTTTCCCGGTCGGGCTGGGCGCGGCTGGCACAGAGGGCCGCCAGGGCCCGGTCCCCCACCGGCTGCGGGGCCGCCAGCAGCACCGAGGCCTGCCAGCCCTGCCCTCGGCGGGCCTGTGTTAACAGGGTGTCCGCCTGGGCGGCCAGGTATTCCTCCAGCTGGCGCATTTCCTCGCACCAGGCCGCCATATTGCGCACCGCACCGGCGTTGGCGCTGCGCAAGGCCGGCAGCGCCTGGCTGCGCAGTCGGTTGCGGGCGTAGCGCGGGGAGAGGTTGGTCTCGTCGGTGACAAAGGAAAGCCCGGCCCGGCGGCAGTATTCCTCGATCTGGCTCCGCTCGGCCCAGAGAAGGGGCCGCACAAAGTCTCCCCGCACCGGCAGAATGCCGCTGGCCCCCCGCACACTGGCACCCCGGGCCAGTCGGAACAGTAAAGTCTCGGCCTGGTCATTGGCGGTGTGGGCGGTGGCCACCCGGCAGCCGGTGCGCCGGATATGCTGCTCAAAAAAGCCGTACCGCAGTTGCCGGGCCCACTCCTCCTGGCCCGTTTCCGGCCCGGGGGAATCGGCGGCATAGAGGGTAAAAGGCACCCCCAGCTGCCGGCAGATATCCGCGGCGAAGGCGGCGTCCCGGCGGCTGGACTCTCCCCGCAGGCCGTGGTCCACATGGATGGCCTCCACCCGGATGCCCAGAGTGTCCTGCAACGCCAGCAGGCAGTGGAGCAGCACCGTGGAATCGGCGCCTCCCGAAAAGGCCACCGCTACCCTGTCCCCCGGGCTGGTCATGGAAAACCGGGCCATCCACTGGGCGGTGCGCCGGCAAAACCAACCGCAGAAATCACTCTTCATGGGCATAATCCATATCGGTAAACCGGGTATGGGCGCCGTCCCACATCAGATCCACCTTTCCCACCTCGCCGTGACGGTTTTTGGCTATGATGCACTCGGCGGTGTAGCTGTCCACTTTCTCCTCCTCCGACTCCTCCTGTTTCTGCTCACCGCCGATATCGGCGTAATAGCCGGGGCGGTAGAGGAAAAGCACCACGTCGGCGTCCTGCTCGATGGAGCCGGAATCACGCAGGTCGCTGAGCACCGGGCGGTGGTCCGACCGGCCGCTGGATTTTTCGGCGGCACGGCTCAGCTGAGACAGGGCGATCACCGGCACATTCAGCTCCTTGGCCATGATCTTGAGGTTTCGGGTGATGTCACTGATCTCCTGCACCCGGTTTTCGATCCGCCGGCCGCTGCTCATCAGCTGGAGGTAGTCGATGATCACCACGCCTACATTGGGACGGGTAGGGTCCTGGTTGATGTGGAGGATCTTGGACTTCATCTCGGGAATGGTGATGGTGGAGGTGTCGTCCATATAAATAGGTGTCTGGAACATGATGTTGGCAGCGGCGGCCAGATCGTTCCACTCCTGGCCGGTGAGCTGGCCGGTGCGGAAGGCCATGCTGCTGATGCCGCCCTCCGCCGACAAAATACGGCTGGAAAGCTGCTCTTTACTCATTTCCAGGGAGAAGATGGCCACGGGGATCTTCTGCTTTTTGGCCACATTGGTGGCGATGTTCAGGGCGAAACTGGTCTTGCCCATACCGGGACGGGCGGCCAGGATAATCAGGTCCGACCGGCCCAGACCGGTAAGCTTTGTGTCCAGATAGGAAAAACCGGTGGGAATGCCCATGTATTTTTCCCGGTCCTCGCCGGACAGATTCTGCAGGGTATTGTAGATGTCCAGAATAGAGCTGCCGATGTGGCTCAGCTCGCTGGAATCCCGGCCGCTGCGCAGCTCGTACAGCTTTTGTTCGGCGCTTTCCAAAGCCAGGTCGGGGTTGGCGCCCTCCTCGGCCTGGCGGATCAGCGACTGGCCCACCTGGATCAGCTGCCGCATGCGGTACTGCTCCTGGACGATGCGGGCATACTGCTCCACGTTGGAGATGGCCGGCACCGTTTCGGCCAGCTGGGCCAGATAGACCTTAGCCTCCTCGGTGCTGGCAAAAATGCCCGCGTGATCCACCGCGTCCAGCACGGTGACCACGTCGATGGGCAGACCGGCGGTGAAAAGCCGGGTCATCTCGGTGTAGATGCTGGCGTTGTGGTTGGAATAGAACATCTCGGGCCGCAGGCTGCCGGTGAGCTGACTGAGCAGACCCGGCTCCAGCAGCACCGCCCCCAGCACCGACTGCTCGGCCTGCATGTTGTGGGGCTGGGGCATCTGCAGCCCCATGGCGGACAGATCGTTCTGGTCCTGTTTTGTTTTTTTATCTGGATTTGCCACAGCGTTTCCCCTTCCCTTCCGGCCGGGCTGCAAAGTCCCTTTGCCGAAAAACAGCCCGGCCCGCCTGCTGCAAAAACAGCAGGCGGGCAAACAGGCTGGTTGGTACTGATATGATTATTCGGTGACCTTGGCGGTGAACTCGGCGCTCACCCCGGTATGCAGACGGACCTCGGCGGTGTAGCTGCCGAAGGCCTTGATCTCCTTGACGCCCAGGGAAATCTTGCGCTTGTCCACCGTGACGCCCAGCTTGCGGCTGAGAGCGGCGGCCACGTCCTTGGCGGTGACCGAACCGAACAGCCGTCCGCCGGAACCCGCCTTGGCCTGGATCACCACCGTCTGGCCCTTGATCTTGGCGGCCAGCTCCTTGGCGGCAGCCAGCTCCTCGGCGGCGTGGTGTTCCTTGGCGGCGGCTTTGGTGCGCACCTCGTTCACCGCGGCGGCGTTGGCTTCAGCGGCCAGGCCCCGGGGGAACAGGTAGTTGCGGGCGTAGCCGTCCGACACCTCGTGGATCTCGTCTTTTTTGCCGATGCTCTTTATATCCTGCTTCAGTACTACTTTCATTGCAAACAGTCCTTTCTGGTTATGGGGCGGGCAGAGGGGCCGAAATCAGCCATTCTGCCGCTCCTTTTTTTCATTTTCACGATACTGGCTGATAGCCGCCAGGACCAGCTCCCGGGCGTGCTCGGCGGTATCGTTTTTCAGCTGGGCGCCCGCCATGGTGAGATGGCCGCCGCCTCCCAGCTGCTCCATGATCACCTGCACGTTCACCTCGCCCAGGCTGCGGGCCGAGATGTTCACCTGGCCATTCATTTCCACGGCCACTACGCTGGCCTGCACCCCTTCGATGGTGAGCAGATCGTTGGCCGCCTGGGGCACCACCACCGCCATCTCGGAGGGAAGGCCGCTGGTTGCCACCACGGCGCAGCCCAGATACAGCCCCGCCTCGGTGACCAGCCGGCTCTTCCACTCGTAGGCCGCAAAGCTGGTGGAGAACAATTTCTTCACCTTCTGGGTCTCGGCCCCCATGCGGCGCAGATAAGCGGCGGCTTCAAAGGTGCGCACGCCGGTGTGCAGCGCAAAGGTGCGGGTGTCCAGAGTGATGCCGGCCAGCAGCGCCTGTGCCTCCAGAGGAGTCAGCTTCTGCTGGTCGCTGGCGCCCACATACTGCAGAATCTCACTCATCAGCTCACAGGTGGAGCTGGCGTAGGGCTCGTGGTAGGTGATCACCGCGTTGTCGATAAAGCCCACGCACTTGCGGTGATGATCGATGAGCACCACGTTCTTGCAGTTGTTGTAGACCTCTCTGCTTTCCAGCAGATAGGGCAGATGGGTGTCCACAATAATCAGCAGAGTCTGGGGCGTGATGGAATCGATGACCTCCTCCGGCGGCAGGAAGTCCTCCCCGTAACCGGCGGCGATCATCTCGTCGATGAGGTTTTCCGCCAGACTCTCCTTCTTTTTCACCACAATGGCCGCCGGCTTATTGAAGATGCGGCAGATGCGCAGAGCGCCGATGGCCGCACCCACGGCATCCAGGTCGGAATTTTTATGGCCCATGATCAGCACGCTGTCGCTCTGGCGCACCAGATCCGACAGGGCCGCGGCCACAATGCGGCTTTTGACCTTGCTGCGCTTTTCCACGCTGCGGGATACGCCGCCGAAGAAGGCAAAGCCCTCCTCGCTGCGCACCGCTGCCTGGTCGCCGCCCCGGCCCAGAGCCATATCCAGGGCCTGGGTGGCCATTTTCTGGCATTCCTGCAGGGTTTTGCCGCCGCGGCCCACGCCGATGGACAAGGTGACCGCCACCTTGCCGTCGCCGATCTGCCGCGCCTTGTCCAGCACATCGAACCGGGTGTCCACCATATCCTTCATATGGCGCTCCTCCACCACCGCGATGTAGCGGGAGGAGGACACACGATTGAGGAAACCGGTGGTGCGGCCCACAAAGCTCTCCAGCAGCCGGTTGATGCTGCTCATCAGCTCGGCCCGCTCGGATTCCTTCAGTTCCCGCAGGATCTCATCGTATGTATCCAGTTCGATGATCATATAGGCCGGACGGCTGGCCATATATTCCGCCGCCCGGCGCTTGAGCTCGGTGTTTTCCACCAGATAGGCCACAAACACCCCGCTGCTGCCGGGGGTCTGGCTGCCGTAGATGGTGTACCGGTGGCCGGCCCGCTCCAGATCTTGCCCCGAAGCCGAGGCGCATTTCTGCATATCCAGGCCCGGAAATACCTTGTTCACCGGCTGCAGGCAGGTATCCTCCCCCCGCAGCACCTGATCCCGGAAGGAATCGTTGTACCAGATGACGCTTTTCCCGCTGAGGATCATCACCGGCAGCGGCAGGCTCATGAGCCCGTACTGGGCCGTCTGTTCACCGCCGCCCGCCGTGCGAAGCACCTTGGCAATGGCTCGCCGGATGCGCCGGGCATTGAGCCATACTCCCAGCCCGATGAGCACCAGAATCAGCACCACCGGAATCAGCATCACCGGCATGGTCACCGCCAGCGCCGCCGCCAGCAGCACGCAGACGCACAGCAGCACCACCAGCAGGATATCCACGCCTTGTATCAGTCGTTTCATATGCCTTTCTCACTCCTCGCCCCTGCCGGCCTTGTGGCCCGCGGGGATCAGACCTCCATCAGAATGGGGAGAATCATGGGGCTGCGCTTGGTGCGCCGGTACATAAAGGCCGAGGCGGCCTCCCGCACCCGGGTCTTGACGCTGTTCCAGTCCCGCACATTTTCGGCCCGGCACTTCTCCAGCACCTGCCGCACCTGATCCCGGGCGTCGTCGATGAGCTTTTCTGCTTCCCGCACATAGACAAAACCGCGGGACACGATATCCGGCCCGGCCAGGATCTGTCCGGTGCGGGAATCCACCGTAGCCACAATGATCACCAGGCCGTCCTGGGACAGATGCCGGCGGTCACGCAGCACTACGTTGCCCACGTCGCCCACGCCCAGGCCGTCCACCATGACGCTGCCGGCAACCACCGGCTCGCCCAGCTTGATGCCGTCCTGGGTTAAAGTGATGCAGTCGCCCAGCTCGGCGATATAGATGTTCTCCTCGGGGATGCCCAGGCTTGCGGCGGTGGCGGCGTGCTTTTTCAGGTGCTTGTACTCGCCGTGCACCGGCAGGAAGTATTTGGGGTTGGCCAGCGTGAGGATCAGCTTCTGCTCCTCCTGGCAGGCGTGGCCCGAAACATGCACGTCGTACATGGATTCATAGATCACCTCGGCGCCCAGCTTGAGCAGGCCGTTGATGACCTTGGTCACCATCTTCTCGTTGCCGGGGATGGGATTGGCGCTGATGATGATGAAGTCACCCTCGCCCACCCGCACGCTGCGGTGGCTGGCGCTGCTCATGCGGGACAGCGCCGACAGGGGCTCGCCCTGGCTGCCGGTGGTGATGAGAACCACCTGCTCCGGCGGGAAGCGGTTGATCTCCTCCAGGTCGATGAGCACCCCTTCGGGAGCATGGAGATAGCCCAGCTCCAGAGCCATGGCGGTGTTGTTGACCATACTGCGGCCCGACACGGCCACCTTGCGGCCGTGGTCTACCGCCATATCGATGATCTGCTGGATGCGGTAGATGTTGGAGGCAAAGGTGGCGATGATGATCCGCTTTTTCCCTGCCCGGGCAAACAGATTGGCAAAGCCTTCGCTGACCTTGTGCTCGGTGGGGGTGAAGCCGGGACGCTCGGAGTTGGTGGAGTCGCTGAGCAGCGCCAGCACGCCCCGGCGGCCGTACTCGGCAATGGTGGCCAGATCGGTGGTGTCGCCGGAAATGGGGGTGTAGTCCACCTTGAAGTCGCCGGTCTGGATGATCACGCCGGCGGGACACTGGATGGCGTAGGCCACCGCGTCGGGAATGGAGTGGTTCACATGAATGGGCTCGATGGTAAAGCAGCCCAGACTGAATTTCTGCCGGGGCTGGATCTCGTGCATCTTGGTGCTGCCCCGCAGCCCGTGCTCCTCCAGCTTGTTGCCCAGAAGGCCCAGCGTGAGCCGGGTGGCGTAGATGGGCACGTTGATCTGCTTGAGCAGATAAGGAATGGAACCGATGTGGTCCTCGTGGCCGTGGGTGATGAGCAGGCCGCGGATCTTATCCTTGTTCTGCACGATAAAGGTGAAGTCGGGGATCACCAGATCCACGCCGAACATATCGCTGTCGGGGAAAACCGAACCGCAGTCCACAATGAGCATATCGCCCTGGCACTCGTAGACGGTGAAGTTCTTGCCGATCTCGCCCAGACCGCCCAGAGGATACAGATGTACCGGAGGCAGTTCGGCCTTGCGGCGCTGGGGCTGACGCCGGCGCTGGGGCTGGCGGCGGGGGGCGTTCTCCTGCCGGGGGGCGGCAGCGGCCGGATTCTGCTCAGCGGCCGGCTTGGCAGTCCGGGGCTTGCGGGGCCGGGGCGAAGCCGATTTGGCCGCCGGCTTGGATGCCCGGGGTTTGCGGGCGGTTTTGGGGGCGCTGGGCCGGGACTCGCCCTGGGGGGCCGGATTGCGTTCGTTCATTTCATTCATATATAATCCTCCCGTAACTCCTTTCTGCCGCGCCGCAGCCCTCATAAGGGTGCAGCCGGACGAAAGGGTGAAATTGCTGTATTGCTTCTATCCCCGTTTTCTCGCGGGGCTGTTTCCAATATGTTCGGCGCAAAAGCGCTCCGGCCATATGCCCCTGCCGCACAGGCAGAAAAGGCCCGCCGTTTTGTAAAAGCAGGTTTTTTCCGTAGGGTACGGGCCGTGTATCCGGGCGCCGCTTGCTTCAGCGCCGGGCCGCCGTATCCGGATGCTCCTCTGCAAAGGGCAAAGGACCGCTGCTGTTTCCGCGCCGAGAAACCGGCTCCTTTGCCGCAAAAGAGATTTCTTCCGCCGCGTTTGCCTCTTTCCGGCAGACCAA
>DXDW01000209.1 GCA_019115305.1 Candidatus Anaerofilum excrementigallinarum
CCTCTGCTTTTGGAAAACAGAGGAAGCCGCTGTGTGAAATCGGATTTTATCGCATAATCCGGCGCAAAATGGACAGTTTGGATTCCGAGTAGGGCGGATAGCGCACCGGCATATCCACCAAAGTGGACTGATGCAGCACACTTTTGTAGTGGCTGAACAGCACGAAACTGGCCTGGCCGTGGTACCGGCCCATACCGCTGGCGCCTACCCCGCCGAAGCCCATTTTGTGGGAAGCTACATGGAGCAACGTGTCGTTGACGCAGCCGCCGCCAAAGGAGAGCTGCCCCAGCACCCGGCGCTGGGTGGCCTTGTCCCGGGTGAAAATATAGAGGGCCAGGGGCTTGGGCCGGGCGGCGATCTGTTCCATGGCATCCTCCAGACGGTCGTAGACCAGAATGGGCAGCAGAGGTCCGAATATCTCCTGCTGCATGATGGGATCATCCCAGGTCAGGCCGTCCAGCAAAGTAGGCTCGATATGCCGCCCCTGCCGCCGTCCGCCGCAGAGGATATGGCCCCGCTCCAGCAGCCCTTCCAGCCGGTGGGCGTGGGCGTCGTTGATGATGCAGGGGTAATCGGGATTGGAGAGGGGGGCCTCTCCGGCAAAGGCGCGGAAACTGGCGATCAGCTGCTGCACCAGCTGGTCCTTTACACTGCGATGGACCAGCAGATAGTCGGGAGCCACACAGGTCTGGCCTGCATTGGTCAGCTTGCCGTGGGCGATGCGCCGGGCAGCCAGGGCGAGATCGGCGGTCTGGTCCACAATGCAGGGGCTTTTGCCTCCCAGTTCCAGGCAGACGGGGATCAGCTGCCGGGCGGCGGCCTGCATCACGATCTTGCCCACCCGCTCACCGCCGGTGAAAAAGATAAAGTCAAAGGGCTGTTCCAGCAGCCCAGTGCTGGCCGCGGCGTCTCCTTCCACCACTGCCACATATTCCGGCCCGAAGCAATCGGCAATGAGGGCGGCAATGGCGTGGGAGGTGGCGGGGGCCAGTTCGGAGGGCTTGAGCACCGCGCAGTTGCCGGCGGCAATGGCGCCCACCAAGGGCTGCAGGCAGAGCAGCAAGGGATAGTTCCAGGGAGCCAAAATCAGCACGCTGCCAAAGGGCTCGGGGTATTCGGCGCAGCGGGCGGGCAGCAGGGGAAGTTCGGCGGCGCAGCGCCGGGGCCTGGCCCACTTTTCCAGATGCTTTTTGTCGTAGCGGATCTCCCCCAGCAGCATCCCCAGTTCGGTCATGTAGGCTTCGGTCTCGCATTTTCCCAGGTCGTCGTGCAGGGCCTGAAGCAGCGCCTTTTCGTGGCGCAGCAATCCCTGGCGCAGAGTTTCCAGCGCCTGCCGCCGGAAGGCCAGGCTGCGGGTCTTGCCGCTGGCGAAAAAGGCTTTTTGTTTGGAAAGAATCGTATGATACATAAGCTGTGCTCCTTGTGGCGGATAGATTCCTTTTGTTTAATAATAGTATACCTGCTGAGCGGCTGCAAGAAAAGACGTTGACAAAAACTGGAATGCATGCTAATATGAAGTTAGCTTCATATGAAGTAAACTTCATGTTGGGGAGGTGGAAGGCATCCGGACACGGGTAAAAGAATACCGGAAGGCGGCGGGTCTGACCCAGCAGCAGCTGGCGGACCGGGTGCATGTTTCGGTGCGGACGATTATTTCCATCGAAAAGGAGCAGTACAGCCCATCCCTGATGCTGGCCTACCGGATCGCGGTGGAGTTTGGGGTGTCGGTGGAGGAGCTCTGCTGCCTGGAGGAAAACAAGCGGGAGGAGGACCGGCGATATGAAGCACTGGACTGAAATGCCCTATACCCAGCGGCTGCGCTGGCGGGTGCGGCTGCTGTGGCTGGCCATTGCGGCCATGCTGGTGTATATGGTGGTGGTGGCCGAACTGGGCGGCGGCGATTCCCGGAAGATCACCCGGTTTGCCGATATGGTCAGCGATATTTTGTTTTTCGGCGGGCTGGTCTGGCTGGGATGCCGCATTGCCCGCACCAAAAAGCTGCTGAAAAACCAGCAGCTCCGCAGCCGGCAGAGGCTGGAGGAACAGGACGAGCGCAACCGGTATCTCCACGACAAAACCGGCGGGGTGGTGCTGGACCTGCTGCTGTATCTGCTGGTGCTGGTCACCGTCACCGCCGGGCTGTTCGATACCGCCGCCTTTTACACCGCCTTTTCCGTACTGGCGGCGGCTGTGGTGCTGAAAGGTGCAGCCTGGTGGGTGTACAGCCGGCGGTGAGCCCATGGAGAAGAACAGCGAAGAAAGGCTGTCCTTTGATAAACAATTCATGGTATAATGGCCCAGGCGGTCATTATACCTTTTTTGTTTTACGGACCCTTTCAGCACCTGCGGGGGAACCAAAATGGAGAAGGAATGATACCATTCTTCCATCCCTTCATGGTATAATACTTTTGTGCCGGTCCTTCCGCACCTTGTGCAGCGGCTTTGACCGGCCAGCCCTCTCGCCGGCTGGATCTGCCCGGGAGAAGGGCCGTCCCGCCGCCTGTTTGCGCGGGAGCTTCAAACCGAACTGCGCCGCGGCTGTCCGCGGCATAAAGGAGGAACCCTGTTTTCATGAACCAACCCAAACGGGTGCTCTGCATCCATGATCTTGCGGCTTTGGGCCGGGCCAGTCTTTCGGCCATCCTGCCCACTCTGGCGGCCTGCGGCTGCCAGCCGGTGGCGCTGCCCACGGCGCTGCTGTCGGTGCATACCGGCGGTCTGGGCCAGCCCACTGTATCCGATCTTTCCACCTACGGTCCCCAGGCGCTGGAGGATTACGCCCGGCTGGGGGAGGAATTTGACTGCATTTACGCCGGCTATCTGGCCAGCGAGGAGCAGGCTGCTCTGGTGGAGCGGGCCTTTGCCCTCTGGCCCAAGGCCCTGCGGGTGGTGGACCCGGTGATGGGGGACCATGGCCGCATTTACAGCGGTCTGTCCGAAGGGGTATGCCAGGCTATGGCCCGTCTGTGCAGCCAGGCGGGGCTGATCTTGCCCAACAGCACCGAAGCCGCCTGGCTGCTGGGCAAGCCCCTGGACTCCGCCCCCGCCGATGCCCACGAGGCCCGGCTGTGGGCCCAGGAGCTGGCCGATAAATTCGGCTGCCGGGTGGTGCTCACCGGGGTGCCCTTGAACGAGAGGCAGCTGGCCAACGCCTGGGTGCAGGGAGAAGCCAGCGGCTGGCTGGAGACTCCCCGTTGCCCCCAGAGCTATCCCGGCACCGGGGACCTCTTCGCCGCTGCCGTCACCGGCGGGCTGCTGGCGGGGCGCTCCCTGGAAAACGCTGTGGAAAAGGCCGCCGATTTTGTGGGCAAAGCGGTGTTTGCCACCCAGGCTCAGGACACCGCCCACGGGGTGTGGTTCGAGCCCCTTCTGCCGATGCTGGCTCCGCCGCCCCCGCCCAAAACTTTGAACATCGTGCTGGTGGAGCCCCGCATCCCCCAGAACACCGGCAACGTGGCCCGCACCTGCGCCGCCACCGGCGCCCGGCTGCATCTGGTGGGGCCCATGGGATTTACCATCGACGACAAAAAACTCAAGCGGGCCGGGCTTGACTATTGGCACCTTCTTGATATAACATATTATAAGGATCTCTCCGAGTTTTTTGCCCGGAACCCGGGCCCCTTCTACTATTTCACCACCAAAGCGCCGGCCCGCTACTGCGATGTGCAGTACCCCGACGGCGCCTATCTGGTGTTTGGCCGGGAGGATGCCGGCCTGCCGGAAGATCTGCTGCACGACAACAAAAAATGGTGTGTGCGGCTGCCCATGCGGGCCGATGCCCGCAGCCTGAACCTGTCCAATACCGTTGCCATCGGCGTATACGAGGTGCTGCGTCAGTGGGATTTTGAAGGCCTGTTGGCCGAAGGGCACCTCCGCAATTATGAATGGGAGTGAACACTGTGAGCCTGAGCAAAATCGCCATCCTGACCGATTCCGCCTGCGACATCCCCCCCGCCCTGGAACAGAAGTACAAAATCGACATCATGCCCTTCACCATCACCTTGGACGGCAAGAGCTATACCGAGCGGGTGGATTTCTCCTTTGAGGAGTACTACGAGCTGCTGCGCAACGCCAAGGGTACCCCCAGCACCGCCCATGTGACCCATCTGCAGTTCTGCGAGCAGTACTGCCAGTATGTGGACGAAGGCTATACCGATGTGCTGCATGTCACCATCAACTCCACCGGCAGCGCCACCTACGACGCCGCCCGCATGGCTGCCAGAATGCTGGAGGAGGAGCGCCCCGGCCACAACCTGCGCATCCATCTGGTGGACAGCCACACCTATTCCATGGTGTATGGCTGGTATGTCTGCGAGGCCGCCCGCAAGATCCGCAACGGCGCCGAGGTGGCTCCCATTGTGGAGTGGCTGGAGGATATCTTCTCCCGCACCGAGGTGATTCTGGGCGCGTACAGCCTGAAGGTGATGAAAAAGAGCGGCCGCATTTCCGCCGCCGCTGCCTTTGCCGGCGAACTGCTGGGCCTGCGCCCGGTGATCAGCCTGGTGGACGGCGTCACCAAGGTGGAAAGCAAGGTCCGGGGCGACGCCGGTGTGCTGCCGGCCCTGATCCGCTATGCCGCCAGCCACAAGGGCGATCCCTTTGAGTATATGGTGGGCACCACCGACAACGCCCGTGGCGAGGAACTGGCCAAACTGTGCAAAAAAGAGTTCGGCGTGCCGCCCATGTGCATTTTCCAGCTTGGTTCCGCCGTGGCCAGCAACACCGGCCCCGACGCCATCGCCATCGCCTTTTTGGGCAAGCCTCGGCAGCGGTGATCCCTCTGCTGTAAATACGCAAAAAAGCACCGCCCGCGCCGGCACGATGCCAACGGGGCGGTGCTTTGCTTTTATGGATCGCGGGCGGTTCAGTCCCGGTCGGGCATATTCCGCAGCTGCCGCACAGTGCCCAGCAGCAGCAGAGCCTTGAGGCAGGCGGTGAGCAGGTCGGCCATGGGCTGGGAGGCGATAACGCCGGTGTATCCCCCCAGACGGCTGGCTGCCAGCAGTACCGGCACAAAGATCACACCCTGTCGGCTGGCCGACAGCGCAAAGGCCGAGGGCGCATTGCCCAAAGACTGGAACAGTACGGTGCTCACCAGCACCGCCGCCACGCAGACCATGCTGAGCATCTGCATCCGCATCATGGGCACACCGGCCTCGATGATGGCGCTGTCGCTGACGAACAGCCGCAGCAGAACCGGAGCCGCCAGCCAGAGAATGGCCGAGAGAGTCAAGGCCAGCCCGCACTCAAAGCCGTAGGCAAAGCGCAGAATCTGCCCCAGCCGCCGCCGGTTGCCGGCGCCGTAGTTGAAGCCGATGAGGGGCTGGGCGCCGAAGGCAAAGCCCACCAGCACCAGGACCGCGATCATGTTCACCTTCATCACAATGCCCATGGCCGCCACGCAGACGGTGCCGTAGGGCAGGAGAAAGCGGTTGAGCAAAGCGGTGCCCAGACTCTGGGCCAGGTTGGTGATGGAGGCGGGGATGCCGATGGACAGAATGCTGCCCATCTCCTGGCCCGAGGCTTTCACCAGCCGGGGGTCTACCGACAGCTTGCGGCTGCGGCAGAGCAAAAACCATACATAATACCCCACGGCGCAGACATTGCCCAGGGAGGTGGCCGCCGCCGCACCGGCAGCGCCCCCGTTCAGGGCGAAGATGAAGACAGGGTCCAGAATGATGTTGACCACCGCGCCGATCATGTTGCCCACCATGGAAGCGGTGGCAAAGCCCTCGGTGCGCAGCAGGTTGGCGGGGGTGAAGCTCACCACCACAAAGGGAGCCCCCACCGCCAGCCAGGTGTAGTAGGCCTCGGCGTGCTGCCAGGTCTCGGCGTCGGCCCCCAGCAAAGTGAGAATGGGTTTTTTCAGCAGCAGCATGGCCGCTGCGATCACCAGACCCAGGGCCAAAGAAGCGTAAAAGCAGACGGCGCTGAGCCGTTTGGCGTCGGCCTCCCGGCGCTGGCCCAGCAGCCGGGAGAGCAGAGAACTGCCGCCCAGGCCGAAGATGTCACCCATTGCGATGAGAAAGGTGAACATGGGGGCGCTGAGGGAAACGCCGGCGATGAGGGCGGTGTTGTGGGTCTGGGCGATGAAGTAGGTGTCCACCATGTTGTACACCAAAGAAATCACCATGCCGAACACCACCGGCAGCGCCAGCTTGAAGTAGGCCGCGGGTACCGGGGCCTTTTC
>DXDW01000210.1 GCA_019115305.1 Candidatus Anaerofilum excrementigallinarum
TGTGAAATTCAGCGCCCAGATGGAGAAAAACCTGGATAAGGTGGAAAACGGCGCCGCCGACTGGCACAGCACCATCGACGAGTTCTACCAGGGCTTCGACGCCACCCTCAAGCAGGCCGAGCAGAATATGGAGGGCAAAAAGATCAAGGTCCCCGACGAGGAGACCGACGAGATCTGCGAAAAATGCGGCCGCCGCATGGTCATCAAGACCGGGCGGTACGGCAAGTTCCTGGCCTGCCCCGGTTTCCCCGAATGCACCAACACCAAAAAGCTGGTCAAGGACACCGGCGGCGTCTGCCCCCTGTGCGGCAGCCGCATTCTGGTGCGCCGCAGCCAGAAGGGCCGCATCTACTACGGCTGTGAAAAGAACCCCACCTGCGGCTTTATGACCTGGGATGAGCCCACCGCCGAAAAGTGCGAGAAGTGCGGCGGCACTTTGTTCAAAAAGCTGGGCAAGGGGGCCCATCTCTACTGCGCCAAGGAGGGCTGCGGCTTCACCAAGCCCCTGACCCGTCCGGGCCAGGCAGCAAAGGAGGGTTCCAATGGCTGATATCACCATTCTGGGCGCCGGCCTGGCCGGCTGCGAGGCCGCCCTCTGGCTGGCCGACCGGGGCTGGCAGGTGGAACTGTGGGAGCAGAAGCCCACGGCCTACAGCCCCGCCCATAAAAGCGCCGGCTTTGCCGAGCTGGTCTGCTCCAACAGTCTGAAATCCGACCGTATCGAAAGCGCCGGCGGTCTGCTCAAGGCCGAAATGCGCCGTCTGGGCAGCCACCTGCTGCCCATCGCTGCCCAGTGCAGCGTGGCGGCCGGGGGCGCTCTGGCCGTGGACCGGGACGAGTTTTCGGCCCTGGTCACCCAGGCGGTGGAAAACCACCCCAACATCGCGGTGCAGCGCCGCCAGGCCGACGACATCGACCCCGACGCCGGGCTGATTCTGGTGGCCACCGGGCCCCTGACCCAGCCGCCCCTGGCCGACGCCATCGCCCGGCTTACGGGGGGGCACCGGCTGTCCTTCTACGACGCCGCGGCCCCCATCGTCACCGCCGAAAGCTTGGACATGAACAAGGTGTTCGCGGCTTCCCGGTGGGGCAAGGGGGATGCCGATTACCTCAACTGTCCCTTTGACAAGGCGGGGTACGAGGCCTTTTACCAGGCCCTCATCGAGGCCGAGCGGGCGCCCCTGCACGATTTTGACCAGGACGGCGAGCTCACGGTCTACGAGGGCTGCATGCCGGTGGAAATTATGGCCCGCCGGGGTCCCGACACTTTGCGGTTCGGTCCCCTCAAGCCGGTGGGCCTCACCGATCCGGCCACCGGCCGCCGGCCCTGGGCTAATGTCCAGCTGCGCCGGGAAAACCGGGAGGGCACCTTGTTCAATCTGGTGGGCTTCCAGACCAACCTGAAGTTCGGGGAGCAGAAGCGGGTGTTCCGCATGATCCCCGGCCTGGAAAACGCCGAGTTTGCCCGGTACGGGGTGATGCACCGCAACACTTTCCTGGACAGCCCCCGGCTGCTGCTGCCCACCTTGAATCTGCGGGAGCATCCCAACGTCTATTTCGCCGGCCAGATCACCGGCTTTGAGGGCTATATGGAAAGCGCCGCCTGCGGTTTGCTGGCCGCCCGGGCTATTCACGCCCGGCTGCGGGGCGAAACTCCCGAAGTCTGGCCCGCCGGCTGTATGGTGGGGGCGCTGGTGCAGTATATCACCACCGAAAACAAGGATTTCCAGCCCATGGGAGCCAATATGGGCCTGCTGCCGCCCCTGGAGGAACGCATCCGGGACAAGCGCCAGCGGTATGCCGAGGTCTCCCGCCGGGCGCTGGCGGCGCTGGAAACCGCCATTTGCTACGAATGATCCCTTATACGGGTTTTGCATCATCGAGGGTAGAGAATAAGGAGGCAGATTGCCATGAAGATCATCATTGACGCCATGGGCGGCGACAACGCCCCTGCTGAAATCCTCCGGGGCGCGGCCGACGCCGTGGCCGAGCTGGGGGTGGAGATCCTGGCCGTGGGCGACCAGAAGGTCATCCTTGCCTGTGCGGCGGAGCACAACATCCCTCTGCAGGGCATCCAGATCCTGCAGGCCAGCCAGGCCATTGAGATGTGCGAGGAGCCTGCCAAGGCAGTGCGCACCAAAAAGGATTCCAGTCTGGTGGTGGGCCTGAAGGCTCTGGCCGAGGGCCAGGGCGACGCCTTTGTATCGGCGGGCAGCACCGGCGCGCTCCATGTGGGCACCAGCCTCATTGTGCGCACCATCAAGGGTGTCAAGCGGCCGGCTCTGGGCACCATCATCCCCGGCGGGGAAAAGCCCTATCTGCTGCTGGACTGCGGCGCCAACGTGGAGTGCCGCGCTCCCATGCTCAACACCTTCGGTGTTATGGGCAGCGTGTATATGAACAAGGTCATGGGAGTGGAGAGTCCCGCCGTGGCCCTGGTGAACAACGGCGCCGAGGAGACCAAGGGCACTCCCCTGTACAAGGAGGCCCACCAGCTGCTCAAGGCCAATCCCGCCATCCGGTTTGTGGGCAACATCGAGCCCCGGGACGTGCCCAGCGGCCAGGCCGACGTGGTGGTCTGCGACGGCTTCACCGGCAATGTGATCCTCAAGCTCACCGAGGGCCTGGCCAAGACCCTCATGGGCCAGCTCAAACCCATCTTCACCAAAAATCTGGCCACCAAGCTGGCTTTCCTCACCGTCAAGGACGGCATGAAGGCCTTCAAGAAAAAGATGGACGCCGACGAGTACGGCGGCGCGCCGCTGCTGGGGGCTTCCCGGCCGGTGATCAAGGCCCACGGCTCTTCCAACGCCAAGGCCTTCAAAAACGCCATCCGTCAGGCCATGCGCTGCGCAGAGATGGATCTGTCCGGCACTATGGAGCGCAGTCTGGCCGCTCTGGCCGCCCAAAGCGAGGAATGAGCCATGCTACAGGAACTGGAAAAAGCCATCGGCTATACCTTTCATAATATCGAGCTGCTGCGGGTGGCCGTCACCCACACCAGCTATGCCAACGAGAGCAAAAAAGGCGAAAAGCACAACGAGCGCCTGGAATTTCTGGGCGACTCGGTGCTGGGCGTGGTGGTGGCCGACTACCTCTTTCACGAGGCCGGCCACCTGCCCGAAGGCCAGCTCACCCGCAAGCGGGCCAGCCTGGTCTGCGAGCAGGCCCTGTTCGGCTTTGCCCAGCAGATCCAGCTGGGCAAATATCTCCGCCTGGGCAAGGGAGAGGAACGCAGCGGCGGCCGCCAGCGGCCCAGCATCCTCTCCGACGCCTTCGAGGCGGTGATCGCCGCCATCTACCTGGACGGCGGCCTGGAAGCCGCCCGGGCCTTTATCCTTCCCTTTGTCACCGAGGGCAAGCCCGCCGGGGAGGACTACAAGACCCGCCTGCAGGAGGTAGTGCAGCAGAACCCCGAGGAGCGGCTGCGCTATGTGGTGGCAGGGGAAAGCGGCCCCGACCACGACAAGCATTTTGTGGTAGAGGTGCATCTCAACTCCAACTGCATCGGCAGAGGAGAGGGACATTCCAAAAAAATCGCCGAACAGCAGGCGGCGCGGCAGGCGCTGGAGCTGATGGGCCTGGCCTGACACAACAGGCCGGGCCGGCGGCTTTTTTGCGGGTGTGCAAAAGGTTTTCCCTTTGCCCGCCCGCAAGAAAGCCCTAGCCATAAGAATCCCGCGAAGGAAAAAGAAGATACAGGATGAGGATATGGTATTAAAAGAACTGGAAATACAGGGCTTCAAATCCTTTCCCGACAAGACCAAGATCACCATCGGCCGGGGCATCACCGCCGTGGTGGGCCCCAACGGTTCGGGAAAGAGCAATATTTCCGACGCCATCCGCTGGGTGCTGGGTGAGACCAGTTCCCGGCAGCTGCGGGGCGGCGGAAAGATGGAGGACGTGATCTTCGGCGGCACCCAGAAGCGCAGCGCCATGGGCTATGCCAGCGTCAGCCTCACGGTGGACAACTCCGACCGCCGCATCGACGTGGACCGGGACGAGGTGGTCATCGGACGCAAATACTACCGGTCGGGAGAGAGCGAATACACCATCAACGGCCAGAGCGTCCGGCTCAAGGACATCTACGAGCTGTTCCTGGACACCGGCCTGGGCCGGGATGGCTATTCCATCATCGGCCAGGGCCGCATCGCCGAAGTGGTGGGCGCCAAGAGCGCCGAGCGCCGGGAGATGTTTGAGGAGGCCTCGGGTATCGCCAAATACCGCTACCGCAAAAACGAGGCCGAGCGCCGTCTGGCTGGCGCCGAGGACAACCTGGTGCGTCTGCGGGACATTTTGGGCGAACTGGAAGGCCGGGTGGGCCCTTTGAAACGGGAGAGCGAAAAGGCCCAGAAATTCCTGGAATACGCCGCTTCCCGCAAACAGCTGGAAGTGACCCTCTGGACCGATACGGTCCACACCGCCCGGGAAAACCTGCGGGCCCAGCAGCGCAAATTGGATGCCGCCCAGGCTGACTACGAGCGGCAGAACGCCCAGCTGGAGCAGCTGGACGCCGAGACCGCCGATGTCCGGGCCGCCGCCCAGAAACTGACGGTGGAGATCGAGCGGGCCAACAGCGATATCCGGGCCGTTACCGAGGAGATCGCCGCCGCCGACAGCCGGGTGGCGGTGCTGGAAAACGACCTTTCCCACAACCAGCAGGCGGAAAAGGACGCCCGGGCCGAACTGGACCGGGGCAGCGCCGGCCGCAAACAGCTGGAAGAGGAGATGGAAGGTTACCGGCAGAAGATCGCCCAGGCCGAGGCCCAGGCCCAGCAGCTGCAGACGGCCATCCAGGCCGACACCCGGCTGCTGGAACGGCTGCAGGCCGAAAACCTCCAGGCCGGCGAGCGCAAGGGCGAGATCGGCGCCCGCCTGGCGGCCATTGCCGAACAGCAGACCAGCCTGGCCGTGGACGCCGCCTCTGCCGAAAGCGCCCACGCCGCCGCCCAGGAACGGATGCAGACCCTCCAGCGGCAGGCCGCCGAAGCTGCCGCCCAGCTGGAACAGCTGGAAGCAGAAAAGAAGGAGAACGACGAGTATCTCCGCACCCTCACCCAGCAGATGAGCCAGCTGGAAAATATCCAGAGCGGCCTGCAGCTGAAACTGGACAAGCGCCGCCGCCAGCTGGATGAGACCGACGCCGCCGAGCAGGAGCTGGGCCGCAAGCTGGACGCCTCCCGCAGCCGTCTGCACCTGCTGCGGGAACTGGAGCGCAGCATGGACGGCTATTCCGGCAGCGTCAAATCGGTGATGCGGGCGGCCCAGGGCCGCCGGCTGCGGGGGGTTATCGGCCCCGTGAGCAGTCTGATCCGGGTAAAGCCCGGCTACGAGACCGCCATCGAGATCGCTCTGGGCGCCGCCGCCCAGAACATCGTGGTGGAAAACGAGGCCGCCGCCAAGGCCGCCATCGCGTTTCTGCGCCAGGAAAAGGCCGGCCGCGCCACCTTTTTGCCCTTGGATACCATCCGCGCCCAGACCATGGACGCCTCCCGTCTCTACGGCAGCGCCCGTGTGGCGGCCACTCTGGTGCAGGCGGATGAAAAATACAGCCGCATTGTCCAGAACCTGCTGGGCCGCATCGTGGTGGTGGACGACCTCAACGAGGCCAGCGGGGTGGCCCGCAGCCTGGACTACCGCAACCGCATCGTTACGGTGGACGGCCAGGTCATCAACGCCGGCGGCAGCTACACCGGCGGCAGTCTCAGCCGGTCGGCGGGCATCTTCACCCGCCGGCAGGAGATCGAGGAACTGAAGGGCCGCATTGCCCAGCTGGAGACCCGGCAGCAGCAGGCCCAGCAGAACACCGACAAGGTCAAGGCCGAGGTGGACGCCCTCACCGCCCAGCTCAACGCGGCTTCCAGCGAGGGCATCACGGTGGGAGGCGACAAGATCCGCGCCGAGATGGAAAACCGCCGGCTGGAAACCGCCATGGAGCAGTACCGCACCGCCGAAAAGCAGAAGGCCGCCGAGGAGGCGCAGCTGGTGGCCCAGATGGAATCCGGCCGCCAGGCCGCCGAAAAGGCCCGTGCCCAGTCTGCCGGACTGCAGACCGAGGCCGACGGGCTGGAACAGGAACTGGCCCTGCTCACCGGCGGAGACGATGAATTCCTGCGCCGGCGGGACGAGCTCACCGAGCGCCTGGCCCAGAGCCGTCTGGCCAGTCTGGCCGCCGAAAAGGACGCCCAGGCCCACCGGCAGGCCATCGATCAGCTGAGTCAGCGCAGCGGCGAAAGCCAGCGCCGTGCCGATCAGCTGCGGGAAAACATCGAAACTTTGCGCCGGCGCAGCCAGGAATGCCGGGATCAGATCGCCGACACCCGCCGCCGCAAGGAAGAGTGCCAGCAGGAGATCCAGCGGCTGGAAGAGCAGATCCGGCAGTTCACCGCCCAGCGGATGGAAAAGGAAGGGGAGGTCACCGAACAGACCCGCCGCTCCCGGCAGATCACCGAGCAGCGGGAATCCCTCTCCCGGGAGATCAGCCGGCTGGACGAGCGCAAAAAGGCCCTGGAAACCGAGTACGACCAGACCATCGCCCGTCTGTGGGAGGAGTACGAGCTCACCCTCAGCGACGCCGAAGCCCTCTGCGTGCCCTTTGAAAGCACCGCCGAGCTGCGCAGCCAGGTGGCCGAGGTGCGGGCCAAGATCCGCGCCTTGGGCAATGTAAATGTGGCCGCCATCGACGAGTATGCCGAGGTCAGCGAACGGTACGAGTTTTTGCTGGCCCAGGTCAAGGACGTGGAAGCCAGCAAGGCCCAGCTGAACAAGCTGATCGCCGAGCTGTGCCAGGAGATGGAAAATTTGTTCACCGACAGCTTTGCCCGCATCAACCAGAACTTCGGCCGCATCTTTGCCGAGCTGTTCGGGGGCGGCAGCGCCCGTCTGACCCTCACCGATCCCCAGGATGTGCTTTCCAGCGGCATCGAGATCCAGGTGTCCCCGCCGGGCAAGATCATCAAAAACCTGTCGGCATTGTCGGGCGGCGAGCAGTCGCTGGTGGCTATCAGCATCTATTTTGCCATCTTCGCCGTCAACCCCGCTCCCTTCTGCATCCTGGACGAGATCGAAGCCGCCCTGGACGACGTAAACGTGGTGCGGTTTGCCCAATATCTGCGCCGCATCGCCGATTCCACCCAGTTCATCGTCATCACCCACCGCCGCGGCACCATGGAGGCCGCCGACGTGCTGTACGGTGTGACCATGCAGGAGGACGGCGTGTCCCGTCTGCTGCGGCTGGAGCTGGACAAGGTGGACGCCTCTTTGGTTTCCTGACGGATTATTCTCTTGCGAGTGAAACAAACTCCGGTTTCAAACCGTCTGTATAGATAACAGGCCCGGCGCGCCGCGCCGGCTGCCGCAACGTCTGTGAAAAAGGAGATGACTGAGAATGGGATTTTTTGAAAAACTGGGCCAAAGCCTGAAAAAGACGCGGGATTCCGTTTTCGGCGCCATCGGCGCTATGGTGAGTTCCAGCGAGATCACCGATGAACTCTACGACGATCTGGAGGAGCAGCTGATTCTGGCCGACGTGGGCGCCGATGTGGCCATGGAACTGGTGGAGCGGCTGCGCAGCGAGGTGAAAAGCCGCCATCTGAAAACCGGCGACGAGGCCCTGGCCGCCCTCAAGTCCATCCTCTGCGAGATGCTCAGCCCCGAGAACGAGATGCATCTGTCGGGCAAGCCCACGGTGATCATGGTCATCGGCGTCAACGGAGTGGGCAAGACCACCTCCATCGCCAAGCTGGCCCGGCTGTACACCAGCCAGGGCAAAAAGGTGCTGCTGGCCGCCGGCGATACCTTCCGCGCCGCCGCCGCCGAGCAGCTGGCCGTCTGGGCCGACCGTGTAGGCGTGCCCATGGTGCGCCACAGCGAGGGCGCCGACCCCGCCGCCGTCATCTTCGACGCGGTGCAGAGCGCCCGAGCCAAGGGCTGTGATATCGTCATCTGCGACACCGCCGGACGGCTGCACAACAAGAAAAACCTGATGAACGAACTGTCCAAGATCAGCCGCGTGGCCGCCAAGGCCTGCGAGGAGGCCACAGTGGAGACTCTGCTGGTGCTGGATGCCATCACCGGCCAGAACGCCATCAACCAGGCCAGCCAGTTCATCGACGCCGCCGGTGCCACCGGCATCATTCTCACCAAGCTGGACGGCACCGCCAAGGGCGGCGCGGCCATCGGCATCAAGGCCAAGCTGGGCCTGCCGGTGCGCTATGTGGGCGTGGGCGAGGGCATGAACGACCTGATGGAGTTCGATCCCGCCGCCTTTGTGGACGCCCTGTTTACCAGCGAGGTATAACGATCTTTATTTCTTCCCACCAAGTTGCAGCGCCCCCGGGGCGCAGAAAGGAACATCCATGCTGATCTGTGCCGCTACCAACAACGCCGGCAAGCTCAAGGAGCTGCGCCGCATTCTGGAAAAACAGGGCCATCTGGTGAAGAGCCAGCGGGAACTGGGCATCTGCCTGGACCCCGACGAGACCGGCACCACCTTTGCGGAAAACGCCCGCATCAAAGCTGCGGCGGTCTGCGCCGCCAGCGGCGTGGCCACCGTGGCCGACGATTCCGGTCTGGCGGTGGACGCTTTGGACGGTGCGCCGGGAGTTTATTCCGCCCGGTACTGCGGCGTCCACGGCAACGACGAGACCAACAACGACAAGCTGCTGGATGCCATGGAAGCTGTGCCCGATGACCGCCGCCAGGCGAAATTCGTGTCCGCCGTCTGCTTTATGCTGCCCGACGGCCGCAGCCTCACCGTCACCGGGGAATGCCCCGGCCGTGTGGGACGGCAGCGGCAGGGGACCAACGGTTTCGGCTACGATCCCCTGTTCATCCCCGATGAGGTGGGCCTGGCCGACGGCTCCACCCGGCCCAATACCGACGGGCTGACCTACGCCCAGCTGGAAGATTGGCAGAAGGATGCCATCAGCCACCGCGGCCATGCTCTGGAAGCTTTGCGGCTCCAGCTGCCCGCCTTCCTGGACCCCGCCGCAGCCGCCCCCGGCTTTGAGCGGGACACCAAATACGACGGCGACAAGCTGCGCCGCATCCCCCGGCAGCCCAAGTCCGAGGACTAAGGCGTCGGCCACATCTATATAAAAACACGATAAAAGGAGAAATTTATGCTCACCAGTAAACAGCGCGCCATTCTGCGCGCCGCCGCCAACACCATGGACCCCGTTTTCCAGGTAGGAAAAGGGGAGATCGACGAGACCCTCATCAAGTCCACCGCCGACTGCCTGGCGGCCCGGGAACTCATCAAGATGAAGGTGCTGGAAAACAGCCCCTACACCGCCAAGGAGGCCGCGGCCATCCTGGCCGAAGCCACCGGCGCCGACGTGGTGCAGGTGATCGGCTCCAAGTTCGTTTTGTATCTGCAGAAGAAAAAGGAATCCAAATACGCCGATCTGCTGCGCTGAGAGCAGCTTTCTGCAACACAGAAAAAGGGGAGATGAAACCCCATGCGGGTATTGCTGTACGGCGGAACCTTCGACCCGCCCCACGAAGGACATATCAATCTGCTGCGCAGTGCAGCCCAGGCGGTGCAGCCCGACCGCACCATCCTGATGCCGGCGGGCGTCCCGCCCCACAAGGCGGCCAGCGCCACCCCGGCGCCTTTGCGGCTGGCCATGTGCCGCTGCTTTGTGCAGGCGTGGCACGGGGTGCAGATCAGTGACTGGGAGATTTCCCGCAAGGGCAAAAGCTACACCATCGACACGGTGCGGATGCTCGGCCAGCGCTATCCCGGCGCCCGGCTGTATCTCTGCGTGGGCGGGGATATGCTGGAAAGCTTCCAGAACTGGCGCAGCTGGCGGGAGCTTCTGGCCCGCTGCGTGCTGGTGGCCCACTGCCGGGAGGACGCCGACCAGCTGCCCTTCCGCCAGGCTGCCCGGCAGCTGGAGCAGGAGGGCGGAAAGGTGCTGCTGCTCCGGGCCCGGGTGGTGCCCCAGGCATCCACCCAGCTGCGCCGGCGCATCTTGGAGGGGCAGTCGCCCTGGGGCCTGCTTCCCCCCGCCACAGCGCGGGTGGTGGAGCGGTACCGGCTTTACCGGCCGGAAACTATCGCGCAAATTCACAAGGAGTGACATCGCATTGAATCTGGAACAGGCAAAACAAATGGCAAAGCGTACCCTTTCCAAAAAGAGGTACGAACACACCATAAATGTGAAAAAAATGGCCGTCAAGCTGGCAAAGCACTATGGCGAGGACGAAAAAAAGGCCGCTATGGCGGCGCTGCTGCACGATATGGCCAAGGAACTGCCCAAAGATCGCATGTTGCAGATTTTGCAGGAGAATGCTATAATGGCAGATAACGCACACCACCGCCCCGCGCCGGTGTGGCACGGGGTGTGTGCCGCGATTTTGGCGCGCACCGAGTGGGGTGTGGAGGATGAGGAGATTCTGGCGGCGGTGGCCTGCCATACCACCGGCCGCCCCCACATGACCCGCCTGGACAAGATCCTGTTTCTGGCGGACATGACCAGCGCCGATCGCAGCTATCCCGAGGTGGAGCTGCTGCGCCGGTTGGAACTGGAAGATCTGGACCGCGCCATGGTGGAGGCGCTGCGTATGAACATCCAGTGGCTGGAAGAAAGCGGAAAGCCGGTAGACCCGGTTTCCCGCAAAGCATGGCAGCAGCTGCGGCAAATGTACTATGGAGGAGAAACACTCTATGAAGAATGAACCCACCCGCAACGATCGCCGCCGCCAGTTTGACGTAGACATCGATACCAGCCGCGCCCGGCGCAGTCCGAGCCGCAGCGATGATTTTGCCGAGATCGATCTCTCGGCCGCCTACCGCCGGCGGGACGCCCGCCAGGCTGCCGACGCCATGGAGCACCGCCAGCAGGCCAGCCGTACCCGGCGCAGTCCTTCTCAGTCGTCTTCCGGCAGGAGTTCTTCCTCCCGGCAGTCTGCTGCAAGAAGCGGATCTTCCCGCTCCGGGCAGCCGCCCCGGCGCAGCCCCAAAAAGCGCGCCCCCAAGCGCCGGCGGGTCAAGCGCATTCTGATGACGATTCTTGTGCTGCTGATCCTCACACCGGTGGTGGTGCTGGGCGGGGGATACCTGTATATCAGCGGCGCGCTGTCCGGCGAAGGAGCCGGCATGGGCGTTTTGGGCGAGCACCTCAACACCCCCAAGGAATACAAGGGGGATGTGGTGAACTTCCTGGTCTGCGGCATCGACTATGAAGAAGGCCGCACCCACGCCCTCACCGATATGATCATGTATGTGAACTTCGATGTGAAGAACAAGAAGATCAACATGCTGCAGATCCCCCGGGACACCTATGTGGGAGGGGAGTACTCCTCCAACGGCAAGATCAACGCCGTGGCCTCCCACAACGGCGGCACCGATATTTCGCTGCTGGCCGACCGCATCAACGCCATGTTCGCGCTGCCCATCGACTACTATGTCACCATCGACATGGACAGCTTCAAGAGTATCGTGGACACCTTCGGCGGCATCGAGGTCTATATCCCCCAGGATATGGAGTGGAAGGGCAGCAAGCTGGAGCAGGGTTACCGCAACCTCAACGGCGACGCGGCCGAGTTCTTTGTCCGCAACCGCCACGGCGAGGGCTTTGAGACCGGCGACTTCGCCCGTCTGGAGATGCAGCGGTACTTCTATTCCGGCCTGTTCAATCGGCTGCGCACCATGACCCCGGGCGACATCGCCAAGCTGTTCCCGGTGTTCCTGACCTATATGAAGACCGACATGCCGGTGACCGACATGGCCAGCGTGGGCATCTCGGCTTTGGGAGTTCCCAGCCAGAACATCATGATGTGCCGGGTGCCGGAATACGGCGGCGCAGAGCTGTACCTGGGCCAGCATTCGGTGAATGTGGTGGCCGCCGAGGAGACCGCCGAGCTGCTGAACACCTATTTCCGCACCTACGGCGAGCCTGTGTCGGCTGATCAGCTCCAGCTGCCCGACTATCCCGCCGCCGGCGGCCTGCACGACGCGGCCGTCAGCTTTATGGGCGAGGTGGACGCCGAAGGAGGCATCACCTCGGGCAATTTTGAGGCCGAGACCGAGGGCGGTTCCGCCTCCAGCGGCCAGTAAACCCGAAACAACCGCTGCTTTTGCAGTATATCAATATAAAGAAGGAGAAAACTTGATGGACAGTTTTGAACTTGCAACCTGCATAGCCCGGATTCTGGACAAGAAAAAGGCCCAGGACCTGAAGGTGCTGAAGGTGCGGGATCTCACCGTGCTCACCGATTATTTCGTCATCGCCAGCGGCAGTTCCACCACCCAGGTGCGCAGCCTGGCCGAGGAAGTGGAGTTCCAGCTGGAGCAGCAGGGCGTGCGTCCCCTGCGCACCGAGGGCTACGACAGCAAAAACTGGATTCTGCTGGACTACGGCGAGGTGATCGTCCATGTGTTCTACCCCCAGGCCCGGGAATTCTACGATCTCGAGCATCTGTGGGCCGACGCCGATCCCGTGGAGGTCCAGCTGGACACCGAGGCGGAATAAAGCCGCCGGGAAAACCTGCGTAAAAATCGCCGGAGGGCCGGCGTTTTGAGTATCATTTTGGGGTGATAAAGAGTGAAGTACGATTTTAAACAGACCGAACAGAAATGGCAGAAGATCTGGGACGACAAAAAGACCTTCGCCGCTCACCTGGACAAGAGCAAGCCCAAGTTCTATGCCCTGGTGGAGTTCCCGTACCCTTCCGGCCAGGGACTGCATGTGGGCCATCCCCGCAGCTACACCGCCCTGGACATCGTGGCCCGCAAAAAGCGGCAGTGCGGCTTCAATGTGCTGTATCCCATGGGCTGGGACGCCTTCGGCCTGCCCACTGAGAACTACGCCATGAAGAACCACATCCATCCGGAGATCGTGACCAAGAACAACGTGGCGCGGTTCAAGAGCCAGCTGAAGAGCCTGGGTCTGTCCTTTGACTGGGACCGTGAGATCAACACCACCGATCCCGAGTACTACCGCTGGACCCAGTGGATCTTCCTGCAGCTGTTCAAGCACGGTCTGGCCTATAAAAAGGAAATGAACGTCAACTGGTGCACCAGCTGTAAGGTGGTGCTGGCCAACGAGGAAGTGGTCAACGGCGTCTGCGAGCGCTGCGGCGGCGAAGTGGTCCACAAGGTCAAGAGCCAGTGGATGCTGAAGATCACCGAGTACGCCGACCGCCTCATCGACGATCTGGACGGTCTGGACTTCATCGAGCGCGTGGCCACCCAGCAGAAGAACTGGATCGGCCGCAGCCACGGCGCCGAGGTGAACTTCGGTTCCACCGCCGGCGACGAGATCACCGTCTACACCACCCGTCCCGACACCATGTTCGGCGCCACCTACATGGTGCTGGCTCCCGAGCACAAGCTGGTGGAGAAGTGGGCCGACAAGATCGAGAATATGGACGAGGTGCGGGCCTATCAGGCTGCCGCCGCCCGCAAGAGCGACCTGGAGCGCACCGAGCTGAATAAAGACAAGACCGGCGTCTGCCTCAAGGGCGTACGGGGCATCAACCCCGCCAACGGCAAGGAGATCCCCATCTTCCTGTCCGACTATGTGCTGGCCACCTACGGCACCGGCGCCATCATGGCGGTGCCCGCCCATGACAC
>DXDW01000211.1 GCA_019115305.1 Candidatus Anaerofilum excrementigallinarum
TGCTTTTTTCGCCAAAGGGTGTTACCATCTACTTGTATACAAGATGCGTTTGCACCGCATCTTGTGCCCGCTGGAATCCGCTGTGCGAACGGGTATGCACACCCAGGTTGTATACATATCGCGCAGCCCAAAAATAATTATGGGAGTGATTGTAATGAACATGTTTTCTCTCAACGGCAAGGTGGCGCTGGTAACCGGCGCTTCCTACGGCATCGGCTTCGCCATCGCCTGCGCTCTGCATGACGCCGGCGCCACCATCGTCTTCAACGACATCAAGCAGGAGCTGGTGGACAAAGGCCTGGCTTCCTACAAGGAAAAAGGCATCGAGGCTCACGGCTATGTCTGCGACGTCACCGACGAGGCCGCCGTGCAGGAAATGGTGGCCAAGATCGAGGCCGAAGTGGGCGTCATCGACATTCTGGTGAACAACGCCGGCATCATCAAGCGCATCCCCATGTGCGAAATGACCGCCGAGCAGTTCCGCCAGGTGATCGACGTTGACCTCAACGCCCCCTTCATCGTCGCCAAGGCCGTTATCCCCTCCATGATCAAGAAGGGCCACGGCAAGATCATCAACATCTGCTCCATGATGAGCGAGCTGGGCCGCGAGACCGTTTCGGCCTACGCTGCTGCCAAGGGCGGCCTGAAGATGCTGACCAAGAACATCGCCAGCGAGTACGGCGAGTACAACATCCAGTGCAACGGCATCGGACCCGGCTACATCGCCACTCCCCAGACCGCTCCTCTGCGCGAGATCCAGCCCGACGGCAGCCGTCATCCCTTCGACCAGTTCATCATCGCCAAAACCCCCGCTGCCCGCTGGGGCGAAGCCGAAGACCTGGGCGGCCCCGCCGTATTCCTGGCCTCCGACGCTTCCAACTTCGTGAACGGCCACATCCTGTATGTGGATGGCGGCATCCTGGCCTACATCGGCAAGCAGCCCTGATGGTTTCAGAGCCCCGTTTTCCCCATCAAACGGCCTTTGCACAGGCCATATACCGCAGAAAGAGGTAAAAGAACATGGATATCCGCTATTCCTGCAACCAGCGTGATTTCAAGCGCTACACCACCGAGGAGACCCGCAACGAGTTTCTGATCACCGGCCTGTACAAGGCCGACGAGGTCGTCGCCGTATACAGCCATGTGGACCGCATGGTGGTTCTGGGCTGTATGCCTGTGAACGAGAGCGTCTCCATCGACAAGGGCATCGACGTATGGGCCAACTTCGGCACCCACTACTTCCTGGAGCGCCGTGAAATCGGCATCTTCAACCTGGGCGGCGAAGGCACCGTGGTGGCCGACGGCGTTTCCTATCCCATGAACTACAAGGACTGCCTGTACATCACCAAGGGCAACAAGGAAGTGCACTTCTCCAGCGCCAACCCCGAGAATCCCGCCAAGTTCTACATGGTGAGCGCTCCCGCTCATTGCAGCTACGAAAACAAGCTGATCACCATTGAGGAGGCTGCCAAGCGTCCTCTGGGCACTTTGGAAGGCTGCAACAAGCGCACCATCAACCAGTTCATCCATCCCAGCGTTCTCCAGACCTGCCAGCTGTCCATGGGCATGACCGCCCTGGAGCCCGGCAGCAACTGGAACACCATGCCCAGCCACACCCACGAGCGCCGCATGGAAGTATACACCTACTTCGAGATCCCCGAAAACCAGGTGGTATTCCACATGATGGGCGAGCCCACCGAGACCCGCCACATCGTGATGCAGAACTTCGACGCTGTGATCAGCCCCTCCTGGAGCATCCACAGCGGTGTGGGCACCGGCAACTACACCTTTATCTGGGCCATGGGCGGCGAGAACATGGAGTTTGACGACATGGACGTGCTGGCCACCACCGATCTGAAATAAGCTTTCAACGAAAATTCTTCTCCTTGACAGGCTCCCCCACCGCTCCGGCGGCCGGGGGAGTCTCTCTTTTTTGCGGTATCCGCAGCAAAAAGCCGGCCCCCTTTGATTTGCTCAAAGAGGGCCGGCTTATTTTGTGTTTTATGCGGCTGTCCGCTGTTTACCAGTCCAGCACCAGACCGTCGGGGCAGGTGTCGGAGAAGAAGATGGTCCGTCCATAGCCAGAAAACCCGCCGGCGGCCAGCAGGCCCACCGGGGTGGGCATATCCCCGTGGCGTTCCAGCACCACGGCCCGGCTTTCGCCCCGCCGCAGCTCCACCGCCTGGGCGGGGATGGACAGAGGCAGACCGTCGGTGCGCTCCACCGGCAGCAGGCTGGCGGTGAGAGGCTCTTCCGCCGCCAGGTCCAGCACCGTGACAAAGGAGCAAAATCCTCTGCCCTGCCGGCAGACGGTGAGCACGTCCCCTTCTTCCAGGCGGTTGTAGTCGGTGGAATAAGAGTCCCGTCCCAGGCTGCACTCGCCTTCGTCCAGGCAGTGCAGGGCGGCCCGGGCCTGCTGGCCCTGCCATACAACGGAGTTGCCTTCCAGCCGGACCTTGCCCGGCCCGAAGTGGAAATACTGCTGGTAGCTGTGGGTATTGTCCGCACCAGCGAAAAACTCATCAAAAATCACCGCGGCGTTCCACTCCCGCAGCCAGACCACCCGCCGGAAAACGGCCACACCCTGGGAGATATAGCCCAGATGACCGCCGCAGACCAGATCCGCCTGAGGGGTGAAACGGAAGGGCAGTTTTACCGGCACTGCCAAGGACAGATAGGACCAGGTATCCTCGCAGGGGCTGAAATCCAGATCGTCCACCCGGGTGGTGTTGTGAGCGGCAGGGCGTTTCAGCTCCAGCCGCTGGGGACACTCCGCGTAGGTGTACCGGCCGGGATCAATGAGGAAATCCTCGCCCCGGCAGCCTGCATCCAGATGCAGCTGGTCGGCATGGCCGTGGCCGCCCCCCATGCTGCCGCAGTGGAACCGCAGCCAGGCAGACTGGGGGTCCCGGGAGGCGCGCAGCACATAGTTGCCGCTGTGGGGCAGAGCGTCGGAGGGGCTGCCCCCTGCCTCGGCGGGCAGCTGGGCCAAACGCCGGGCGCAGCCGGGGCCGAAGTCCCAGTAGTTTTCCTCCCGGGCCCGGTCACCGGCGGCGGTGCGCAGCACCGGGTCCTCAAAGAGCAGCGCCCCCATGGCCAGGATATCCCCGGCATCGGCGGCGTCGGAATCCGACTGGCAGGGCAGAAAACCGCCGGGCTTCACCCAGGCCGCCAGGGCCCGGAACATATCGTGCACCTTCTGCTCAAACCGCGCCGGCACGGCTATGCCGTTCTGCCGGGCGATGAGCAAAGTGTCCGCCGCGTTGTGCAGCACCTCGCAGTGGTACATGGGGCTTTGCTCCCACTGGCTGCCGTCCGCCAGCACCGACCGGTGAAGGTTGCGGTCCAGCCGTTCCAGGGCCAGCTGCTGCCATTCGGGCCGGTTGAAATACACACCCAGCAGAAACAGCCCGTGGTCCTGAAGCACGCCCCAGTTGGAGATATTCTGAAACTCCCCCCACTTGCCGGTGAGGTATTCCCCGTGCTGCAGCAGGCAGGCTTCGATCTTATCCCGCAGGGGCCGTACAAACAAGCCGCTGTCCTCCACCAGCTTGATGGAGCGCAGCCAGTATTCACAGCGCAGGCCCGCTTCCAGGCTGCGCCAGGTGTTCCCTTCGCTCTGGGGCGTCAGGGGTACCCGGTCGATCCAGTCCTCTATGAGCCGCGCCCATTTTTCGGCGTAGCGGCGGTCATGGGTATACTGCCAGGCCTTGCCCAGATTCACAAAGCTGGTGTGGCGGTTCATGGCATACAGCCATTCGGCGTCGAAGCTGGGGACATGGGCCCAGTCGATGTCCGATTCGGCGGGGCCGAACTGCACCGGCTCCCAGGTGCGCTCCATCTCCCAGTGATCCCGGAAGGTGAAACGGTTTTCCAGCACATCGTCGGCAATGGAGATGCAGCGCCGGACGTCCTCCGGGCAGCTGTTCTGCACAGCGGCCGCCGCGGCCGGGGTGTCAGGACACCAGAAATTTTGCAGCATTTGTCTGCCTCCCCTGCCTTACCAGTACAGTTTCCAGTCCTTTTCCAGACGGGTGAGCAGCTCCATGTAGAAGTAGTCGCCCCAGGTGTTGCACTCGTCCACGCCCCGGTCCTTGGGAATGGGATTGTAGGGGGAGTTTTTGGCGTAAACGCCGTGGAGCAGCAGGCCGTTGGAAACGGCGGGGTCCTTGACGGCGCAGGTCTCCCAGAGAGCCTCGGCCATCTTTTTGGCCATCTCGGCGTAGTGTTTACCCTCTTCGGCGGGGAGATATTTGGCCATTTCCAGCATACCGCAGGCGGCAATGGCGCCGGCCGAGGAATCCCGGGGCTCGTCGCCGCTGGTGAACTCCAGATCCCAATAGGGCACCAGATCCTCGGGCAGACGGGAGATGAAATAGTCGGTCACATCCCGGAACAAGCCGATGCAGGCGGGGTCCTGGGTGTACTTGTAGGACAGTGCCATGCCATAGACGCCCCAGGCCTGGCCCCGGGCCCAGGCCGAGCCGTCCCGGTATCCCTGCTGGGTGGAACCACGCACCGGCGCGCCGGTTTCGGGGTCGAAGAAGTAGGTATGATAGGTGGAATGATCCGGCCGCACCAGGTTTTCCATGCTGGTCTTGGTGTGAGCCAGAGCGATGCGGCGGTATTTTTCATCGCCGGTGACCTCGGTGGCCCAGTAGAGCAGGGGCAGGTTCAGCAGGCAGTCGATGATGAGCCGGTAGTTGTCCGGCGCACCCAGCTCGCCCCAGGCCTGGATGAACTGGCCCTTGGTCTGAAACCGGGCGATGAGGTTATCCGCCGCCAGCAGAGCGGCCTTTTTGCCGGTCTCGCTGCCGACCAGCCGCCAGGCTGCCACGCAGGAAGGGGTGTAGAGGAAGCCCATGTCGTGGTGGTTGACGTCGATCTTCTTCTCGATCCGCTCCAGGAAGCTGTCCACCTGGCGCAGAGCCGCTTTTTTGAAGGCCTCGTCGCCGGTGTGCTCCCAGGCCAGCCAGTATTCGCCGGTGGTAAAGCCGGTGGTCCACTCCACATTTTCGCCGGCGGGATAGAAGTTGTTTTCACTGCAGGAGAAGGGGAACTGATCGGTGAAGGTGTCCAGAACGCCGCGCAGCAGCTCGCACGCTGTGTCCAGCGCCAAAGACGCCTGCTTTTTTTCCATGGTTTCCATCGATTTCATCCTTTCGTTTCGGTGTAAAAACTCAATCCTGCCCGCGCAGGGGGATGCACATATTCCAGGACCGGGTCATGGTGGCAAAGCCCGCTTCCTGCCCGTCGTTGGTGGCGCAGAACAGATGGGTAGCCCGGCCCTGCCGGTCAAACAGGATAAAGGGGCGGTCCAGATTGCCGACCCGCCGCACCTTGCCGTCGCTCCACAGGATATCCAGCGGAATGGTGGCATCAGGGTCAGCCTCCCAGTGGATGCCGTCGGCGCTGCGGGCGTTCATGATCCGCCCCACCTCTCCAGTATACGCCCCGTTCCAGTCCTTGGCAATCATGGCGTAACCCTTGTCGGTTTTCCAGACAAAGGGGTCCTCCAGAATGCCGGGCTGGCCCTCAAACAGCGGGGTTTCCAGGCGCTGGTAGGGACCGTCCCACCGGGGTGCAAAGGCCACGCCCAGCTTCATGTCGCTGAACATCTCGTTGCCGGTGCAGTTGTTGTAGGGAGGCTTGCGCCAGGTGCGGGTCTTGTACACCAGCAGGCAGCTGCCGTCCTCGCCGATGCAGGGGGCGGGATTGGAGGTCAAAAAGTCGTCGAAATGTCCCGGCCGCACATCCAGCAGCGGATGGTCCATCCGCTTCCAGGGGCCGAAGACGCTGTCCGACACCGCCGCGCCAATGCGCTTATTGGCCCGGGCAGCCAGCCAGGGCAGGCTGTCGTGGCAGAGACTGCCGTCGGCGGGCACATCGGGGAAGGGATAGGTGGTGCCCACATAAAACAGCACATACTTGTCCCCCACCCGGCAGATGGAGGGGTTATGGGTCACCCGGCCGTCCCACCAGCCCGCGCCCCGGGCAGGCAGAACCACCTCCCGGAAGGTATAGGGGCCCTCGGGGGTGTCGCTGTCGGCCCGCACGATCTCGCTGGCTACGCCCCAACCGGGGTGAAAGGGCAGAGTTTTGGGCCAGCGGGAGGCAAACATGTGGTACCGCCCGTCCTCTCCCTGGATGACGCTGCCGCACCACACCCAATATCCTTCCATGGAAAAGCCGCCGCCCACCGGAGCGGGCAGCAGCATTTCCTGGCTCAGTTTTTCCAATCGGTTCATAAAACAGAGCTCTCCTTGCTGAGTTTGGGCAGGAAGGGGTCGTTTTCCTTTTCCAGCCATTTCTTCAGATGCTCTTCCAAAGCGGCGGCATCGGGAGATTCCTCCGCCCGGCTCAGATACAGAGGACTCTGCTGCAGGGGATCTTTTTCCAGATCGTACAAAAGCCGCTGCAGGGGGCTGTCAGGGGTATAGCCGGCATCCACGATGTAGGTGTACTTTTTGCTGCGGATGCCGCGCCAGCCCATGGAGGTGGGATCGATGCCCGCTTGACGCAGGGGTTCCAGCAGAGCCAGGCCGCCGGGGCAGGCATACAGATAGGTGAAGCTGTCCTCGCAGGCAGAACCTGTCAGCAGCTCTTTGGCAACCGACTGGCCCTCCATGGTGTCGGGAATGGGCAGATCCAGCAGTTCCAGCAAGGTGGGGGCAACGTCGGCGCTGCCGATCACCTTGCCGCATCTGCCCTGGGGAATGCCGGCGCCGCCCACTACCATGGGAATGCCGATGGACTCCTCATACCACACATGCTTGGCCATGAGCCCGTGGCTGCCCATCATGTCGCCGTGGTCGGCGGTGAGCACCACAATGGTGTCTTTGTCCAGCCCCAGGGCTTCCAGGGTATCCAGCAGACGGCCGAACTGCTCGTCCAGGCCGGAAACCGCTGCGAAATAGTCCCGGGTCGCCTCGCGCAGGTCCTCTTCGGTCATCTTGCTGGCTTCGGGGGTGTGGTAGTGCAGACGGGCTGCGTCCACATTGCCTCGCACCGGGAACTGCAGATCCTTGTACAGCTGCCGGTATTTTTCCGGCACATAGTGGTAGGGGCTGTGGGGCGGGTTCCAGGACACAAACAGAGCAAAGGGCTCTTCCCTGCCGGCGGCGCCTTCCAGGTAACGGATGGCCACGTCGGTCTCGTGCTCCGGCGACCACTGCTCCACCCGAATGGGTTCGGGAGAATCGGTCCAGTAGTGGGGGGTGAGATGGGTGTTGCAGGTGTTGTAGGCGTACCAGTAGTCAAAGCCATGGCGGCGGATTCCCGGCGGGGTGTAGGCATCCCAGTCCCGAGCCCCGGAAAGGGGCTCGGGGGAATGGTTGATCTCCGGTTCGTCCAGATGCCATTTGCCGATATAGGCTGTGCGGTAGCCGTTTTCCTTCATCACCTGGCCGATGCACACCTCCTCGTCCCGCAGACGTACCGAAAGCCCTGGTTTGCAGTTGGTGAACATGCCGGTGGATTGGGGCCAGCGGCCGGTGAACAGGCTGGCCCGATGGGGGGAACAGAGCGGAAAGCTGCTGGTGGCGTCGGTGCAGTACATGGACTGAGCCGCGAAGGCGTCCATGCGGGGGGTGAACACAGGGTCCTGCCCCGCGCAGCCCATGGCCATCCGCCGCCACTGGTCGGCAAACACGAACAGCAGGTTCTTTTTAGGCATAGTGATCTCTCCTTTGGCGATGGACTATCAGCCCTTCAGGCCGCTGCTGGCGATGCCCTGTACAAAGTAGCGCTGGCAGAAGGCGTACATGATGATAACGGGGATCAGGCTCACCACGCTGGCGGCCATGATCAGCTGGTAGTCGGTGGAATACTGGCCCACGAACATACGGATGCCCAGAGGGATGGTCTTGTTGGCTTCCGAGTTGAAGTAGATCATGGGGCCCATGAAGTCGTTCCAGACGTTGACGAAGGTGAAGATGGCCAGAGTAGCCATGGCAGGCTTGGCCAGGGGCAGCACGATGCGGAAGTAGATGCCGTACTCCGACAGGCCGTCGATGCGGGCAGCTTCCAGCAGCTCGTTGGGGATGCCCAGGAAGAACTGGCGCAGCAGGAACACGCCGAAGGCCGCGAAGCTGGACAGAAGCACATAGCCCAGATGGGAGTCCACCAGACCGAACTTCTGCATCATGATGTACTGGGGCAGCATGAAGATCTGCCAGGGAATGGCAATGGTGGCCACATAGCACAGGAACAAGGTGTCGCGGCCGGGGAATTTACACTTGGTGAAGCCGTAGGCGGCAAAGGAACAGGTGAGCAGCTGGATGATGGTTACCAGGAAGGTGAGCTTGGCGCTGTTTTTGGTAAACAGGGCGAAATCTACCTTTTCCCAGATTTTGATGTAGTTTTCCCAGTGGAAGGTTTCGGGAATCCAGCGGATGGGGTTGGTGAAAACTTCGGTGGACAGCTTGAAGGATGCGGACACCATCCAGATAAGCGGCAGAAGGGTGATGAGAGTAAGAGTGATCAGCAGGACATACTGAAAAATGCGCACGCCCGTCTTTGTCTGTTGAACCATGGTGCTGCCTCCTTACATAAAGTCGGTGAATTTCTTCTCTACCCGGAACTGCATGATGGTGATGCCGCCGACGATCAGGAACAGGATCATGGCCGCGGCGCTGGCGAGACCGTAGTGCAGGTAGGAGAAGGATTCCTTATAGATGTACATACTCAGCAGAGTGGTGGAAGTGCCGGGGCCGCCTTCGGTCAAAGCAAAGATCAGATCGAAGGTCTTGAAGCTGTTGATGGTGAGCATCATGATAACGAAGAAATGGCTGGGGGTCAGCATGGGGAAGGTGATGCGCTTGAACTGCTGCCACTTGGTGGCGCCGTCGATCTCGGCGGCCTCGTACAGGGAGTAGGAGATCTCCTGCAGGGCGGCCAGATAAATCACCATGAAATAGCCCATGTTTTTCCAGATGCTGACGATGATCACGCCTGCCAGCGCCCACTTGGTGGAGGACAGCCAGCCGGGCAGGGCATCGTGGGGCACACCGATGAACTCCAGGAAGATGTTCACGGGGCCGCCTTCCTTCATGAACATGGCCTTCCACACAGCGCCCACCGCCACAACGGAGGCTACATAGGGGAAGAAGATGGCGCTGCGGAAGAAGGTTTTGCCCTTCAGCTTGGTGTTGAGGATCAGAGCCAGACCCAGAGCAGCCACAGCGCTGAGCACTACATTGAACACGCAGTAGACGATGGTCTGGATCAGAGATTCACGGAAGATGCGGTCGGCGAAGATGGTTTTGAAGTTGTCGAACAGAACAAATTTCATCTCGGTAAAGCCGTCCCAGTCCATAAAGGCCAGGATGAAGGAAAAGATTACCGGAATCAGAACAAAGATCAAAAAGCCGATGAAGTTTGGCAGGATAAACGAGATACCCACCAGCGCGTTGCGCCGTTCCATGCTCATGGCGCTTTTCTGCTTTGGTTTCATGTGCGTCCACCTTTCCATTTCTTAAAAATAGCGGGGCAGGTGGTTCCTGCCCCGCCTTGTGTTCGGGCTATTTATTTCAGAATCTCGGCGGCACGGGATGCCATATTGGCAAGACCTTCATCGATGCTGCACTCGCCCAGCATAATCAGGCTGTGCTCCTGGCCCAGCATATCGTTCACTTCGGTGACGCTCTCCTCGATGGGACGGTCAGCCACGATGTTCTCCACCTTCAGAGCTTCGGCCAGGCCCTCGGGCATGCCTTCCTGCTCCTGTACCAGAGCCAGGATCTCGTCGTTCAGACGGCCGGGGATAGCGCCCACCTTGGCGTACTCGTTGGCGCTCTCTTCACCGGACATGAACTTCACGAACTCCCAAGCCAGATCCTGCTTCTCGGAAGCGGGGTTGATGACGATGGGGGTGGTGGCGCCTACGGTGTAACCGGCAGACACGTTATCGGGATGAGGCAGGGTAGCAACGCCCCAGTTCTCCAGGTTGGCTTCGCCGTTCTTGATGGACTCAGCGATGGTGGCCATGTACCAGGTGCCCATGGGCATCATAGCGACATTGCCGGCAGCAAAGGCGCCGGAGTAGTGGATGTTGCCGCTCTGCAGCTCACCAAAGTCCTGGATGGCGCCGGCATCCTGCAGACGCAGAACCATCTCGTAGTAGGGCTTGAAGAAGTCATAGCCGGTGTCGTAGTCCATGATGGTGTGCTCGCCGTCCTGCACGCCCCAGTTCTGCACGCAGGCCTGCCAGGTGTGGAAGTAAGCGCCGTAGCAGTCAGCGGCCTCGGAGATATCCATGGCCATCTGCTCAAACTCGCTCCAGGTCATGTCGTTGCTGGGGTACTCCATGCCGGCAGCGTCGAACAGGTCCTTGTTGTAGAACAGAACGTAGTAGTCGGTGCGCACGGGCATGCCGTACTGACGGCCTTCGATGTTGAAGGGGGTGTCGGTGCCGTTGTAGGCGGACATATCCACGCCGTCGGCCTCGATGTAATCGGTGAGATCCAGCAGCTGGCCCTTCTTGTACAGGTCGTAGGTGCTGGAAGCGTCCTTGATGAAGTAGGCGTCCAGATCGCTGCCGCCGTTGAGCATCACGTTCAGCTTGGTGTTGTAGTCGGTGGAGGGGATGTCCAGAATCTCGATCTTGATGTCGGGATTGGCAGCCTCAAAAGCGGCTACTGCATTGGACACGCTGGGGTTGGAGGTGTAGTCCCAGGTGGCTACCCGCAGCACCTGCTGCTCGCCGGAAGCAGTGGAGCCGGAAGCGGTGGAACCGGTGCTCTGCGCGGTGCTGCTGCTGTTTCCGCCGCCGCAGCCGGTGAGGAGGGTTGCTGCCGTTGCACATGCAAGGGCGCCTGCAATAAACTTTTTCATGTGTGGTTCTCCTTTTCTCCTGATTTCTCCGTCAGGGCCGTGTGCCCTGCTCATCTTTCGTGTTTATTGTACCAGACCTTTCCAGTGGGTTGAATGCAAAAAAGAAGGCTTTTCTATTAGATTTTTCATCTGTTTTTCCTTCCCCGTCGAAAAAACTAATACTTTTTTAAGAACTATT
>DXDW01000212.1 GCA_019115305.1 Candidatus Anaerofilum excrementigallinarum
GGTACGGAGCGGAGAAAAAAGAGGGCAAATTATACCATTTCGCTATGGTTTCATGGGATCTCGATCCGCCCTTTTTCTCGCCCCTGACGGGGCAGCCGAAAAAGAATGGCGAATTATACCATTTCGCTATCGCTTCATGGTATAATAGCAAGTATCCCCCGCACAGGGGAAAATACACCTGCCAAAAGGAGGGCAACACATGCGCATTGCAAACGACATCACAGAACTCATTGGAAACACGCCGCTGGTGCGGCTTCACCGCCTGGAAAAGGAGTACGGCGCCTGTTGCGCCATCCTTGCCAAACTGGAATGCTTCAATCCCCTCTCCTCCGCCAAGGACCGTCCGGCTCTGGCCATGATCCAGGCCGCCGAACAGGCGGGCAAGCTGACCGCCGGCTCCACCATCATCGAGCCCACCAGCGGCAACACCGGGGTGGCTCTGGCCTATATCGCCGCCAGCCGGGGATACAAATGCATTCTCGTCATGCCCGAGAGCATGAGCCTGGAGCGCCGCCGGCTGCTCACCGCTTTGGGGGCCCAGCTGGTGCTGACCAGCGCCGCCGAGGGCATGGCCGGTGCCGTGAAAAAGGCACAGGAGTTGGCCGACTCCATCCCCGGTTCGGTGATCCCCGGCCAGTTCGATAACCCCGCCAATCCCGCCGCCCATGCCGCCACCGCCGCCGAAATCTGGCGGGACACCGACGGCCATGTAGATATTCTGGTAGCCGGGGTGGGCACCGGTGGCACCCTTTGCGGCACCGCCCGGGTGCTCAAGACCCACAACCCCGCTCTGCGTGCGGTGGCGGTGGAACCCGCCGCCAGCCAGGTACTGGCCGGCAAGCCCGCCGCCGGGCACAAAATTCAGGGCATCGGGGCCAACTTTGTCCCCGGCAACTACGACCCTGCGGTGGTGGACGAAATTGTTCCCATCACCAACGAGGAGGCCATGGAGACCACCCGCTTCCTGGCCCACCGGGAGGGCGTTTTTGTGGGCATCTCCTCGGGAGCCGCCGCTGCCGCCGCCGCCAAGCTGGCCGCTCGGCCGGAAAACGCCGGCAAACAGCTGGTGGTGGTGCTGCCCGACACCGGAGAGCGGTATATCTCCACCGGCGTCTACGAGGTACAGCCATGAGCCTGCTCAGCGACGCCAAAAACATCCGGCACAAGGACCCCGCCGCCCGCAGCCTGGCCGAGGTGATGCTGCTGTATCCGGGCTTTCACGCTCTGATCTTCTACCGGGTCAGTCACCGGCTGTACCAGAAAAAGCACTTTTTCCTGGCCCGGATGGTCAGCCAGTGGGGCCGGGGCTTTACCGGCATCGAAATCCACCCCGGGGCCAAGATCGGCGACGGGCTGTTCATCGACCACGGCAGCGGAGTGGTCATCGGCGAGACCGCCGAGATCGGCGAAAACTGCACCATCTACCACCAGGTCACCTTGGGAGGCACCGGCAAGGACCACGGCAAACGCCACCCCACCTTGGGGGACAACGTGCTGGTGGGCGCCGGGGCCAAAGTGCTGGGCCCGGTGACCATCGGCAGCAACACCCGCATCGCCGCCGGCAGCGTGGTGCTGCAAAGCCTGCCCTGCAACTGCACCGCTGCCGGGGTACCGGCCAGCGTGGTGCGCAAGGACGGCGAGCGGGTGCGCCCCAGCGACGACCTGAACCAGCAGAACATCCCCGACGTGGTCCACAGCCAGCTGGCCGAGCTGGAACGGCGGGTGCATCATCTGGAACATCCGGAACTGTAAAGAGAGAAGGATATACATATGTTGGAAATTCTGTTCAGCGACAGCGCCGCCGGCAGCCTGCTGGTAGCCCAACGCGGCGGCCAAGGAATCATCGGCGGCGCCGTGAGCGTGATCATTTCCCACGAGGACGGCAGCAAGCCCACCAAGAAGGAGATTCGCCAGGCCCAGCGCGAGGCAAAAGAGCGCATGGCCAAAGCCTGGGAAAACACCCAGCCTCTGGGCGGCAGCCGGGAGGATGTGCTCAGCTTTTCTCTGGCCTTCAGCGTGGGGGATATCTCCCGGCCCGGCTGCGACGAAAGCCGGTTAAAAGCCCTGGAACAGCTGTTTTCCATCTATCCCGACGATGGCTCGGAAAGCGCCGCCCGCCAGCTTTTTGACCGGGCGGTGCGGAATCTGGACACCGCCCGCCGGCGGCTTTCGGCGGGCGAACCCGCCCGGATATGGTACAGCAACCGGCCCGACGAACTCTGCGGCATGCTCTGGTTCATGGACCAGCTGCGGCGGATGAACCTGCAGAACGCCGACATCCAGCTGATCTGCCAGCCCGACTGGGAAGCCCGGGAGGACGGCGTGGTGCAGAAAAACGGCTGCGGCGAAAACGCTCCTGAGGAGTGGAGCCGCTATCTGCCCCTGGCCCGTCCGGCCGGCAGCGGAGTGATCGCCGGATTTTCCACCATGTGGCAGCAGCTCATGCACCAGAACGCCCCTCTGCGGGCGGTGATCAGCGGCCAGGTGGTGAGCGTGGGGGAGGATTTTTACGACCCCTTCCTGCTGTCGGTGCTGCAAAAGGAGCCGGAAACCTTCCGGCAGGCCATGGTCATCGGCAAAACTCTGGGGCAATATCCCTTCGGCATGGGGGACAGCTGGCTGACCTTGCGGATGGAAAAATGGGTGCAGGCGGGGCTGCTGATCCCCCTGACCCAGCCGGCGGCCGACGACCCCCTCTATCACCGCACCCTGCGCAAGGCCCCCGGCTTTGCCGGAACTGACTGAGAAAACTGTTTTTTCGCATTTTTCTCTTTGGTTTGTATATAAAGGAAAGGATCTGACGCTATGGCGGCCCATCGCATGACCCAGGGCAGCATCCCCCGGCATCTGGCCGGTTATTCCATTCCGCTGGTACTGGGAAACTGGTTCCAGCTGGCCTACAACGCCGTGGATTCCATCATCGCCGGCCGATTCATCGGCAAGGACGCCCTGGCGGCCATCGGCACCGCCAGTCCGGTGATGAATCTGCTGATTCTGGGCATTTCCGGCCTGTGCATCGGCGCTTCGGTGCTGATGAGCGAGTTTTACGGCGCCAAAAAAGAAGATATGCTGCGCCGGGAACTGGCCACCACGCTGGTGTTCGGGCTGGGCTTTTCGGTGGTGCTGGCGGCGGTGGGCAGCCTGGCGGCAGTGCCCCTTCTGCGGGCGCTGCAGGTGCCCGAGGAACTGCTGGGGGTGGCGGCGGCCTATCTGCGGGTGATCTTCTGGGGTACCCCCTTCACCTTCTGCTACAACGCCGTGGCCTCGGGGCTGAAAAGCGTGGGAGATTCGGCCACACCCTTAAAATTCCTGGCCTTTTCCTCCATTCTCAACGCCCTGCTGGACTGCATCTTCATCGGACTGCTGGGCTTCGGCATCCTCTGCTCCGCCCTCACCACCGTGGTGGCCGAGGCGGTGAGCGCCGGGCTCTGCATCCTTTATATCTACCGCCGCATTCCCCTGCTGGCCCTCTCCCCCCGGGATATGCGGCCCAGCCGGGCTTTGCTGGCCGACACTTTGCGCTACGGCACCGTGACGGCATTGCAGCAATCCTGCCAGCCGGTAGGCAAACTGCTGATCCAGGGTGCCATCAACAGCCTGGGTGTGGACGCCATGGCTGCCTTCAACGCCGTAGGCCGGGTGGACGATTTCGCCTTTACCCCCGAACAGAGCATCGCCAGCGGCATCACTACCTTCATCGCCCAAAACCGGGGCGCGGGGCAGCGGCGGCGTATCCGCCGGGGTCTGGCCTGGGGGCTGGGGCTGGAAAGCGGCTACTGGCTGCTGATCTGCGGCGCTACTTTGGCACTCAAAAAGCCGGTGATGGAGCTGTTTGTCTCGGCCGCCGAGCCGGACATCGTGGCCCTGGGCTGCGCCTATCTCACCGTCATGGCTTTCCTCTACCTGCTGCCCGCCTTTACCAACGGCATGCAGGGCTTTTACCGGGGCATGGGCCGCATGGGGATCACCTTGCTGGGCACCTTTATCCAGACCAGCCTGCGGGTGGTGTCCGTCTTTATCCTCTGCCCCCGCATCGGTCTGCCGGGAGCCGCCTGGGCCTGCGGCGTGGGCTGGACGGTGATGCTGCTGTTTGAGATTCCCTATTATTTTGTGCGCTACCACCGCAGCCTGGGCGCCGACGCTGAGGCCGATACCCCCGTATCCTAAAAAAATAAGGCGGGGCAGCCCATGGCCGCCTCGCCCTGCAAAACAAAAAACGGCTCCTGCCGCCCTCTATGGTGACAGGAGCCGTTTTTTTGTTTGCCACAATCAGTTCTGGCTGTTCTCCAGCTCGCGCAGCACCGCGAACTCTTCCACCGACATATCCCGGCCCATGCTCATGGACACACCGCTGGCCAGCTGCATCTTATTGATCAGATTCTGAATGTTTTTCATAGTCACATCTTCCTTTCCATAACTGTCATGCGGCCTTTCCCTGCCGCATCTTCGCCGCTGGCGGCACAGCCTTTCTGTGCCCGCCGCAGCGGTATTCGCTGCATCCCGAGCCATCTTGCTCTGGACGGTTCCCTCTTGGAACACCCTCATTATATGTCGTCATTTTGCATAAGTCAATAGCATTTTTATTGTTATGTTGCACAAACTTTTTGTTTGTCGTTGTCAAATCGTCCGTTTGGGTTGTATTATTGTGCAAATTTTAACAAACTTCTCTGCGTTCTTACGCAAAAAAATCCACCTCCCCGCCCGAAAGGGGGAGGTGTAATATTCACCAAACCGATGCGCAAAAAACTGGGCAAAATGCCTTATTCTCCCTGTTCCACGGCTGCTTCCAGGGCCTTGCGGGCGGCTTTTTCCCGCTCTTTTTCCAGCACGTCCTCCATGCGGTACATGGCCAGACGCACCCGGAAGGTCTTGTCCCGGCGGGGCTGGCACCGCAGCCGCACCTCAAATTCCCCGTGGTCGGGACAGCGCACCACGGTCCGGCGCCGGGTGCCGGGCTGTTTCTGCCAGCCGTCGGCCTGCATGGCGGCGCCGCAGTCGGGACAGACAAACTGCAGCAGCGCCGGGTCGGCGTGGGCGGCCTCGGGAGTCTGGTAGCCGTCGCAGTTGCGCACCTGCACCGCCCGGCCCTTGGCGGCCTCCTTTTCGTAGGCGGCATACTGGGAGATGCCGGCCTCCATGTCCAGCTTTTCGCAGAGCCGTGCGGTATACAGGGCGTCGTGGAGGGCGTCGTGGGCCGACAGATCCTGTTCCAGCCCCTCCTGCTCCATCACCTTGCCCAGGGCGGTCTGCTGGTATTTGCCCAGCCGCTGCAGGCTGTGGACGATCTGCAGGTCATACACCGCCCCGATCCAGTCCTCGGGGAGATCAAAGGCGGCCAGGTTCTTTTTCAGCACCGGCACGTCCTCGTGGCTCCAGGTGATGAAGGCGAACTCCTTCCCGCACCACTCCCGCAGCCGGGCTGCCGCCGCCGGAAAACTCTCTCCCCGGCGCAAAGCCTCGGCGCTGATGCCGGTGAGCTGCTGCACCTCCCGCTTGATGTGGGTGTAAAAGGTGGGCTTCACGTCGGCCTTGAACTGGTCGATGATATGAAAATCGGCGTCCATTTTGACAGCGCCGATCTGGATGATCTCGGCGGTGAGGTCCCGGTGCAGCGGCTGACCCGGATAGGGCTGATTCCATTCCAAATCAAAGGTGATGTATTCCATGCAAATTTCCTTCCTGGCAAATTTCCTTGCCGGGTTGTATTCTTCCGGTCTATTATACAAAATTCCCCCGGCTATGGCAAATGGGTTTCGGGGTCATTTTTTCTCGCCGGAGGGCTGCTTTTTGGCCAGCGCCCGGCGGCGCTGCTCCTTCCAGTCCCGGATGGCCTGCAGCCGGGCGGCGGCCCGGGCCTCGCTGCCCTGGTCGGTGGGGCGGTAGTACCGCTTTCCCTCCAGGCTGTCGGGCAGGCACTGCATATCGGTGAGCCGCTCGGGGGCATCGTGGGCATACTGGTAGCCCTCGCCGTAGTGCAGCTGGGCCATGAGCTTGGTGGGGGCGTTGCGGATCACCAGGGGTACCGGCTCGGCCAGCTGGGCCAAGGCGTCCTTTTTGGCCTCCTCGTAGGCCACATACAGGGAATTGGAGCGGGGCGCCAAAGACAGATAGACCACCGCGTGGGTGAGGTGGACGCTGCATTCCGGCATACCCAGAAAATGGCAGGCCTGGTAAGCCGCCACCGTGATCTCCAGCGCCCGGCTGTCGGCCATGCCCACGTCCTCACTGGCAAAGCGGATCAGCCGCCGGGCCACATAGAGGGGGTCCTCCCCGGCCTCCAGCATCCGGGCCAGCCAGTAGACGGCGGCGTCGGGGTCGGAGTTGCGCATGGATTTGTGCAGCGCCGAGATCAGGTTATAGTGTTCCTCGCCGTTTTTGTCGTAGAGCAGGCTTTTTTTGCTGGTGCACTGCTCCAGCAGCTCCTTTTCCACCGTCACTTCGCCGTTTTCCCGCCGTCCGTTGAGCACCGCCATCTCCAGAGTGTTCAGGGCGGTGCGGGCGTCGCCGTTGGCAAACACCGCAATGGCGTGGAGCAGCTCGGGGGCGATGTTCACCTTTTCGCTGCCGAAACCCCGGGGATCGGTGACCGCCCGGCGCAGCAGTCCTTCCAGATCTTCGGCGGTGAGAGCCTGGAGCACAAACACCTTGCAGCGGCTGAGCAGCGCCGAGTTGATCTCGAAGGAGGGATTTTCGGTGGTGGCCCCGATGAGGATGATGCTGCCCCGCTCCACATAGGGCAGAAAGGCGTCCTGCTGGGCCTTGTTGAACCGGTGGATCTCGTCCACAAACAGAATGGTCTTGCCCCCGAACCGGCGGCTGTCCTCGGCGGTCTGCATCACCGCCTTGATCTCCTTGATGCCGCTGGTCACGGCGCTGAAATCGATAAATTCCGCCTTGGTGCGCCGGGCGATGATTCGTGCCAAAGTGGTTTTGCCAACCCCCGGCGGGCCCCAGAAAATCATGGAGGTGACCCGGTCCTGGTCGATCATCTGCCGCAGCACCTTGCCGGGTCCCAGCAGATGCTGCTGGCCCGCAAACTCATCCAGTTCCTCCGGCCGCATCCGGCTGGCCAGGGGCCGGGTCTGCTGGCCGTCAAAGAGGGTACTCTGATACATAAAAGTCCCGCCTGCCTTTCTCCATTGCTTCTTCTTGTATCATACCACCGCCGCCCCCGGCGCGCAACGCGGCCATTGCCACCCCGGCGGGACAATGGTACAATACATTCAGAATCCGCCCCACAGAAAGGAAAACCGCCATGAAAAACACCACCCTTTGTTATATCGAACAAAACGGCCAGTACCTGCTGCTGCACCGGGTGAAAAAGGAGCAGGACGAAAACAAGGACAAGTGGATCGGCATCGGGGGCAAATTTGAGCCCGGCGAAAGCCCCGAGGACTGCCTGCTGCGGGAGGTGCGGGAGGAGACCGGCCTGGCCCTCACCCGCTACCGGTTCCGGGGCATCGTGACCTTTGTATCCGACCAATGGCCCACCGAATATATGCACCTGTTCACCGCCGACGGCTTTTCCGGCCGGCTGTGCCGGGATTGCCGGGAGGGAGAACTGGCCTGGGTGGACAAAAGCGCCCTGTACGATCTGCCCATCTGGCAGGGGGACAAGATTTTCCTGCGGCTGCTGGAAACGCGGCAGGAATTTTTCTCCCTCAAGCTGCGCTACCAGGGGGAAACACTGGCCGAAGCGGTGCTGGACGGCAGCCCCCTGGACCTGAACGCCTGCCTGTAAGGCCCTGTATCTATAAAGAGGAGGGATCGTTCTGGAACCCATTCTTGTAAGCGCTTGTCTGCTGGGGGTATGCTGCCGGTACGACGGCCGCAGCGTGCCCTGCCAGCCCTTGCTGGATGCCCTGCCCCGGCTGCGGCTGGTGCCGGTGTGCCCCGAGATCCTGGGCGGCCTGCCTACGCCCCGCACCCCCAGCGAGCGGCAGGGGGAGCGGGTGGTGTCCAAAACCGGCGCCGACGTCACCGCCGCCTACCAAAAAGGGGCCGAAGAAGCCCTGCGGCTGGCCCGGCTGTTTGGCTGCCGGAAGGCTCTGCTCAAGGAGCGCAGCCCCAGCTGCGGCCGGGGGCAGATCTACGACGGCAGCTTTTCCGGCCGCCTGATCCCGGGAGACGGGGTCACCGCCCGGCTGCTGGAGCAGGAGGGCATCGCCGTTTTCGGGGAAAGCCAGCTGCAGCAGCTGCTGGAAAGGCTGAAAGACTGAACCAAAAGGCGCTCTGCCCCGGAGCGCCTTTTTTCATGCGCAAAACAGCAAAAATTTTCGGCTCCTCTTTGTACAGAATCGTCAAAAATTGCGACTGTTCAAGGCGGGCGGATGGTGCTATAATCTTGCCTTGTAAACTTGGGACTAAAGAAATCGCCTTTGGTCATGAAAGGGGAAGGCAACATGGAAAACACCGTACAAAAGCCGCTGCTGCAGACCTCTCTGCTGCGGATGGCCTGGCCCATCTTCATCGAGCTGCTTTTGCAGATGCTGGTGGGCAATATCGACCAGATCATGCTCAGCCACTACAACGAAACCGCCGTGGCCGCCGTGGGCAACGCCAACCAGATCATGACCATCCTGATCCTCACTTTTAACGTGATCAGTCTGGCCTCCACCATTCTCATCAGCCAGTATCTGGGGGCCGGGGACACCCACAGCGTCAGCCAGATCTACACTTTGTCGGCTCTGGTGAATCTGCTGGTGAGCCTGGCTTTGTCCTGCGGGCTGTTCTTTCTGGCTCAGCCCATACTGCAGATGATGAAAGCCCCCGCCGAGCTGTGGCCCGAAGCCACCGCCTATCTGCGCATCACCGCCCTCAGCCTGCCCTTCCAGGCCCTGATGCTCACCTTCAGCGCCTTTCTGCGGGCCCATGCCCGGATGCTGATCATCATGCTGTCCACCGGGTTCATCAATCTGGTAAATATCGTAGGCAACACCGCCTTCATCAACGGCCTGGGCCCCCTGCCCCAGATGGGCGCCGCCGGCGCGGCCCTCTCCACCACCATCTGCCGCATCATCGGCATGCTGCTGCTTCTGTGGGCCTTTTACCGGGCGGTGCCGGGGGAAAAGCTGCGGGCTTCTTTGCTGCGCCCCTTCCCCACCAAGCTGCTGAAACGGCTGCTGGGCATCGGCCTGCCCTCGGGTGGCGAGGGTCTCAGCTACAACCTCTCCCAGGCCGCCAGCCTGGTATTTGTCAACATCATCGGCACCTACGCCGTCACCACCCGGATGTACTCTGCCATGTTCGCCCAGGTGTGCTATATGCTCATCACCGCCGTGGCCCAGGCGGGCCAGATCCGGGTGGGCTACTGCATCGGCGCCCGGGATTTTGACCGGGCTGTGGAGGAAAACCGCCGCATCCTGCGCACCTTTTTGCCGGTGACGGCGGCCATCGCCGCGGTGATGTGGCTGTTTGCCGGCCAGCTCTATGGTCTGTTCTCCGCCGATCCCCGGGTCATTGCCCTGGGGCGGCAGGTGCTGCTCATCGAGATCTTTCTGGAAATCGGCCGCAGCTTCAACATCGTGCTGGTGCGCAACCTCCAGGCGGTGGGAGACGTGCGGTTCCCGGTGCTGGTGGGCATCTGCAGCCAGTGGATCATCGGCGTAGGGCTGTGCTACATCTTCGGCATTGTGCTGAACTGGGGCCTGCCCGGCATGTGGCTGGCCTTTGCCCTGGACGAAAACCTCCGGGGCGCCATCTTCCTGGTGCGCTGGAAAAAGGGAGACTGGCGCAATATTAAAACCGTCTGACCCGGTATCTGCCAAGCCGTTCCGCCTTGTGGCGGGGCGGCTTTTTTTGTTTGCAAAGGGACGTCTCTGCCCGCTATCTGCACAAAATCCCCGGTCAATCCCGCCTTGTATAGCGCAAAAATACAAATTTTGTGGATGTTATTGCAAATTTGCCGGCGATAGCGTATACTGTAGCATATCCGGCACTGCGCCGTGCGGGAAAACCGAAAGGAGGACAGCAGACAGCATTGCATCAGCGCCTGGCCCTGCCATGAGCAGGGTGACGAGGTTGGGAGACGCCCCAAACGGGGCGGGTATCGAAAGATTCGGCGGGTACTCCCATGGCTGCATCTCTCCGGCAGTCATTACCACGGAAGCAAAACCCGGCAGCAATGCCGGAACAGAGAGCCGTGGAAACGGAGACATCTATTTCACGCAGCGCGGGCGCAAGCGCGGCGGCTATGCACACGGCATTGCTGTGCGCCGGGCCCGGCAGGGGCTCCCTGACCTTTGGAAAGGCGGGAGCTTTGTTTGCTGTTGCCCTTTTCAAAGAAGGAGACAGAAACTATGTGTGGAATTATCGGATATTCGGGCTATCGCGCCTGTTTGCATGTATTGCTGGAAGGTCTGGAAAAGCTGGAATACCGGGGCTATGACTCCGCCGGCGTGGCGGTGCTGGCCGCGGAGGGCATCCAGGCCCGCAAGGCCCAGGGACGGCTTTCGGCTCTGGAAAAGCTGCTGGAGACCAGCCCTCTGCCCGCCGCCGACTGCGGTATCGGGCACACCCGCTGGGCCACCCACGGAGCTCCCAGCGACCGCAACAGCCATCCCCACTGCACCCCGCATCTGGCGGTGGTGCACAACGGCATCGTGGAAAACTACGCCGCTTTGCGCACCGAGCTGAAGAGGCAGGGGGTGGAATTCATCACCGAAACCGACACCGAGGTGCTGGCCCAGCTGCTGGAAAGCTGCTACCAGCGCACCGGGGAACCCCTGGCCGCTTTGCAGGCCATGGCCGCCCGGGTAGAGGGCAGCTACGGCCTGGCGGTGCTGTTCTGCGACCGGCCCGGCCAGGTGTATCTGGCCCGGCGGCACAGCCCGCTGATCGTGGGATACGGAGAAAAAGAGTGCTTTGTGGCCAGCGACATCCCCGCCCTGCTGCCCTACACCAAGGAGTACGCGGTGCTGGACGAGGAGGAGATGGCCCTGTTGGACCACGGCCGGGTGGAGGTGTACGATCCCCAGGGCCGTCCGGTGGAAAAGGAGCATCTCACCGCCCAGCTGCCGGCCCAGGCCGCCGACAAGGGCAGCTGGCCCCACTTTATGCTCAAGGAGATCTTCGAGCAGCCCCAGGTGCTGCAGGACACCCTGAGCACCTATGTGGCCGACGATCTGCCCAACCTGGCCCCCGCCCTGCCCGACAAGCTGCTGCAAAATCTGGGCACGGTGCATCTGGTGGGCTGCGGCACCGCCATGCACGCCTGCATGGTGGGCAAAACTGCCATCGAGTCTTTGGCCCGGGTACCCGCCCAGGTGGAGGTGGCCAGTGAGTTCCGCTACCGGGACCCCATCCTCCTGCCGGGAGATCTGGTTGTCACCGTGAGCCAGTCGGGTGAGACCAGCGACACCCTGGCCGCCCTGCAGCTGGCCAAAGAGCGGGGCATCCCCACTCTGGCCATCGTCAACGTCCCCGGCTCCTCGCTGGCCCGGGCGGCGGACATGGTGCTCTACACCCAGGCCGGGCCCGAGATCGCCGTGGCCAGCACCAAGGCATACAGCGTCCAGCTGGCGGTGCTCTACCTCATCGCCATCCGCATGGCCTGGGCCCGCAAGGCTCTGCCCGATGCCCGCTGCCGCCAGCTCACCCGGGCGCTCTGCGCCATTCCCGCCATGCAGCAGCCCCTGCTGGGCAAAGCCGAGGAGATGAAGATGGCCGCCCAGGCCCTGCAGAACGCCAGCGATCTGTTCTTTGTGGGCCGGGGAATGGACTATTCCCTCTCCCTGGAGGGCAGCCTGAAGCTGAAGGAGATCAGCTATATCCACAGCGAGGCCTACGCCGCCGGCGAGCTCAAGCACGGCACCATTTCTCTTGTCACCGACGGCACCCCCATTGTGGCCCTGGCCACCCAGAGCGCCGTCTACGAAAAGACCCTGAGCAACGTCAAGGAGGCCCGCGCCCGGGGCGCCCGGGTGCTGCTGCTCTGCAGCCAGAACGCCCCGGTCCCCGACGCCTTGGCCGACGAGGTGGTGCGGCTGCCCCAGTGCGAAGAGCTGCTGACTCCCCTGCTCACCATCCTGCCTTTGCAGCTGCTGGCCTACTACGCCAGTGTGCTCCGGGGCTGTGATGTAGACCGTCCCCGCAACCTGGCCAAAAGTGTGACGGTGGAATGATCCCCTACAAAAAAATCCGCCCGTCCGGCAGTGCGCGCTGCACCGCCGGGCGGGCGTTTTTGTTGGATATGCGGGGCAGTTCAGGGCACCAGATACACCGCCACACTGTTGTTTTCGTAGGCGGGGGCAAGGCCGCTGGGAGCTTCACCCGGCCAGTTCTTGGCCCAGATCAGCAGATCGATGCCCTCGGCGTTGCAGAGCTGCTCCAATTGGGCCGGATCGGTGTCGGCGCTGAACAGGGTGTCGTTGGTCTGCCGCCGGTGCTCCACCGTGGCGGCGTCCACCCCCATGTTGGAGATGGCATAGGTCCACCCCTCCATATACCCCTGGCGGTCGGCCAGGGCGCTGTACAGGCTGGAGATGCCATCGATGCGGTCGGGGGTGCTGCTGGTGCGGTTGGTGGCAAACACCGCGTCGGCGGGGGTGTTCTGCTGCACCCACACCGCCGCGGCCTCGTCGTCGGCGGTGGCGTTGGAGGCGGTCTCAATGGGGTCTGTGAGTCCCAGAGTAGCCGCCAGCTGGGCCGCGCCGCTGCCGCCGTATACCCCCACCATAAACAAGGTGGTGCAGGCCCCCACCCCGGCGCAGACCAGGGCCACCGGCCGCAGCAGCCCCGGCTTTTTCAGCCTGTCCAGCTGCTCCACCCCCAGCAAGGTCATGCAGACCATAGCCAGCAGGGCAAAATAGATCTGGCTGGAATTGGGATGCCAGAACAGATGATAGGCCAGCAGACCCCCGGCCACGGCGCCGTGGGCCACGATATGGCCGGCGTCCAGCTTGAACAGCCCCCGGATGGCCCCGGGCAAACTGCACAGCCACAGGAAAAACTGGAAGGGCAGCATGCAGAAGGCGTTGGCGATGCCCATACAGACCAGCCAGACATAGCCGGAAATGGGCAGATGGGCGCAGAGCCAGTCAGCCAGGGGGGAAAGCACCCGGTAGGGCAGCGAGTTCTCCATGGCGTAGATGGAGAAGATCATGCTGCTGTTGGCGCCCGAGGCATAGAGGAACTGGTAGATGCCGAAAAACACCAGCCCGGTGCCCGCCAGGCAGAACAGCGCCCGGCCGTAGCGGGGCTTCTGGAACAAAAGGACAATGACCATAGTGATGGCCATACTGCAGAGCATAATGGCGGCCTGGGGCCCCTTGGAAAAGCTGAACAGCACAAAGCTGCCGAAGTAGGCGCCGAAAAATACCGGCCCCACGGCGAATTTTTTCCGGGCCATGGTGGTGAACAGGGCCAGCCAGATGGAGAAAAAGATCACCGCCGTGGCCTGGGAGTTGATATTGGTGACCAGATGTTTCAGCAAGGTGTTGCCGAACACGCTCTCCTTTTGGCCCACAATGCCCCACATGCTGGCGCACTGAAAGCCGAACAGCACCACCGGCAGGGCCAGGGCCTTTTTGCGGTCGTCCCGGTAAAAGCAGCGGCCCAGGCAGTAGAGGGCGGCCAGTTCCCCGGCCAGGAACACCGGCCCCGAGAAAAAGACGAAGATGTCGTAGCTTTCGGCTCCGCTGAGGATGGCCAGCGCCCCGGTGAGCAGCTCGGTGAGGTAGTGGTAGGAAAACCGCACATTGTCAAACCGGATATCCTCGGGAGGAAAGGCGTGCTGGAAGGCGTTGCCGTTGCCGATATTCCACAGCAGGTCCCGGCTGATGTCCACGCTGCCGGCGGCGGCGGGATGGGGATTTTCGGCGCTCATCAAAAGGGCAAACAGCAGACAAAGCACGCCCCACAGCAGGGCCAGATTGGCCAATATCCCCTTTTGCCGGTCCGAAAGCCGGGGCATGCCCCGGCGGCCCTGCCACAGCTGGGCCACAAAGGCCAATCCCACCGCGGCGGGCACCAGGCGCAGCAGCCAGAGCTGCCCCAGCCGCACCGCAAAGCAGTAGACCACCGCCAGAAAGCCGCTGCCGTAGAGAATGGTGAGCAGCGGTTCCAGCCCCATTCCCTTGGGGCCGAAATTGCGGGCGAAAAAGGCCCCGGGCAGCACCAGATACAAAGCCACGCAGCCGAAATAGGCCGCCATGGCGGGCAGGCTGGCGCCTCCGGCCCAGGCGACAAACAGATAGACAGCCAGGCAGAGCAGACAGACGATCTGCCGCCAGCCCGGTCTGGGACGGGCGGAAAGGGAAATATGAGGCATGGGCAGTTCCTCCTTGTCCGCCGGTACAAGGCGGCGGATGTGGGTGTGATTTATTCTGATTATACCATGAAGGGGCCGCGGAATGATAGAATCCGCCATTCTTTTTCGGCTGCTCCTTTTCGGGGCAGCAAAAAAGCCGGGCCCCGCCTTGCGGCAAAGGGCCCGGCTGCCGGCAGATCGCCGGCAAAGCGTCCTTTTACATGGAACGGCCAACCTGCAGCACCCGGTACTGGATGGTGGCGCCGTTGGGCAAAGTGATGTCGGCCACGTCGCCGGCGTGCTTGCCCAGCAGGGCGGCGCCCACGGGGCTCTCATCGCTCAGCTTGCCGTGCAGGGGATCGGCCTCGGTGGAACCGGTGATGGTGTATTCCTCCACCACGCCTTCCTCGTCCTGCACCTTGACAACGCTGCCCATCATGATGGTGTCGGCAGAGATCTCGTCCTCATCCAGCACCCGCACCCGCTTCAGCATGGCTTCCAGCTGGGCAATGCGGCTCTCGATGAAGCCCTGCTCGTTCTTGGCTTCGTCGTACTCGCTGTTTTCCGAAAGGTCGCCAAAACCACGGGCAACCTTGATCTTTTCAGCAACTTCCTTGCGCTTGACGGTCTTCAGATCTTCCAGCTCGGCTTCCAGGGCAGCCAGGCCGGCATGGGTAACTACGATTTCTTTGTTATTCAAGGCGTCTCTCTCCTCAATCTGCTCTGCTTTTTACTGGAAAAGGCGCCGCAAAGCGCCCTTCCCCTTAATTTGTTTATTATACGATTCACGGCGGGGTCTGTCAAGCCGGCCCGGGCGTATTTGACCCGAACCGCCCATTGTTCACAAATTGTTCGCTTTTGTCCGGGGCATAAAAAGCGACCTCCGCGCACACAGCGCGGAGGCCGCAGAAAATCTGCCTGCTGCAGCCAAAACTCTTTATTCTTCCTCGGCGTTGCCCCGCAGCTTTTTGGCCTCCTCGATGACCTTGGCTTCCAGGTTGGAGGGCAGCGGATCATACCGCACAAAGTTGAAGGTGAACCAGCCGCGGCCCTGGGTGAGCTGCCGCATGTAGGTGGTGAAGTCCTGCATCTCGCTCACCGGCACCTCGGCGGAAACCATCTGCATGCCGTCCTCGCTGGGGTCCATACCCAGCACACGGCCGCGGCGCTTGGTGACCTCGCCCATGATGTCGCCGGTGTTGTCGGCGGGCACATGGGCTTCCAGCATGCCCACCGGCTCCAGCAGGATGGGACCGGCGTTGGGCAGAGCCGCCTTATAGGCCAGCTTGGCCGCCATGATAAAGGCCATTTCGCTGGAGTCCACGGGATGGTAGCTGCCGTCCAGCAGAGTGGCTTTCAGGCCCACCACCGGATAGCCGGCCAGCACGCCGTGGGCAGTGGCCTGGCGCAGGCCCTTTTCCACTGCGGGGAAGAAGTTCTTGGGCACGCTGCCGCCGAACACCTTCTCCTCGAATACCAGCTCCTCGGAATCGCAGGGCTCGAACTCGATCCACACATCGCCGAACTGGCCGTGGCCGCCGGTCTGTTTCTTGTGACGGCCCTGGGCCTTGAACTTCTTGCGGATGGATTCGCGGTAGGCGACCCGGGGCGCGGACAGCTGCACCTCGATGCCGAATTTGGCCTTCAGGCGGGCGCAGACCACATCCAAATGCTGCTCGCCCAGGCCGGAGATCACCTGCTGCACCGTTTCGGCGTCCATGCGGTAGTGCAAAGTGGGGTCTTCTTCCATCAGACGGGTGATGGCGCCGCTGATCTTGCCCTCGTCGCCCTTCTTGACCAGAGTCATGGCCATGGAGAAGGTGGGAACGGGGAACTGCTGGGGCTCGATGGTGACCACACGGCTGGGGGCGCAGAGGGTATCGCCGGTCTGCGCGCTGCTCATCTTGGTCACGGCGCCGATATCGCCGGCGTCAAACTCGGTGGCATCCATCTGTTTTTTGCCCTTGATCCAAACCAGCTTGCCCATGCGCTCGGCTTCGCCGGTGCGGGCGTTGACCAGGGGGGTGTCGGCCTTGAGCACGCCGCTGACCATCTTGATGTAGCTCAGCTTGCCCACAAAGGGATCGGCCACGGTTTTGAATACATAGGCGGCCAGAGGCGCGTCGCTGGTGCATTCCAGCTCCACCTCGTTGCCGGCGGCATCCACAGCCGTCTGACTGCCGCCGCGGGCGGCGCTGGGAAGCAGCTTTTTGATGGAGAACAGGATCATATCCATGCCTTCCAGCTGGGTGGCGCTGCCGCAGACCACCGGGGTGATGGCGCCGGTCTTGACGCCCAGGCGAACGCCCTCGGTGAGTTCTTCCTCGGTGAAGGGCTCGCCCTCGAAGAATTTCTCCATCAGGGCCTCGTCGGTCTCGGCCACGGCCTCGCTCATGGCTTCCCGCAGGCCGTCCAGACGATGGCCGATATCGGGCATCATCACTTCATGGGCCTTGCCGCCGTCGTACTGGTAGGCCTTCATGGTGAGCAGGTTGATATAGATAAAGCTGCCGTCGTCGGCGCGCACCGGGACCACCACGGGACACACGGAGGGACCGAATTTGGTTTTCAGCTCTTCAAACACCTTGTAAAAGTTGGCGTTTTCGACGTTCAGCTTGGAAACATAGATCATGCGGCTCTTGCCGTATTTGCCCGCCATGTTGTAGGCCTTTTCAGCGCCCACCTGCAGGCCGTCCCGGGCGGACACGGTGATGAGCACGCTCTCCACCGCGCGGATGCCCTCGTAGACTCCCGCCTCAAAGTCAAACAGACCCGGAGTGTCGATGAGGTTGATCTTGACGCCGTCGTATTCCACCGGCGCCAGCGCCGACGCCAGCGAAGCGTGACGGCGGGCCTCTTCGGGGTCAAAATCGCATACGGTGTTGCCATCTTCCACACGTCCCAGACGCTCGGTGCCGCCGGTGAGGTACAGCAGAGCCTCCGCCAGGCTGGTTTTGCCTGCGCCGCCGTGACCGGCGATCATAACGTTGCGGATGTTGTTGGTGGTGTAGTTCATAATTCAAAAACCTCTTTTCTACCGCAATATCGTGGCACGGTAGCAACTTATACAAAAATATTACCACAATTCAGTTAACTTTTAAAGATAAAGTAGGCAGTATGTATGTACAAACTTAGGCCAAAGGTTTGTACAAAAGTACTATTGATTTTTGCGAATTTATAAAAAAAGCGGGCCGCCGCCGAAAGTTTCGGCAAAGCGGCCCGCAAAAAACGCAATGAAAAACGGGATATTATTTCAGGATGGAGCGCTGCTCCTTGATCAGCTGCTCCTGGTAAGCGCCCCGGTAGATGCCGTGGAGCAGCTTGTGGATGGCTTCCTCAGCCAGCCGTTTCCAGCTCTCCTCCTCGCGGCCCACCAGAATGGGGTAGAACAGAACGCCGTTCTTCTGGGCGGCATCCAGATCGCCCAGAGCGTCGCCCACCATGAGCACCTTGTCCTTGTCGTAGCGGCCCTCGGCCATGGCATGGATGCAGGCGGCCTTGCTGCCCACCTCCTGACCCAGCATCACGTTCATGTACTGGGCAAGGCCGTGGCGGTTCCACTCGGACTGGATGGCGCCGGCGTTGGCGGAGGACACCACGGCGGTGTCGGCCACCAGATGTACAGCGGCCAGGCCTTCCTTAACGCCCTTGAAGGGCTTGTCGTCCTGGGGCAGCTCCCGGATGGTCTTGTTCACGGCCAGGCTCCACTCCAGCACCGGCTTCAGGGCGGTGTTGCCGGCGGCGATCTCGTTTTCCAGGTTGGGGTTGGACAGTTCCCGGGCATTGTTCACCCACTGGGCGATCTCAGCCAGGTGGGGAATCTCCACGCCCTTTTCCTTCAGGGCTTCAAAGGTCATCAGCATGCCCTTGAAACGGTTCACGCCGCGGGTGGCGCTGAACAGGTTTACCTCCATCCAGTAGGGGGTGATGAAATCGGCATACTGCTCCAGTCCGAATACCCGGATCAGCTGGGGGCAAAATGCCTTTTCGTGCTTGACGTCCATGGTGTCCATGGCGCAGCCGTCCGAGTCCACGCAGACCAAAAAATCCTTGTGCTTTTCAAATCCTACCAATTCACTAGCCATCTTCTATTCCTCCTGCCGTGTGTTAAGTTACAGATATATTTTATTATACCGGTGAATCGCTGAAATTGAAATACCTAAATTTGCGTTTTTTGTGCAATGGGATAGAAAAAGCCCCCTCAGCCATCCGCCGCTTCCCCCAGCACCCGGCCGATGGGATTCCGGATGACCAGATCGGCCCAGCTGTCGGCGGGGGTAGCGTCCCGGTTGATCACCACCAGCCGCCCCCCCTGGTAATACTGGAGCAGACCGGCGGCGGGATAGACGGCCAGAGAGGTGCCGCCCACAATGAGCAGATCCGCCCGGCGCAGCGCCGAGATGGCCCCGGCCAGCACCTGGCTGTCCAGAGATTCCCCGTACAGCACCACGTCCGGCTTCACCAAACCGCCGCAGGCGGGGCAGCGGGGCACGCCGGCGGTCTGTTCCAGTTCCTCCAAAGGCATACTGCGCCCGCAGGACAGGCAATGGTTGCGCCAGATGGAGCCGTGGAGTTCATACACCCGTTTGCTGCCGGCGGCGGTGTGCAGGCCGTCGATGTTCTGGGTGATCACGGCCAGCAATTTTCCCTGCTTTTCCAGCCGGGCCAGGCGCAGATGGGCCGGGTTTGGCTTGGCGTGGACGATGAGTTTGTCCCGATAAAAGCGGTAAAATTCCTCGGTGTTGGAAAAGAAGAAATCCCGGCTCAATATCTCCTCCGGGGGCCAGGGGTATTTCTGATTATACAGCCCGTCCACGCTGCGGAAATCGGGGATTCCGCTTTCGGTGCTGACCCCGGCTCCGCCGAAAAAGACGATGTTCTGCGCATTTTCGATCCACTGTTCCAGTGTCTGCCGTTCCTTGTCCATACTTTGCCCTCCCTGTCTGCTGTCTTTTACTGGTATTGTACCACGGTTTGGCACAAATGGGGCCGGGCGTGGGAAAATTTTTCCCGCCGCGGCGGTTTGTGGTATACTGAAGATACAAAACAGAGCGGCCTGCCCCAGCCGGGGACAGGCTGCCGGATGGGAGAGGATGTACCATGGCGCTGCAAACGCCCCGTGTGATCGATGAACAACTGGTTTTTTCGCTGCTGCGGCCCCGGCCGGCCGACAGCCACAAGGGAACCTTCGGCACTTTGCTCTGCCTCTGCGGCAGCCTGCCCTACCGGGGAGCGGCGCTGCTGGCCACCGAAGGGGCTCTGCGCAGCGGGGCGGGCATTGTGCAGCTGGCATCGGTGGAACCGGTGCTGGCGGCCTGCTGCGTGCGGCTGCCGGAAGCCACCTTGCTGCCCCTCTCCCCCGGCCCGGACGGCGGGCCAGGCCGGGAAAACCTGGGCCGGCTGGCAGATTCTCTCTCCCGTTGCCGGGGGATGCTGGCGGGCTGCGGTCTGACCCCCAGCGCCGACACCGCCTTTCTGGTAAGCCGGCTCATGGCCCAGGCCCGGGGCACGGTGGTGCTGGACGCCGATGCTCTCAACGCCCTGGCGGGGGAACCGCTGCCTCATCCGGCCCAGGGCGGGCTGATCCTCACTCCCCATCCCGGGGAGATGGCGCGGCTCACCGGCCGGTCTATCGGGGAGATCCAGCAAAACCGGGTAGAAACGGCGGTCCGCTTTGCCGCCGAGCAGAACTGCGTGCTGGTGCTCAAGGGAAACGGCACCATCATTGCCGCCCCTGACGGTCGGCTTTTCATCAATCACACGGGAAATCCGGGGCTGGCCAAGGGCGGAAGCGGCGATATTCTGGCGGGACTGATCGCGGGCCTGGCCTGCAGCGGTCTGGAAGCCGCCGAGGCGGCGGTATGCGGTGTATTCCTCCACGGTCTGGCTGCCGACCGCTGCGCTGCCCGGCTGGGCCAGGCAGGCATGCTGCCCCACGACATTCTGGCCGATCTGGGCGCCATTTTTGCCGAAAAAGGCCGCTGATTTTTTTCACCGGTATTGCCTCCGGCTTGCTGCGAGCCGGGGGCTTTCTTCTCTCCCCTCCTGCTCGCCAAAGGCAATTAGCGTTGGTCTTTTCACCCTTCTGCGTGCCTTGTTCACCGGTCACGCCTTCGGACCACTGCGGGCCGGGGGCTTTCTTCTCTTCCCTCTGGCTCTCCAAAGGAAATCAGCGTTGGTCTTTTCAGCCCTTTTAGTGCCTTTTTACGATTCATGCCTCCGGCCCTTTGTAGATAAAAGGGCTTTTCTCTCTCCCCTCCCGCCGCACCATCGGGTCCCTTTTCCCATATACTGGCCCCAAAGGGAGGGGATATGTATGCAGCTGCTTATCAGCGCCGGGGCCTCGCTGGCCGCTACGGCGTTTCCGTTTTTCTGTACCTGCCTGGGAGCGGGGCTGGTTTGCGCCCTGCGGCCCGGCAGCGAGGACGCCGCTGGCCACCGGGCGGTACAGGGCTTTGCCGCCGGGGTGATGCTGGCCGCCAGTGTTTTCAGCCTGCTGCTGCCGGCGGCCGAGCTGGCAGCGGAGGCCGGATTTCCCGGCTGGCTGGCAGCCTGCGGGGGATTCGGACTGGGGGCCGGGCTGTTTTTGGGGCTGGACCTCTGGTTTGCCGCTCCCGCCGGACAGGGGCTTTCGGAATGGGCCATCGCCCTCCACAACCTGCCCGAAGGCATGGCGGTGGGCTTGGCGGCAGCAGCGGCGGCCCTCTCCGGGGTCGGGCTGTGGGCGGGGGCCGGGGCCATCGCCTTCGGGGTGGGTATCCAGAACATCCCCGAGGGGGCGGCGGTGTCCTTGCCGGCCCTGCGGCGCACCGGCAGCCGCCGCAAAGCCCTGGCTGCGGGGGTATTGTCGGGAGCCGTGGAGCCTGTGGGCGGCCTGGCTGCCGCACTGCTGGCGGGGCTGGCCGCTCCGGCCCTGCCCTGGCTGCTGGCCTTTGCCGCCGGAGCCATGGTCTATGCGGCGGTATCCGAGCTGATCCCCAGCGCCTGCGGCCACCAGAAGCCCCTGCCCGGCATCGCCGGCACTTTGCTGGGCTTTGGCCTGATGATGGCCCTGGATATGGGCCTGGGCTGAATCTATGCAAAACCCCCGGACTCCTCCGGCACAGCGGCCGGAAGGGTCCGGGGGTTTGTCTGTCAAAAAAGGGAATCGGAGCGATAGATTGTGGTCAATTGGCTTCCGTCTGTCCGGCGGGCTGCTCTTCCCGCACCGGGAAGGCCACCTTGGCCCGGAACAGATCGCCATCGGTTTCCAGCACAAAGCTGCCCTGCTGCAGTTCGGTGAAGCTCTTGGCAATGGCCAGGCCCAGGCCGCTGCCCTCGGTGCTGCGGGCGGCATCTCCCCGGACAAACCGCTGGGTAAGCCGGGCGGCGTCCTCGGGCAGCTCGGTGGCCGAGATGTTTTTCAGCTCGGTAACGGCCATTCCATCCTCCACCCGCAGGGTGATATAGGCACGGGTGCCGGGCATGGCGTATTTGACAATATTTCCGATGAGGTTTTCAAAAATGCGGCAGCTGCGCTGGCCGTCCAGCACCACCGGAACCTTTTCCGCCGGCAGATTCCAGCGGAAATCCACTCCGCTGGCGGCGGTGGTGTCCTCCAGTTCGAACTGCACCTGCTTGAGCAGAGCCGTCAGGTCCATGGGCTGCATCTCCAGCGCCACATTGCCGCTGGCCGCCTTGCTCACCTCGAACAGGTCCTCAATGAGCCGCTTGAGCCGCTGGCTTTTGCGGTCCAGTGTTTCCACATAGCTCTGCCGGGTGGCGGGGTCCAGATTGGGGTCCCGCAGCAGGTCCACATAGGTGATGATGGCGGTGAGAGGGGTTTTGAGGTCGTGGGAAACATTGGTGATCAGCTCGGTTTTCATGTTGCGGCTGCGCACTTCCTCTTCCACTGCCCGGGCGAAGCCCCGCTGTACCTCGTTCATCTCGTCCCGCAGCTCATTGAGCAGCCCCATCTCCCCTTCCAAAGGCTGGGAGAGGTTGCCGTCGGCCATCCGGGCCGCGCCGTCCAGCAGGGCGTCGTAGCTGATCTTGAGTTTGCCGAAATAGCGCCGCAGCAGAAAAAACAGCACCACGCTGTAAATAATGGCCCCGGCGATGCCAAAAAACCAGGTGCTGCAGAACAGCACCACCAGCACGCAGTTGAGCAGCAGAATGCGGAACAGATTGGCCTCCAGGGGCTGGTGCAGATCGATGGCCAGCAGCTTGCGCATCAGGCTGTTGCAGCCCTCCAAAGTGCCCGCCACCATCCGCACACAGAGGCAGCGGCAGCGCAGATACCGGCCAAAGCCGTCCCGCACCCCCATGCCCAGGCTGGCTCCGGCCTGGAACAGAAGAAAAAGCCCGCACCAAATCGCCGCAGCCACCAGCCCCAGAGCCAGCATCTGGCTGGTGCCGACGTCCAGCAAAGTGATCCGGGAGATGGTGTCCACCATGCCGCTTTGGTTCCATATGGTGAAGGCGCCGTCCATCTCGACCCTCCCGGCCAGAGGGCACAGAGAAAACAGGATGGAGCCCACCAGCAGATGCACTTCCAGGGGAAGTTTGCCCCAAAATCCCCGGCCGATGGCCAGCACCCGGGGCAGCGCCAGCAGGAATCCCGCCACCGCAGCAGCCGCAGCCAGCACAAAGCAGACGGTAGACATCAGATTGTTCATCTGATAAAAATAGCCTTCTTGGCCGAGATACCACTGCAGATTCTCAACACTGTTCTCGGCCGCATAGCTCTCGATCTCGATCTGCCAGAGCACCGTCTGCAATTTGCTCCACTGGGCCCCCGGTCCCAGCAGCAGCGCCGTAAGGCCGGTCACCGCAAGGCCGGTGACCGAAAAGCGCAGCGCGTTAGACTTTATCGATTTTATATCCAATCCCCCACACCACCTTCAAATATTTGGGCTTTTTCGGGTCAAATTCTATCTTTTCCCGCAGATTGCGCAGATGCACCATCACCGTGTCGGTATTCACAGCCCGCTCGCCCCACACCCGCTCGTAGATCTCCTCGGCGGGAAATACCCGCCCCGGGTTGCAGGCCAGAAGCAGCAGGATCTTGTATTCCAGCGGCGTGAGCTTCACCGGCTCGCCGTCCACCCGCACGGCGGCGGCATCCTCGTCGATCTCCAGCCCGCCCACGGTATGGATGCGCCGGGCCGCGGCCCCGCCTCCTGTCAGCTGCAGAAACCGCTGGTACCGCCGCAGATGGGAATTGACCCGGGCCAGCAGCTCCATGGGCACAAAGGGCTTGGTGACATAGTCGTCGGCGCCGATGTTCAGCCCGGTGATCTTGTCGATATCCTCGGATTTGGCCGACAGGAAGATGACCGGGAAATCGTAGTCCTGCCGCAGCTGCATCACCATGGTGATGCCGTCCATCACCGGCATCATGATATCCACAATGGCCAGATGCACCGTTTGGCTGCGGATGATGGCCAGCCCCTGGGCGCCGTCGGCGGCTTCCAGCACCGTATACCCCTGATTTTTCAGATAAATACCGATGCCCTGCCGGATCTCGGCGTCGTCCTCCACCACCAAAATGATTGACTCCATAGCTCATTCCTCCCTGCTGCCGGCCGGGCCGGCTGTTCGCGTTTTTATTGTACCACGAAACTGGCAGGAATGGCAGATGCCTTTTACACGGCGGCAGCCAGCTGGCCCCGGAGCAGCGCCCGGCCCCGGAACAGCTGGGTGCGCACGGTGCCCAGAGGGCGGCCCAGCTGCCGGGCAGTCTGAGCGGGGGTGAGCCCGCCCAGGAAACAGGCCACGCACACCTCCCGATACGGCGCCCGGAGCTGGTGCACCATCTGGGCGGTGCGCTGGGCGGCGTCCCGGCTTTCCAGCGCTGCCTGCATATCGGTATCGGCGGACAAAACCTCCATCTTTTCCGGTTCCCAGACGGCGGAACGCCGCACGGCTGCGCTTTTCAGGTGATCCTTGGCCTTATTCACCGCGATGCGGCACAGCCAGGCCTTTTCGTTGCCCTCCCGGCAGCTGTCCAGATGCAGCCAAGCCGACAGGAAGGTGTCCTGGGCCAGGTCCTGAGCCAGCTGCTCGTCGCACACCATCTGATAGCAAACACTGTACACCAGCCGCTGGTATTGGACCATCATCATTTCAAATCGCTCGGTGTTCATCCCGACTGCCTCCTTCTGCGGCCCCGCGGCCGGCTGTCTGTTTTACAGGAAACAGTATACCGTTTGTTTTGAAAAATCACCTGCAGAAAAAACGAAAGAATTCCGAAAGATTTCCCGGTTTTCTTTAAAAAATTTCCCCAGAACGCAGAAACCCCCCCCAAGAGCCGCAGCCCTTGGGGGGAAAATGCTTCTTTTTTGTCTTTGTTACAGGGGCAGGTCCTCCAAACCGCAGGGCACAAAGCCGCCGGCCTGCAGCACCAGCACCCGGTCCAGCCCCGCCTGCCGGGCCCGCTGGGCGCAGCGGGTATAGCCGAAGGCCAGGGCGGCTGTCTCGTGGGCGTCGGCGGTGATGGTCACATCGCCCTTTTTTTCGGCGATCCGCCGCAGCAGGAAATCGTCGGGATAGGCCTCCTGCCGCCAGCCCCGCCAGATGCCGCCGGTGTTCATTTCCAGGCAGACCCCCTGCTCCAGACAGGCGTCCAGGGCCTCCAGGGCTATGGAGCGGTAGACCGGGCTGCTCTCGTCAAACAGGCAGCCATCCCGGTTGGTCTTGACGATGAGGTCGAAGTGGCCCAGAATGGTGGGCCGCAGGGCCGCCACCTGTACCACCTGGCTGTAATAGGCCCGGATCATCCCCCATACATCTCCGCCGAAACCGTCCTGGATACAGGCGGCCAGGGCCTGGGTGCTGAGGTCCACGGGATAGAGTTTGCCGTTTTCGGGGCCTTGCAGGGCATGGACGCTGCCGATAACATAATCCCAGCCCTCGGGCAAAGTCAGCCCGGCCAGGGGGTCGTACTCCACCCCCACCAGGATATCCAGACGGCCGGCGTATTCCCGGCGCAGCTCCAGCGCCTGGCGGCGGTATTCCTCGGTGCCCTCGGGGCTCATGCAGTAGCTGGTGTCGGCGGGAGTGTAAATATGCCCCGAAAAGCCCAAGGTGCGCAGACCGCAGTCCAGGGCGGCGGCGGCCATCTCGGCGGGGGTGTTTTTCCCATCGCACCAGGTGGTGTGGGTATGTACGCTGCTGGTTCGGTACAGGCTGCTCATGGTATTCCTCCTCGGAACAGATCTTTGCTCCTATCATACCCCGGCGGCGGACAAAAATCCAGCCCCAGCGGCGGAAGAACCGGTATTTTCCCTCTGTTTTACAGGTCCAGGGCCGTTTTGACAAACAGCAATCCCAGCACCAGGAACATCACATACCGGATTTTCTTGCTGCCGCCCCGGATGGCAAACTGGGCTCCGCACCAGCCCCCCAGCATCCCGCAGGCGCTGGCCGGCAGCGCCAGCAGAAACACGATCTTGCCGCTGGCGGCGTAGAGGGCCACGCTGGCCAGATTGCTGGCCAGATTGGAAATCTTGGCGCAGCCGCAGGCCAGCAGCAGATCCATACCCAGCACCAGGTTGAAGGCCAAAATCAGGAAGGTACCGGTGCCGGGGCCGATGAGCCCGTCGTAGCAGCCCACACACAGGCCGATGGCCAGACTGCGCAGAGCCATCTGCACCGCCGAAAGGGGCGGGCGCTCTTTTTTGCTCTTGATGCGGCTGCTGAACAGCAAAAACACCGCCACCACCGGCAGCGCCGCCAGCAGCAGCTGCTCCAGCAGCCGGGCGGAGAGCAGCAAAGCCAGCCGGGTGCCCAGAGCGCTGCCCAGCAGCGCCCCGCCGGCGGCCCAGAGGCTCACCCGCCACTGGATCTTGCCGCTTTTGAAAAAATTGGCCGAGGCCGTCACCGTGGCCAGACAGGCCGACATCTTGTTGGTGCCTGCCGCCAGATGGGGCGGCAGACCCGCCAGCAGATAGGCCGGGATGGAGATGATTCCCCCGCCCCCGGCGGCGGCGTCCACAAACCCCGCCAAAAACACCAGCGGGCAGATAATCGCCAGCTGCTGCCAGAATGCCAGTTCCATTTACGATTCCTCTTTTCCCTTTTTGCTCTGCCGGCCCCACAGCAGCCCGGCGGCCGCCGCCAGCACAGCCAACGCGCCCAATCCGGCGGCATACAGCACCGCTGCCTGCCGCGCCCCGCCGAACCAGCCATCCAGCGCTGCGCTTACCAGCTGCTGCCAGGGCTGTTCCAGACCGGCCGGCTGGGGCACCTGCCAGCGGCAGAACACCGCCAGCGCTCCCGCTGCTCCCAGGCTGGCCAGGGCCAGGCCAAACAGCCTTCCCTTTGCCCCCATGCCCGGCAAAAACAGCAGTCCCAGCCCCGCCACGGCCAGCAGCGCCCCCATGCCGAAGCCAAACGGCAGACTTTGCACCGCCTGCTCCCCGTATTGGACCAGCTGCCCCAGCTGTTCTGCTGCCGGCAGCTCCATGGCCCGGGTCTCCAGCCCGTTTGCCTGCTCTTCCAAGAGATCCAGCAGCCGGACCACCTCTTCATCTTCCAAAGCTTCGGCGGGCTGGTCCTGACATACCATCTGCCGCAGTTTATCCCCTGCGGTGGGTTCGGGCAGGCTCTGGCCCTGCAGCTGTGCCGCACCGGCCTGGGCCAGGACCGCAGCATCGGCGGCATCCCCGGCATTTTCCAGGCCCGCCGCCTGGGCCAGAATATCCAGTTCCCCCTGCAGCCACTGGGCCCGCTGGGTGTACAGGCCGCTGCTTTCCAGCTGGCCTTCCATCGCGTCGGCGGTGAGACGTCCCCCGGCTCCCATGGAGGCCATCTGGGTCATCCCGGCACAGAGCAGCAGCACCCCGGCCAGCCACCGGAGCTGTCTGCCTTGCAGTATCCCTTTCATGCGCCCTCCTCCTCTCAATCGGTTCGCAGCGGCCGGCCGGAAACCGGCTGGCAGTAGACAAAAAAGCGATAGGGGGTGCTGGTGAGCTGATCGAAGGGATAGCAGGTGTACAGGATCAGCTTTTCCTCCCCGGCCTGGAGATCGTACACGGTGCTGTCGCTGGAACGGCCCACAAAGCTCTCGGTCACCTCGTACTCGTAGCTGCCGTAGTACATCTCCAAAGTCACCCGGCTGCCCGGCTGTACCTGGCCCAGAGTGTGGAAATAGGTGTTGTTGTGGGCGGCCATCAGCATCTGCAGCCCGCCGCCGGGGATGCGGTCGTACCGGTCGGCGTACAGGCAGGCCCCTTTGTTGAGGTCGGCATTGTTGTCCCCCCAGATCACGTCGCAGTCGATGCCCGCATCGGGGATGGTGATGCGCCCGATGACGGTGTGGGGCTCGGGCCAGCCCCCGGCCTCGGTGATATCCAGCTGCTGGCTGGCCAGCCAGGCACGCTCCATCTCTTCCGGCAGGGCCTTGAGCTGCTCCACCGACTGGGAGTCCGCCCCCTGCAGGGCAGTTTCCGCTGCCGGCTCCAGGGCGGGCGCAGCGGGGGCCGCCAGGCCCAGCCCCACAGCCGCCCAGCCTGCCAGCAGCAGGGCCGCCGCGGCAATTGCTGTTTTTGCGTTCATACTTTCCCTCGTTTTATACTTTCCGTATTTTCCGACAAAAATATTCCATTTTCTCCCCTGTGCAGGGCAGACAGCTTTATCATACCCCTTTCCACCGGCAGGATGCAAACCCTTTTTGGCGGACAGAAAAAATCCCCGACCAGAAATGGCCGGGGATACGGCCCCCGAAGGGCCGGTTTATTTGCCGTAGTGGGCAGCCAGCAGCTGCTGGATCTTCTCGTGGGGATCGATGATGTTGCTCACCGAGATGTCGTTGTTCAGCGCCAGAATGAAGTAGGCGATGTACTTGGACACGTCCACCTCGTGGAACCAGGGACGGCTGAGCAGCTCGGGGCTGCGGTAGGTCAGGTTGGTGCCGAACACGCCGGTGATGATGCCCTCTTTATAGGCCTTGTCGAAGGAATCCAGGCCGTTGGTGAAGATGGCATAGGTGGCGTAGGCGAAGATGCGGTTGGCGCCGCGGCGCTTCAGCTCGTAGCCGATGTCCAGCATGCTCTCGCCGGAGGAAATGATGTCGTCGGCGATGAACACATCCTTGCCCTGGACGCTCTCGCCCAGGTACTCGTGGGCCACGATGGGGTTGCGGCCGTTGACGATGCGGCTGTAATCCCGGCGCTTGTAGAACATGCCCAGGTTCACGCCCATAACGCTGGCGTAGTACATGTTGCGGTTCATGGCGCCTTCGTCGGGGCTGATGACCATGAAGTTGTCGCGGTCGGGCTTGAGGTCGGGGAAGCTGTGCAGCAGGGCTTTCAGCACCTGGTAGGTGGGCATGACGTTGTCAAAGCCCATGATGGGCACAGCGTTCTGGACACGGGGATCGTGAGCATCAAAGGTGATGAGGTTTTCCACACCCATGTTCTGCAGCTCCTGCAGAGCAAAGGCGCAGTCCAGGCTCTCCCGGTAGCTGCGGCGATGCTGACGGCTGCCGTACAGCATGGGCATGATCACGCTGATGCGGTGAGCCTTGCCGCTGGCGGCCTGGATCAGCCGCTTCAGGTCCTGAAAATGGTCGTCGGGAGACATGTAGTTCTCGTGGCCAAACATGGTATAGGTGCAGTTGTAATTGCCCATGTCGGTGATGATAAACAGGTCGTCGCCGCGGACCGTCTGTTTGATCATACCTTTGCCGTCGCCGGAAGAAAAGCGGGGGCATTCGCTGGGAATGATGAAGGTATCCTCATCCCGGCCCGCCTCCTTGGCCCAGCGGGACAGATGCGCGTCGATCAGCTTGCCCAGCTCTACCGCGCCGGGAGCCACCAGCAGACCCAGCTCGGCCACGCTGGTATCAGAAGCCATTACATCCTTCGCATTGTTCACATGCAGCATTTCAGTACACACACTCCTTGATGCCTTGTACGAATTTCCTATTTTAGGGCGCACCAGACCGGCACGTCCCTCTGTCGCTTTCATTTTATCATAATTTTACAAAAAGCGACAACTGCTTTTTCAAGATTATAGGATTTTCTGTGCTTTGTCGGGAAAAATCACGCAGTCGGACAAAAAAATAGGAGTTCTGCCCAACGAAAGGCACTTTTTTCTGGTGAAAAATACCACTCCATGTAGTTTTTGCATCCATCTGAAAAGCACAAAGGCCAAAGACCCGGCTGCCTTGGGGGCAGTGGGGCCTTTGGCCATGGGGTCATCCGCCCTGGGGCAGATGAAATTCAAACTGTGCCTTGCCCAGCACAAAGCCGTTTCGTTCCAGAAAGGCCCGGCTGCGCATATTCACCCGGCTGCAGTTGGCCAGCAGCCGTCCGCAGCCCTTGCGGCGGGCTGCCGCGGCCAGGTGGATCAGCAGCGCCCGGCCCACACCCTTTTCCCGCTGGGCGGGGCGGACATACAGCTGCACCACCGTGCCGGTGAGGCCGTTTTCCGCCAGGGTATAGCCGATCTCCAGCTCTCCCCAGCCTGCCGGCTCTCCCTGCAGAAACGCCAGGGCCACCCGGTGGGTGGGGTCGGCAAGGCCCCGGTGGAGCAAAGCGTCAAACAGCTCCCGGTCCAGGGGGCTGCCCGCCGCTTCGCTGGCCATTTGATACAGCGCCGGTTCGTCTTCGGCCACGGCGGGGCGCACTACGGCGCTCATCCGATCACCGCGCCCAGATACCCGGCCTGGTCGGCGGCCTGGCGCAGCGCCTCGTCGGGGGCGGCAGACACGCGGTAGACCAGCTGGGTGTCGGGCACCGCCTGGGCACAGGCAGCCAAAGTCGCGGCGGGATCGGCGGTGTCGGCGGGCAGCTGGACCACCAGCCGCTCCATGCCCAGACCGCTCACGGCCACGCCGGCGGGACGCAGGTCCTCACCCAGCACCGCGGCGGCGGAATACTGGAACCAGCACTCGGCATCCTTGGCAGCCAGAGCCTGCTCCAGCCGCTGGATGTTCTCGCTGAGGATCTGGGCCTGGCCCTTGCCGCCGGTCTCGCCGAAGCTGGCGCTGGACAGGCTGTTGACCAGGGGGAAGTGGAACCCGCAGAACACCACCTGCTCATAGCCCATGCTCACGGCTTCCAGGGCCAGATCTTCCAGGTACTGGTTAGCGGCTTCGCTGTAAGGATTCAGCCAGGGATTGCCTCCGGCGTCGGCGGCGTTGTCCAGCCACAGCACCCCTTCTTCGGCGCCGTAGGACACCGCCATGGTGCGGTCGGTGCGGGCGGCGATGGGGTCCTGGTAGCCCCACAGACAGGCCACCGGGGTGATGCCGGCATCCGACAAAGCCTTGGCGGCGGCAGCGGCGTCAATGGGGCTGGCCGAGATGCCGCCGGCGGCAGCGGGCACCTGGGAGGCATAGGCCACCGTGCCGGTGCTGTCCTTGAGGGTGACCACCGCGTATTTTACCCCTTCGGAAGCCAGCTGAGACGCAGTCTGGGCAGCCTGCTCCGGAGTAGCCAGTTCACCCAGAGACACCTGCCGCCAGTCCCCCTTTTCGGTGGGCTCGGGGGTAGGCTCGGGGCTGGGAGTGACCTCCACAGCGGACTGGGAATCCGAGGCGGGCAGCGGCTGGGACTGGGACTGAGACTGGTCCCCGTCGATATCCTGGCCGCGGATCACCGAATACCACAGCCGGCTGCCGGCGTCCAGAATGGGCGGCGCCAGAAAATAGCTGGCCGCAAACAGCACCAGCAGGATCACCACCCAGCGGATGATCCGCCGGCGGCGAAAGCTGCGGGTGTCGAAACTGCCCTTGTAGCGTTTGATTTTTCTGCCTTTGTTTCTCATGGACACATTCCTCCCCGCCCTTTTAATAGGCGGCCATATGGCCGGTGAATCCGTAGATGGCCAGAGCCAGCACCGCGATATACAGCAGCGTTACCGGCAGGCCCCGGAAGGTGTTGGGCACCGTGCGGCCCTGCAGTTTGCGCTGGCCCTCGGTCACCGCCATCACCGCCAGGGTATATCCCAGTCCGGAACCCAAGGCAAAGCCCATGGTCTGGCCCAGGCTGTAATTCTGGATGGTGGTGAGCAGGATGCAGCCGATGACCGCGCAGTTGAAGGTGGCCATGGGCAAAGTGCGGGCGATCTTGTCGGCGATGGGCACCTTGAGCAAGGTCACCGCCACCACCACGATCCCCAGTGCCGCCGCGCTGCACAGCAGCAGCACCAGCGGGCGGATCAGGCTGTGCCATTCCAGCGCCAGCAGGATATATTTATTGGCCAGATAGGCCAGGGGTGCACTTACCAGCTGCACCAGACACAGGCACAGGCAGAACACCCGGCTGTCGGTGGAGTCGTCGTCCACCAGTTTTACCAGACGGGAAACGCCCAGCGCCCGGCTGAACACCGCATTCTGGGCAAACACAGCCACCACAGCGTAGAGGAAAAAGGTGGATACGGATTGAAGCACAGCACTCATTGATATCTCTTCGCCTCCATATTCAGCCATTTTTTCAGCACATTGATCGCACCGCGCCACACCGCGCACAGCAGCGCCAGAACGACGAATCCGCCGCTGGGCAAGGCTGCCATGGGCAGCAGGCCAGCCTGCATGATCTCTTGTCCAAACAGGGTGCCGGCGGAAAGCAGCTCCCGGAGCATGCCCACCAGCAGAATCACCAGCACATAGCCGGCGGTGGTCAGCAGGCCCTTGCGCAGGGCAGTGACCCATTTTTCGGGGGTGGCCCGCTCATAGCGCTTGATGATGATGGGTTCCACCACCAGCATGGGCAGATAGATACCCAGCAAAACCACCTGCACGTCGAACCACTGCCGCATGCACTGGTAGGCGGCCATATACACCACTGCGGCGCACAGGCAATAGGCCAGCGCCCGGAACCGAATCCAGCGGCTCACAAAGCTGGCCAGTACCCGGGTGGGGGTGAGCATCAGCAGCACCGCCACCGACAGCATCAGGGCGTTGGTGCCGTTGGTGGCAACCACCACCAGGGGCGCCAGACCCAGGCCCGACATGATCACCGGGTTGTTGAGGAAGATACGGTCCCGCTTGGCAATGCGGGAGAAGTTTTCGTTGAGGTACTGAATGCGCTTAGCCCACATTGCGTCTCACTCCTTTCCGATTGGTCACCAGACGGGAGACAATGCGGTCGATATATCCCGAGGAGGTGTTCATCACCAGCAGTGCAAAGCAGACGCCGGTGTCGTAGTTGCCGTAGTAGCGGTACATCATGGTCAATATGCCCCACACCAGGCCGTATACCAGCCGGGAAATGCGGTTTTTGGGGCAGGTGCCCGGCTCGCAGGAGAGGAACACCGCGGCAAACAGCATGCCGCCACTGAACAGCTCAAACCGCAGGGACACCAGCCGCTGGGCCGCGTCCTGCCACAGCCAGCCCTGGGCGTTGCCGATGCGGGGAAAGCACCAGGCGATGAAGGCCGCGCCGGCCAGAAAGCTCAGGGGCACCCAGAGGTTGATCCGACGCCGGGCCAACAAAAACAGACCGCAGCCCAGAATGATCAGCACCGGAGCGGTGCCCAGCAGCGAGGGATAGTTACCCAGCAGCAGGTCCATATCGGTGACATTGGGTACACCGCCGGCCCGCATGGCGCTGGAAAGGCCCTGGGAATAACTGATGCTCTCCAGGCTGCCCCACAAAGGCAGCTTGCCCTGGAACGGTGTGGGATAGCGGAACAGGTACTGGGGCCAGCTCACCGCCGCCACCGCATAGCCCACAGCCGTGGGGTGGAAGGGATAGGCGCCGTAGCCGCCGAAGGCCTCCTTGGCCAGCAGCACGCTGAAGGCCACCGACACCGCCACCACATAGTAGGGCACGCTGGCGGGCATGAGCATAGCCAGCAGCAGTGCCTGGGCGATGCTGCTGTTTTCGCTGGGGTCAAACCGGCGGCTGCGCAGCCAGCAGGCGATGCGGTCGCAGATGCGGGCGGTGACCATGGCCGTCAGGCAGACCACCAGCGGCCGCAGCCCGTACAGGAAGGTGGGCCAGGCGATGAGGGGGATCATCATGCACAGGTAATCGGTATGCAGCCCGTGATCGGGATGGATCGGCAGAGGCTGCAGCGTCTTTTTTCCAGCCATTATGCGCCCTCCTGTCCCCGCAGCAGGCGCAGGGCGGCGGCGGGATCGGCAGCGCGGAACACGGCGCTGCCCGCCACCAGCACATCGGCTCCGGCCTGGGCGCACAGGGCGGCGGTTTCGGGATTGATGCCGCCGTCCACCTGGATCATCAGCTGATGCAGACCCCGCTTTTCGGCCTCGGTGCGGAGGAATCGGACCTTATCCACCGCCTCGGGCATAAAGGCCTGGCCGCCGAAGCCGGGTTCCACGCTCATCACCAGCACCATGTCCAGCTGATCCAGCCAGGGCAGCACCGCCTCGGGCGGGGTGGCCGGCTTGATGGAAACAGCCGCCTGGCATCCCGCCTGCCGGATGGCGGCCAAAGTCTCGGCCACCGGGCTGTCGGATTCCAGATGAAAAGTGATCAGGCTGGCGCCGGCCCGGGCAAAGGGCTCCACATAGGCCAGCGGGTCGCTGATCATCAGGTGCACGTCATAAAAGGCGTCGGGCAGAGCCTTGTGCAGGCTTTCCAGCACCGGCACGCCCAGAGAGATGTTGGGCACGAAGTGTCCATCCATTACGTCGATGTGCAGCATGTCCGCACCGGCCTGCAGCACCATTTCGCACTGCTGGCCCAGCCGGGCGAAATCAGCCGCCAGAATAGAGGGAGATAGTTTCAGCATAAAGGCCTCCTTATTTATACAGAAACGGGGCTTTCCCGAAAAAAGCATAACCATAGCCGGCCTCAAAAAAGCCGGTTTTCCTGCTTATTTTACCCGAATCGCGGCAAAAAAGCAAATTTATCCCCGCTGCCGGGTGCGGTTCTGGTCGGCGGGCGGGTTCATGGGCAAGGTGAAGCTGAACCGGCACCAGCTGCCCAGCTCGCTTTCGGCCCAGATCTTGCCGCCGGAAAGATTTACCAGCACTTTGCAGATATGCAGTCCCAGTCCGTTGCCCCAGGCGTTGAGACCCCGGCTTTTGTCCTCCTTGTAGAAGCGCTCAAACACAAAGGGCAATGCCTCGGGGGAGATGCCCTCGCCGGTGTTCTGGACGCTGATGGTCACCGCGCCCCCGCTCTTGGTCACCGACAGGGCAATGGTGCCCCCCTCCGGGGTGAACTTGATGGCGTTGTCGAAGATGTTGTAGAACACCTGGTACACCAGGTCGGCGTCGGCGTAGACCATGGTCTTGCTGGGAACAAAGCCGTCGATCTGGATCTTGTTTTCCTCGATGCGCTGCTCGGCGCTGAGCACCACCGCCGTGATGGTCTCCCACACGTCGTAGCTGGAAGCGTGCACCCGGTATTCCCCGGCCTCCAGCTTGGTGATGTCCAGCATATTCTGGGTCAGCCGGGCCAGCCGCCCCACCTCCTGGGACACCAGAGACAGGTAGTGCTGCTGCATCTCGGGGGGGATGGTGCCGTCCAGCATGCCGTCGATAAAGCCCTTGATGGTGGTCATGGGGGTGCGCAGCTCGTGGGCGATATTGCCCATGAAGCTGGCCCGGGAGCTGTCGATGGTCTCCAGGCTGCTGGCCATGTTGTTGAAGGTCTGGGCCAGCTGGGCCACCTCGTCGTCCCCTTCCACCGGCACCCGCACCGAGAAGTCCCCGCCGCCGAACTTGCGGGCGGCAGCGGCAATGCGCCGCAGAGGGGTGGTGAGCCGGGAGGTGAGCAGAATGGACAGCACGCTGGCCACCAGCAGCATCAGCCCCGCCGACAGCACAAAGGAGGAGAACATGTCGCTGACAAACACCCCCATGCCGGCGGCGTCGGCCGAGGCAAAGACATATACCATGGCCCGGCCGGCCTCGTCATACACCGCCCGCGCGCTGGTGTAGTACCGCTGGGGAGCGGCGCCGCCCAGGTCCCCCAATTCAAAATATTCCCCATCGGTGCGTATTTTTTCCAGGATCTTTTCACTCACCGCGGTTTTGTGGCGGCAATTTTCGCCCTCGCTGCACATCAGCACCCGGCCGGCGGTGTCGGTGGCGAAGACCACATTGCCCGAACTCTGGCCGATGAGGGAGATGGTGCTCTGCAGCTGCTGACCGGTGGCGCTTTCCTGCCAGGACTCCAGGGGACCCTGCTCCATGGAGGCCCGGGCGGCGGCCAAAGTGACGATGTCGTCCAGGGTGTTTTCCTTATCGGTCTTAAAATACTCCATGGACAGATACATCTGTAAAAAGCCCATGGCCAGTATACTGGTGACCAGCACCACCGCCGTCATGCTGAAGTAAGCCGAACTGATGCTTTTGCGTACCGACAAGGCCCCTTACTCCTTTGCTTCAAACTTATAGCCCACGCCCCAGACGGTCTTCAGCGACCATTTGTCGCTGGCGCCCTCCAGTTTTTCCCGCAGGCGTTTGATGTGCACGTCGATGGTGCGGGAGTCGCCGTAATACTCAAATCCCCACACCTCGTCCAGCAGCTGGTCCCGGGTAAACACCCGGTTGGGATGGCTGGCCAGGTAGTACAGCAGCTCCAGCTCCTTGGGAGGCGCGTCCACGATCTGGCCCTTCACCTTCAGCTCGTACCGGGACAGGTCCACCGACAGGTTCTCAAACTGGATCACGCTGCCCCGGGTGTCCTCCGCCCCGCCGCAGCGGCGCAGCACCGCCTTGATGCGGGCCACTACCTCTTTGGTGTCGAAGGGCTTCACCACATAGTCGTCGGCGCCCAGTTCCAGACCCAGCACCTTGTCGAAGGTCTCTCCCTTGGCGGTAAGCATGATCACCGGGGTATCCCCGGCGGCGCGGATGCGGCGGCATACCTCCCAGCCGTCCATCCGGGGCATCATCACATCCAGCAGTACCAAAGCAGGGTGCTGCTGCTCAAACATATCCAGGGCCGCCTGACCGTCGTAGGCCAGAATGGTCTCGTAGCCCTCCTTATTCAGGTACAGCCGCAAAAGCTCGCAGATGTTTTTGTCATCGTCGGCGATCAAAATCTTTTCGTTGGCCACCTTGTTCACTCCTTTGTCCGCAGCGGGCGCTTGGGCCCGTTTTGGGTATACAGTTGTCCGCTGCGGCCGGCGGCCGCACACGGTATCGATTTTATTATATAGGATAAATGTGGATAAAAAAAGAACGATGGGAATTTTTCACCCTTTTCCCGGCATTTTCCGCAAAAAAAAGCGGCCCGCCGGAAGTACCCGGGGGCCGCAGGCCAAAAGGCAGAATCATTCGTCGGGATGGTTGCGCCGCCAGGCCAGAAAGCTTTCCAGGATCACAGCCGCCGACACGGCGTCCAGCTTTGCCTTGCGCTTTTTGCCGAAAGAGCCGTTTTCGGTCAGGATGCCCGCAGCGGTAACGGTGGTGCTGCGCTCGTCCCACAGCTTTACCGGAATGGGCAGCAGCGGCTCCAAAATGGAAACCAGCTTGCGGGTTTTCTGGGCCCGGGCGCCCTCGGTGCCGTCCATATTCCGGGGCAGGCCCACCACCAGCATCTGCACGTCAAATTCCCGGGTGGCGTAGATGATCTTCTCCGCCACCTTGGCCATACTTTTTTCCTCGATCTGCCCCACAGGGCTTGCCAAAAATTCGGTGCGGTCGCACACGGCCAGGCCGGTGCGGGCATCGCCGTAATCCACAGCCATGATTTTCATGGATTTTTCTCCTGTAATTGTAAGATTTTGGGGGACATTTCCCTGTTTAGCAGTATACCACAGCCGCTGCGGGGATGCAACCGGCCCCACAGGGGGAAAAACCGGCTTTCCTTTCCTGTAGGAATGCGCTATAATTGAGGAACAAAGTATCCTTTGCGGATCTGTGCGGCCAACTCCCGCCGGAAGGGATTGCATCAGTTATGAAAAAGAAAACCATTCGCTTTTTGTGGACAAGCCTTATCTGTCTGACGGCGCTGTGCATTGCGGTGTTCACCTGCATCACCCGGATCATGATCGCCCGCAGCGACCAGACCCTCACCCAGGTGGCCAACCTGTACATGGAGGAGATCAACATCCAGCTGCAGCGGCATTTCAACTCTTTGGTGGAGATGAAGCTGGAACAGGAGGCAGGCATCACCGTGGCCATTCCGCCCAGCAGCGTTCCCCAGCTGGACGAGAGAGCCGTCTCTCTGCTCACCACCGCAGGCCAGTCCCGCAATTTCAGCTACATGGCCCTGTACAGCACCCAGGGAAGCGTGGACGTGCTGTACGGTGAGGATGTCACCCTTTACAACGCCGACGTCTTTCTGGACTCTCTCAACCAGGCCAACCCCATGGTGACCATGGGGCAATCCCCCGACGGGGAGACGCTGCTGGTGTTCGGCACCTCGGTGGGCTATCCCCACGGCGAGGGGTATCCCATGCGGGACGGCGGCGAGTGCACCGCTTTGCTGGTGGGCATTCCCATCTCCTACATCAACACCGCCATGTCCCTGAACATCGACAACACGCTGGTATTTTCCCACATCATCCAGACCGACGGCAAATTTGTGCTGCGCAACTCGGACAACACCGCCGACAACTACTACAACTGGCTGCTGGAAAGCTGCGAATTTGAAGACCAGACCGCCCAGCAGGCGGTGGAGGGAATGCAGCAGGCGGTGGCCCAGGGCGAGACCTTCAGCATGGTGATCCTGGTGGACGGCCAGCTGCGCCATGTGTTCTGCTCTCCCCTGAGCCATTCCCAGTGGTATCTGGTGACGGTGATGCTCCACGGCCCCCTGGACGAAGCCGTGTCCAGCCTGGGTCTGCAGCGGGTGATAGTCACTTTGGCGGGCTGCGGGATACTGCTGGTGGCTACTCTGGTGATTTTTGTGCTCTACCTGCGCATGTCCCGCCGGCAGCTGGCGGCGGTGGAAAAGGCCCAGCGGGAGGCCGAGCGGGCCAGCCGGGCCAAAAGCGAGTTTTTGTCCAACATGAGCCACGATATCCGCACCCCCATGAACGCCATTGTGGGCATGACGGCCATTGCCAGCGCCAACCTGGACAACCCCGCCCAGGTGCGGGACTGCCTGCGCAAGATCACCCTGTCCAGCAAGCATCTGCTGGGGCTGATCAACGACGTACTGGACATGTCCAAGATCGAAAGCGGCAAGCTCACCCTGAACATCGACGTCATGAGCTTGCAGGAGACGGCG